>JAKLDU010000169.1 GCA_022703355.1 Deltaproteobacteria bacterium | reverse complement strand
CGACGAACAGCCCCAGTCGACTGTACCCGTGTTGCCGGCGGCAATTGCCGCAGCCAGCGTCTGACCAGCACCAGCTGCAGCGTTACGCACCCACGGGGTCAGCGTGATGGTGTTCTGGGCTGCTTGCAAGCCAACCGTCCCAGCATTAAAGGTGATGGTAATTACACCGGTGTTAGCAGCGTCCAAGAGAACGGAGTTAACATACTTGGAGTTCGCACCGGTACCGGCAGCCTGCGCATTCCAAGTAGTGGTGACGCGGGTCAGATCGGCCTGAGAAGCTGATCCTTCCGTAGCAATAATCAATTTCGCAGTCTCGGCAAGAGCCAAACCTTCGGTGATGCGCGTGCGGATCATGTAATCCTGATACGCCGGCAGCGCGATGGCGGCGAGAATACCGATGATCGCGACGACGATCATCAATTCGATGAGGGTAAAGCCTTTTTGAATGCGGGTCATGTGAATCTCCTTAAGCGAAATGAAAGGCGTCGAACGTTCGCCACCTGACTACTATTCAGCACAAGCCGTGCCAGCCTGGACGACATGCATTTTGCGTGAATTATTTCACGAGCCGTCGGTTCATTATGACATCGAACGCTTTTTTGCTGACAAAAAACGTCAGTTTCAGATGACAAAAAACGTCAGCACCGCCGCCCGGGCGCGTCACCGCATTGATCGCCGCGGCGAGACTGCTACACTTGCGCCATGCCCGCCACGAGGATTGCGCCATGCCCCCACTACCAGCCTTAAATACTTTCATTTCTGTCGACGAATACATT
>JAKLDU010000168.1 GCA_022703355.1 Deltaproteobacteria bacterium | reverse complement strand
GTCATCATGACCACCTCGGTGGGCAGGTCCCGGCGGCGGATCTCCTGGAGGAGATCCAGGCCCGATACCTTCGGCATGCGCAGATCCAGGACGGTCACCTCGGGCGTCCAGGCCTCAACCTGCGTGAGTGCGTCGGACGGTTCGGCCAGGGTGCGCACCTCGCAGGGGTGGGCCGCCAGGATCTTCCGCCAGGCCTGCAGCATGAAGGGCTCGTCGTCCACCACCAGGACCCGCAGGGGGGACTCCGCGCCGCCGTTCCGCTCCGCGCTCATGGCGCCTCCTCGGGGCCGTCGCCGGCCAGCGGCAGCCGGACGGTGACCACCGTTCCCTGGCCCACCAGGCTGCGCACGTCGATGGCCCCGCCGTGCTCCTGGATGATGCCGTAGCAGATGCTCAGGCCCAGGCCCGTGCCCTCGCCCGGCTCCTTGGTCGTGTAGAAGGGCTCGAAGAGGTTGGTCAGGCGGTCGGCGGGGATTCCAACGCCCGCGTCGCTGACCTCCAGCACGGCCTGGTCCCCATCCCGGCGGAGGCCCACGCATACGGTCTGACCGGCGCGAGAGGCGTGCTGGGCGTTGTTCACCAGGTTCACCACGACCTGCTGGAGCAACCCCGCCTGCCCGAGCACCACCGGCGCCGGGCCGTCGGACTCCACGCGCACCTCCACCTCGCGGGCCCTGGGGTGCAGGCGCGCCAGGAAAAGCGCCTGCTCCACCACCTCGTCCAGGCAGACGCGCGCGCGTGTGGTGGCCGGCACCCGCCGGGCGAAGCACAGCAGGCTATCCACCA
>JAKLDU010000167.1 GCA_022703355.1 Deltaproteobacteria bacterium | reverse complement strand
GAGGGGTCGCCGGACTTCCTCGACTGGGGCCTGCTCGGCGCGCTGCCCGTGGTGGGCGAAACGGCGTTCCTCAAGCATGTGAGGCTCGGGGAGCCCATGGTCATGAAGATCAACGGCAGGACCTCGGAGTGCGTCATGTATCTCCCGGGAAGCGGGGAAAAGGACGACGAAGCCGGCAAACCGGGGTCCGGCATCTGACAGGTTGGAGAAAGGAGCGCCATGAGAAGAAAGGACAAGGAGATCTCCGGGCGGGAGGACATCGACTCCGTCATCACGCACTCGCAGGTGTGCAGGCTCGGCCTGTGCGACGACGGGGTGGCCTACATCGTGCCGCTGTGCTTCGGGTACGACGGGAGCAGCCTCTACTTCCACGGGGCGGGCGAAGGGAGGAAGATCGACCTCCTCAGGAGGAACAACCGGGTGTGCTTCGAGTTCGAGGCCGACACCGAAGTGGTCAGGGGGGACTCGCCCTGCAGCTTCTCCATGAGATACCGGAGCGTGATGGGCGAAGGCCGGGCCCATTTCGTGGAGGAGCCGTCATCGAAGAGGCGGGCCCTGGAGTGCATCATGAAGCACTACGGCGAGGGCGGCGCGCTCGAGGAGGGCAGTCTGGCGAAGATCGTCGTGTTCAGGGTGGACATCGGGCAGGTGAGCGGGAAGAAATCAAAGCTCTAGAATGGGTTGACTCCTGCCGTGGGCAGTGGGAAGATGCGCGCATGAAGGGAAGACACATCGCGCTCGCCCTCTTCGCTGTCCTGGGGGTTTCCGACTTCGCCTACGGGCTCTGGCGGGGTGACGGGTTCAGCCTGTTCATGGGGTGCCTCATGGTGGCCGTGGCCGCGGGCGTCGGCTACAAGGAGTGGAAAGGAAAGGGCTCATAGGCCGCGCCGGCGGGGGCCATGTCAAAATAGTCGTGTTGGTTTTTGAAATGACCGGCGGATCGTGCTAGTATTCCCTCGCGACACCGAATGAAAACAACCATAACTCCGGGAGACAGGGAAATGCCAATCACGGAAATTCTTGCCCGCAACGCGGACCTGTACGGCGACGACATAAGCCTGGTTGAAATCAATCCTGAAATCAATGAAATCGCGGCGAGCTGGAAGGATTACGAGCTCGTCGAGACCGACCCTGAAAAGAGGTATCGCCGGGAGATGACCTGGCGGGAGTTCGACGACAAGGCCAACCGTCTGGCCAATTTCCTCCTCGGCAGGGGCCTGGAGAAGGGTCACAAGGTCGGGATCCTGCTCATGAACTGCCTGGAGTGGCTGCCGATTTACTTCGGCATCCTGAAAACCGGCGCCCTGGCGGTGCCCCTGAACTATCGCTACACCGAGGACGAAATCAAGTACTGCCTCGACCTGGCGGAGTGCGACGTGCTGATCTTCGGGCCGGAATTCACCGGGCGGATCGACGCGAT
>JAKLDU010000166.1 GCA_022703355.1 Deltaproteobacteria bacterium | reverse complement strand
TGTAGGACGTGTTCATGGTGAGCTCGTAGGCATCCTCGATCCTGCCCTCGAGATACGCGAGATACGCGAGCCCTTTTCTCGTGACGTGGAGGGCCTGCTCGTTGCCGATCTCCATGGCCTCCTTCCGGGCGGCCTTGAGGCGGGCGTGCGCCTCGCCCCTCCTCCCCGAGATGATGAGCACGATGCCGAGGAGGGCCTCGTAGAAGGGGGGGTTCCGGTCGTCCTTGTTCAGGCGGGACCTGCGCCAGTGGGAGTCGAGCACGCCGATGGCCCGGTGGTACTGTCCCAGCAGCGCGCTGCAGTAGCCCAGGGCGGACGAGGACGCCAGGTGCTCGGGGAGGAACGGGGGAATGGACTTCTGGGTGGAGATGCCGTTCGACCGCACCACCCGGTCGAAGGCGTCCACCGCCTCCTTGTACATGCCCCGCAGGTAGTGGTCGATGCCGCGAAACTCCGAGGAGGTGGCCACCATCTCTTCGTCGCCCAGCTCGTCGACCTTCTTGAGGCCCTTCGAGATGAGGTCGAGACCGCCGGCCCCGTCGCCGATGACGTAGCGGTACAGGCCGGAGATGAGGTCGATGCGTGCCAGCGTGCGCCGGTCCCCGAGCAGCACCGCGACGGCGCGGGCCTGGTCGAGGAGCGGGGGTATGTCGTGCAGGCCGCTGATGAGATGCGCCTTGAGCCTGCAGAGCTCGATGACCGCCGAGAGGAAGAGCTTGTCCCATTCCGGGGTGCCGAGGTGCCCCCTGATCACGGGGACCGTGCGGCTCAGGGTCTCGAGGGCCTGGGCGCTCCTCCCGTGCTGTGCGTCCCTCCGGGCCGATTCTTCCGCCAGGAGAGACGCGTCGTAGTCGCGGCCGGCCTTGAGGAGCAGGGTCACCCGCACGGAGTCCGAGAAGGAGCCCTGCATGCCCGACCTGCGGATGAGCCCCACGAGGGAGTCGATGCGCTTCTTCGAGTTCATCCTGGCGAGCCGCTTCGTCATGGGGGCGGAAAGGTTGCCGGACAGGGAGGCGGCACCGTCCTCCCGGAGGGTCGCCAGGCCCGCGGCCGCGAGCTCGGCCAGAGACTCCTCGGCCAGCGGCCGGCCCATGCCGCAGAGCTTTTCGATCACCCCGGTGCCGGCAGGCTCGCCCACGGCCGAGAGCAGCGAGAGGATCTGCCAGTGTCGGGGGTTGAGGTTCAGCACGCCTGTTTACGCTCCTGATCGTTCTCCCAGGGTATCTGCCGGGCGGGCGCTTGTCAAGCCCATATATGGTCACCACATGCCCATATATGGGCTTCCGCCTCGAGGGTTTCAAATATTGTCATTGCAGAACGGTGAGTTGCCATTTCCTTCTCCCTGGCATGGGGAGTGCTTGTTCGGGGGGCACAGACCACAACAGACGAGGAGGACACTGCATGGCCACGATCAAAGATTGGAAAAACGAATACCAGAGCAAGCTGGTGACCCCGGAAGAGGCGGCTTCCAAGGTCAAGTCCGGGGACTGGATCATCGTCCCGCCGGTGAACAGCGCCCCCATCGACATCCTGAACGCCCTGGCAGCCCGCAAGGACGAGATCGAGAAGGTCAAGATCGCCAGCAACCTCATAACCTACCCCTATGCCTTCCTCGGGGGCGACTACGCGGGCAGGATCACCTACTACAGCGGCTACTTCGGACCGCTGGAGAGGATGTTCCACCCCATGGGGAACGTGGTGCCCTTCCCCATGCACCTGTCCAAGAGCTCCATCGCCCTGGACCAGTACAAGGCACACGACCTGGCCATGATCGAAGTCACTCCGCCCGACGAACGCGGCTACATGAACCTCGGCCCCTGCGGCGTGGTGTACGGGCGGTACGCCATCGAGAAGTGCAAGACCGTCATCGCCCAGGTGAACACGAAGACCCCCTGGATCCACGGCATCCACAACCTGGTCCACGTGGACGAGGTGGACTTCATCGTGGAGAAGGACCACGACCTCGTGCCCGTGCCCGAGATCGAGATCACGGACATAGAAAAGACCATCGGCGGGCACATCGCCGAGCGCATCCCCGACGGCGCCACCATCCAGCTGGGCATCGGCGGCATCCCCAACGCGGTGGCCTACTTTCTCCACGAGAAAAAGAACCTGGGCGTCCACGCGGAGATCTTGAGCGACGCCGTGGCCGAGCTCGCGGAGCTGGGCGTGATCACCGGCAGGTGCAAGACCCTCTACCCGGGCAAGATCGTGGTGGGCGGACTC
>JAKLDU010000165.1 GCA_022703355.1 Deltaproteobacteria bacterium | reverse complement strand
GTCTTCCCATGGTCGATGTGGCCGATCGTCCCCACGTTCACGTGCGGCTTCGTCCTCTTGAATGTCTCCTTAGCCATCTGCAGTCCCCCTTAATGTTTTTTTTCTCTGCACAAGCCTAATGTGGAGCCCAAGCCCGGGATTGAACCGGGCACCTCTTCCTTACCAAGGAAGTGCTCTACCGACTGAGCTACTTGGGCATATGTCCTTATAGAGGGGTTGGAGCGGGAAACGGGATTCGAACCCGCGACCCTCAGCTTGGAAGGCTGACGCTCTAGCCAACTGAGCTACTCCCGCATCAATAACGAGGATGAGCAGTCTGTAACGACTTACGTCTCCTGCGTTCCCTCAAAACCTGGTGGAGGGGGGAGGATTCGAACCTCCGAAGGCTGAGCCGTCAGATTTACAGTCTGATCCCTTTGGCCGCTCGGGAACCCCTCCCTCGCAAATTACTTGGAGCTGGAGATGGGACTCGAACCCGCAACCTGCTGATTACAAATCAGCTGCTCTACCGATTGAGCTACTCCAGCCCTGCTGCGCACACGAAGAGACTGCGCAGAAATCGTCTCTATCCCAATGCCCCCTCAAAAGTCAAGGGTAATAATAGGGGGAGATGAAAAAAAATCTCAAGCGGCAAAGAGCACTTGGTGGGCGTCCCGGCAGAAGACCCCGGGCGCGCCCCCGGATGAAAAAGGCGCTCGAGGGGATCCGGCAGAGCGCGGTGACTGCGCCCGCCTTAAGGCCACGGCCCTTCCGCCTCCCCGCCCGACGGCCTCCGGCCCTTCCCGCAGGCCTCCCGAGCTTATGGTTGACCCCCGGAAACCAGCGTGTTAACAATGCCTCACGTATGGAAAACAGGATCGTTCACCTTGCAATCATCATGGACGGAAACGGCCGGTGGGCGCAAGGCCGGGGCCTGTCCCGGCTCAAGGGCCACGAAGCCGGGACCCGGGCCGCCCGGAACATCGTGGAGGCGGCAAAGAACCGGGGCATCTCCTACCTGACGCTCTACGCCTTTTCCTCGGAAAACTGGAAACGGCCCACGGAGGAGGTCCAGGGGCTCTTTGCCATCCTCGAAGGGTTCATCGACCGGGAAGTGGGGAAGCTCATGGAAAACGGCGTGTGCCTCCACACCATCGGCGACCTCTCGAAGCTCCCCGTGATGCTCCAGCGCAAGATCAACGAAACAAAAGAGAAAACCCGGGGAAACGGCGGCATACACCTGGCCGTCGCCCTGAACTACGGCGGCAGGGACGAGCTCGTCCGGACCGTCCGGAAGATCGTGGCCACGAAGGCCGCCCCGGAAAGCATCACCGAGGAGAGCCTGCCGGGCTTCCTGGACACCTCCTTCATGCCCGACCCCGACCTCCTCGTGAGGACGGGCGGGGAGTGGCGCATCAGCAACTTTCTCCTCTGGCAGCTTGCCTATACGGAGATCTTCTTCACCGACACCCTCTGGCCGGATTTCGACGAGAAGGCCCTGGACGGCGCCATCGCGTGGTTCCGGTCCCGGCAGCGGCGGTTCGGGATGACACCGGAGCAGATACAGGGCAAGGACAACCCATGAAACGCCTCTTCGGCGCCTTCATCCTCATCGTGATCTTTGCCCTGCCCGCGGTCTTCGGCCCTCCCGAGGCGCTCTTTCTCGTGGTTCTCGTGGTGCTGCCGGTGTGCCTCTACGAGCTCTACCGGGTGAGCCTCGACAGGGAGGCGCAGCTCCTGGGCTGGATAGGCATTGCCGGCTCCTTCCCATACCTCTATAGTATATACGCAGGCTCCTTTTCAGCCTCCTTCTTCACCCTGCTGGGCACGACGCTGGCCATGATGGCCGCCTCGCTGCTCCTTTTCGAAAAAGGCCGGGCAAGCGCCCTGCAGCTGAGCACGGCCATGGCGGGGCTCATCTACCCCCTGGCGCTCACGAGCTTCTGGATCATCCTGAGGAACGGCCCCGATGGCAGGTTCTGGATGCTCTTCGGCATCGTCTGCACCTTCGGGGCGGACACCGGTGCGTACTACGTGGGCAAGAACCTCGGCAGGCGCGCCCTGGCCCCGCGGCTGAGCCCCAAAAAGACCGTCGAAGGCCTGGCGGGCGGCATCGGGGCAAGCATCCTCGGCGGGGTCCTGCTCTTTTTGTGCTACAACCACTTCCTGCCCCTCGACTTCCCCCGGCCCCTGTGGTTCATCCTCGTCCTGTCGGCCTGCATCAGCGTCCTCGACCTCATGGGCGACCTGACCGCCTCCCTGTACAAGAGGCAGTTCGGGGTCAAGGACATGGGGAACCTCATCCCCGGGCACGGGGGCATGCTCGACCGCATGGACGGCGTCATACCGGTGGGCATCTTTCTTTATTTCGCCCTCCAGGCGGCCTTCTAAGATGAAGCGGGTCGCCGTCCTCGGATCCACGGGCTCCATCGGCCGGTCTGCCCTGGACGTGATC
>JAKLDU010000164.1 GCA_022703355.1 Deltaproteobacteria bacterium | reverse complement strand
ACGATGTCATCGAGCCCGGGGAATACGCGGTGCTGACCGTCGCGGACACGGGCATCGGGATCCCGCTGGAAGACCAGAAGAGGGTGTTCGAGCCGTTCTTCTCGAAGAAGACCATGGGCAGGAGCGGCACCGGGCTGGGCATGGCCATCATCTGGTCCACCGTGAAGGACCACAAGGGCTTCATCGACATGGAGAGCAGGGTGGGGCACGGGACCCGCATCGACCTGTACCTCCCGGTCACCCGCCGGGGGGTCGAGGCCCGTGAGCCGGCCCCGGACCTGGCGACGCTGAGGGGCTCGGAAAAGGTCCTCGTGGTGGACGACGTGCCGGAGCAGCGGGAGATCGCACGGATGATCCTCGAGAGCCTGGGCTACGGCGTGGAATCCGCCGGCAGCGGCAGCGAGGCCCTGGAGTACCTCAAAGAGAATAAGGCTGACCTCGTCGTCCTGGATATGATAATGGAACCGGATATGGACGGCATGGAGACCTACGAACGGATCCTGAAGATGCACCCCGCGCAGAAGGCGATCATCGTGAGCGGGTTTTCCGAGAACGACCGGGTGAAGGCAGCCCTGAGACTCGGCGCCGGGGGGTACATCAGGAAGCCGTACGTCATGCACGAAATCGCGAAGGCGGTGCGGACAGAGCTGGACAGGCAGAGATAGAAGGGAGGCCCGCATGAGCGCGACCCTCCGGTTTGCCCTGTTCCAGATCGTCATCGTCGTCCCCTTCCTCGCGGGCACGTGGCTGCGCCCCCGGATGGCCGACAGCAAAAAGACGTCCGGCAGGCTCATCCGGTTCAACCTCACCCTTGTCGAGCCCTTCATCGCCCTGTGGAGCATCTGGGGCCTCGACCTGGGCCGGGACATGGTTTTCCTGCCCCTGTCCGGGCTGCTCCTGGTGCTCGCCGGCATGGCCGCGGGACGGGTCGCCCTGGCGTTTCTCCCCCTGAAGGGCAAGTCCCGGGCCACCTTCCTCATCAGCTCGTCCATCGCCAACCACGGGTTCACCATGGGCGCCTTCATCTGCTACCTCTTCCTGGGGGAGCGGGGACTGGGCCTCGCCATGCTCTTCCTGTCCTACTTCCTCCTCTACGTCTTCACCGTGATCTTCCCCTACGCGCGGTATGTCTCGTCCCGAAAGCACGGCAGGGCGGGCATCCTCAGGGAGTACGTCCTCAACCTGCAGAACCTGCCCCTGGGGGCGACCCTCCTGGCGCTCGCGCTCCATGCCTTGGGCCTCCCCCGGCCCGATATCTTCTTCCCCATCGACCTGTTCATGGTGGTTTCCATCTCGCTGTACTATTTCAGCATGGGTACGAGCTTCACGTTTTCCGGCATGTTCGCCTCCCTGAGGGAGAATGCCTGGCTGGCGGCCATCAAGTTCGCAGCCGTGCCCGCCGGGGCGGCCTTCTGCCTTTCGTTCACCCCCATCGCCCCGGAGCTCAAGGGGGTCGTCCTTCTCCAGGCCTTCATGCCCGCGGCCATCTACTCGGTGGTGGCCTCGGTGCTCTTCGACCTGGACACGGGGCTTGCCACGAACCTGTTCGCGTTCAACACCCTGCTGTTCATCTTCCTGGTGCTCCCGCTGCTCTTTTTGTGCAGGGGCGCAATCCTTTCCTTCTAGAATGGGGGGCGAAAGCGTATGAACGAATGCCCGATCAAAGGCGTGCTGTTCGACTTCGGCGGCGTCATCGCCGACGAGGGTTTCAGAAACGGCCTCTATGAGATGGCCGGGCGGTCAGGCCTCGACCAGGAGGACTTCTTCCGCACGGCCGGTGTGCTCATCCACGAGACGGGCTACCTCCTCGGCACGGGGAGCGAGCACGACTTCTGGGAGAGGCTGCGGCGGGAGACCGGGGTGAAGGGCTCCGACGGGGAGCTCAAGGAAACCATCCTCAAGGGGTTCACCGTGCGGCCGTGGATGATCGGGAAAGTGCGGGAGTTCACGGGCCGGGGCGTCCGGGTGGCCATCCTGAGCGACCAGACGGACTGGCTCGACGAGCTCGAGGAGCGCATGCACATTTTCGGCCTGTTCGAGCACGTGTTCAACAGCTACCACCTGGGCAAGTCGAAGCTCGACCCCACGCAGTTCACGGACGTGCTCGGGATCATGGGCCTGGAGCCGGGGGAGACCCTCTTCGTGGACGACAACGCCGGGAACGTGGAGCGGGCGGCAAAGGTGGGCCTGCATGCGATCCTGTTCAGGGGGAAGGACGATTTCCTGCAAAAAGTTTCCGCGTATTGTCCCGGTGAATAGAAGTGGTCTGATCTGGTGTTCTACAGCCTTCTTGCAGGACGACCGGCTCTCCCTCTCCGGATCCACTTCAGCCCCCTCCGTACTTCTTCGGCTTCCTGCGGGGAGGAAAATGCAGGTCAGAGCGTAGATTGCCTTGGGATCTACGTCACCCCGTACTTCTTCAGTTTCTTGTGGAGCGTAGCGCGGGTGATGCCGAGCTTCCGGGATGCCTCGCTCTTGTTCCCGCCCGAGATCTCGAGGGTCTTGAGGATGGTGGAGCGCTCCACCTCGCCCAGGGGGAGGTCCGTGGGGAAGTCCGCCG
>JAKLDU010000163.1:2157-2565 GCA_022703355.1 Deltaproteobacteria bacterium | reverse complement strand
CGGGAACGTCCGCGAGCTCGAAAACCTCGTGGAGCGCGTGCTCGTCCTGTGCGACGGCACCGAGGTGGACACGGCGGACCTGCCCGAGCGGATCGCCGCCGGGACCCCCCGGACCTCCGAAGTGGTCCCCCTCATCGACCTGCCCGAAACCGGCATCGACCTCTCAACCGCGGTGAGCGAGTTCGAGAAGGGCATCATCATGCAGGCGCTCACCCGGAGCAACTGGGTGAAGAACCGCGCTGCCAAGCTCCTGCATGTCAATCGTACGACGCTCGTGGAGAAGATCAAGCGCCATCAGCTCCGGCCCAGCGGCGCGGTGGAGCGCGAAGACGAATGAAGAGGCCGCACCCGACGGGTGCGGCCTCTTTATAATGGTTGAGTTCTCCAACCGCGTCGTTCGAAACGGAT
>JAKLDU010000163.1:0-2147 GCA_022703355.1 Deltaproteobacteria bacterium | reverse complement strand
ACCCTGCTGGCACAGAAGTTGTATTCCTTGAGGGAGTGAAAAATTCCAAACCCAAACCCATCCTCCTGAAGTGCCTGAAAGGGGCCCTGCTGGCGTGGGCGGCAATGAGCCTCATTGCCCCGCCCGCCGCCTCTGGAGCCTCCGTGCACATGGGCGGGGCGCAGGGCCGCGCCCGGGTGGTCTTCAACCTCGACAAGCCCCTCAGGCCCGTGGTGACCCAGAACGACCAGGCGCTGATCGTCAATTTCCCGGACATGGTCGGGAATCCCGTCACCCTGCCGGAGTCGGGCGGGGTCGAGGCGATCCTCTTCGACGGCAAGACGGCGAACATCACCCTCAAGGGGCCCTTCACCTACCGGGACACCTACACCGACAAACCCATGCGCTACACCCTGGACATCAAGCTCAGCAAGGAGGCGGACCTGCCCTGCCCCATCGTGAACATCCAGACCAGCACCGGTCCCCGGGGCCTCACCGTGGACGTCTACCTGCACGAGGACCTGCGCCCCGAGGTGCGCTACGCGAAGAACCGCCGCCTCTTCCTCCTGTTCAAGGGCGGGGTGAACTGCGAAGGGCTCGAGGACCGGATCTCGAAAGTGCCCGGCCTGACGTACTCGGGCGCCACGAAGATACTGGGCGGGACGGCCCTGGCCATCAGCCTCGCGGGGGAGAAAGGCGACATGGAGGTCCGGACGCCGGACAAAAACAACAAGCTCACCCTGGAGATCTCCTCCGGGTCCACGCTCAGCCGCTCCGGCAGCTTTGCCGTGGCCCAGGGGGCCTATGACCGGGGCGACGTGGCCTCGGCCATCAGGATGCTCAAGCCCTACCGCAGCTCCCCCGACGCCCGGGAAAGCATCCTTTTGGGCAGGGCCTACTGGAAGATCGCTCACCCGTATTACATGGGGGCCTATTCCCCGGCCGCCCTGAAATACATGAACAGCGGCATCCAGGCCATGGCGCCGGGGGTCGTGAAGGAAACCTTCCTCCTGGAGTACGCCCGCATGCTCCTGCGCTCGGCCCGGTACGCGGACGCCATGAAATACGTGAAGTTTCTCAAGGGGTCCTCCTCCCCGGACATCGCCGCGGAGGCCTGCCTCCTGGAGATCGACATCACGAACCGGAAAAAGCGGTACCAGGACGCTTTCGTGCAGGACCGGCAGATGCTCGGCGCTCTCCAGGCCACGGGCATCCCGGCCCGCCTCGTCCCCTACTACCGCGTCGTCCAGGGGGACACCCTCCTGGGGCTGAACGCGCCCCAGAGGGCGCTCGACCTCTACCGGGAGGCCCTGAACACCCGCCCCGGGCTCTTCGCCGATGACCCCGGCCTGTACGCGCGCATGGCGGAGGCCTCCTACAAGCTCGGGGACTACGCGTCAGCACGGACCTGGCTCCTTTTGGCCGTGAACCTGAGCCCCCGGGAAGCCCGGCCCGACTACCTCGTCTCGCTGGGCGACTGCGCCTACCAGCTCGGGCAGAAGGACATGGCCATCGGCGTGCTCTCCCAGGTGGAGAACATGGCCGGACAGACCGAGAGCAACGTGGTGGCCAGGCTCAAGACCGCCCGGTTCATCCAGGAAAAGGACCTTTCCGGAAACAACGGCAAACTCTCGAGCAAGGGTTTCCGCCAGATCCTGCTCATCTACGAGGATCTCAAGAACACCCGTGAGTACCAGGAAGGACCCCTCGGGGCCATCATCAAAATACGCATCGCCCAGCTCTACGCCCTCAAGCAGGACTGGAACAACGCCCTCGAGTGGTACAAGCTGACCTGGACGGACACGAAGAAGGGCGACCCCGTCCACACCTACGCCCAGGCCGAAGCGGAGCGGTGCATCGTGGCCTATGCCACCCGCCTCGACGCCGCGGGAAAGCACGACCTGGTTTACGACATCTACGTCCAGTACCAGGACACCTTCATGAAGGGGCTTGCGAACCCCGAGGCCGCCTTCCTCCTGGGCAAGGCCCTGACCCGGCTGGGCTACCTCGACCAGGCCAGGCCGCTGCTCCTGGTCTGCCTGGGCACGACCTCCCCCAGGACCGGGGACGCCCTGGCATGGCTCGCCGCGCTGGACTTCCAGCGGGGCGACTACAGCCGGGCGCTCCAGTGGAACGAGCGCTGCCTGCTGGAGCACCCCGACGGCGCC
>JAKLDU010000162.1 GCA_022703355.1 Deltaproteobacteria bacterium | reverse complement strand
CAGGGGCAGGGTGAAGACCCCCAGCATCGAGAGCCCCATGAGCACGCAGATGTTTGCCATGAGGAAGAAGGTCCAGGGGTTCGTTTGGATCCTCCCGAAGCGCATGCCGGAGAAGGCGGCCACCGAGCCCAGGACCGTGTAGGTGAAAGAGGTGCCCAGGACGTATACCAGAGAGAGGGTGAACCCCCTGAGCCGCGACCCCCCGCTCTGCGTGGAGATGTAGGCCACCGTCACCGGGACCACCGGGTAGATGCAGGGCGTGAAGCTCACCAGGAGGCCGCTCAGGTACGCCACCGCGTAGGCCATGAGCGGCGCGGAGCGCAGCGAGGTCTCGAGGCTCGAGGCGAGGTCGCCGGTCATAGAAGCTCTTTCAGCGCGTCTCTCATGGCTTGTCCCGTCACGGGGCCCGTGAACCTTTTCACCTCGACGCCGCTTCTGAAGACGATGGACGAAGGCAGGCTGAACACCTTGAGCGAAGAGGCGACCCCGGGCTGCGCGCTGATGTCGCAGGCGCCGAACGACACCTGCCCCTCGAGCTCCCGGGAAAGGTCGTCGAGGGCCGATACGACCTTTTTGCACGAAGTGCACCAGGGCGAAGAGAAGGTCACCACCGCCAGCGGCAGGCTGATGAACCCCGGAAACGCTTCTTCGGTGATCTCCTTCATGTCCGCACCCCCTCCTGCATATAATAGTGCATCTCGTGGGATATTGCCATGCGCTTTTTCCCCGGAGGTAAACAAAAGGGCTTGACAGGAGGACTTCTTATTAGTAATGATTCTTATTATCAAAGACAGTGAAGAGATCCCTCGAAAGAAGGGGGTGGCATTACGGCGGACAGAAGCATCAGAATGACGGAACAGCGGAGGATCATCCTCGACGAGCTCGAGAAGACCTGCCGGCACCCGAGCGCTTCGGAGATCTACGAACGGGTCAAGAAGCGCATGCCGCACATCAGCCTCGGGACCGTCTACAGGAACCTCGAGGTCCTCTCCTCCCGGGGGATGATCAAGAAGCTGAGCATGCCGACGGGGCAGAAGAGGTTCGACGCGGGGAGGGAGGACCACCAGCACGTGCGGTGCCTCTCCTGCGGGCGGGTAGACGACCTTCCCACCCAGGCGGACGAGAACCTCGAAGCGATCGCTGCCCGCGTGTCAGACGCGAGCGGTTACAGGCGCCTGGGGTTCGCCGTGGATTTTTACGGCATCTGCCCCGGCTGTGCCGGCGAGACAAAAAAAGAAAGACAATAAGGATCGACAGCTTATAAGGAAGGATGAAAGGAGGAAGCACATGGCCGAGTTGAAGGGGACGCAGACGGAGAAGAACCTTATCGCCTCGTTCGCGGGGGAATCACAGGCGCGCAACCGGTACACCTATTTTGCCAGCAAGGCGCGCAAAGAAGGGTATATGCAGATCGCCGACATTTTCGAGGAGACGGCGAACCAGGAAAAGGAGCACGCCAAGAGGTTTTTCAATTTCCTCCAGGGCGGCGAGGCTGAAGTGGTTGCGAGCTTCCCCGCGGGTGTCGTGGGTACCACGCTGGAAAACCTGAAGGCCGCTGCCGCGGGCGAGCACCACGAGCACACGGAAATGTACCCGGGCTTTGCTAAAGTTGCCCGCCAGGAAGGCTTCGAAGCCATCGCAGCCGTCTGGGATGCGGTCTCGGTGGCGGAAAAGCAGCACGAGAAGCGATACAGCGACCTGGCGGCGAACATCGCGGCGGGCCGCGTTTTCAAGCGCGAGAAGGCAGCGGTGTGGAGATGCAGGAACTGCGGATACCTCTACGAAGGCGAGGAAGCCCCGGTCGCCTGCCCTGCCTGCGCCCACCCGAAGGACTACTTCGAGCTCCTGGGCGAAAACTGGTAAGATTCGAGACAGCGCGGCAGCGACTCCCTGCGCCCTCCCGGGGCGCCGGGAGTCGCGGGCCTTCTTCCCGGCGGGAATGCATCGATGCCCGTTCCCGCGCCTGACCAGGCGCTCACCCGATCTTTTCGAGGGAGGAGAGGTAGCGGGCCGTGAGCTCGACGTACATCTGCTTGCCCGCGAGCATGACCTCCCGGTGCATCTGGCCGACGTCCCCTTTTTTTGCGGCGGGCACGCCCGCATAGATCGTGCCGTCAGGGACCGCCTGGTTCTTTTTCACCAGAGAGTGCTCCGCCACGATGGACCAGCTTCCCACCACCGAGTTGTCGCCCAGGGTCGAATGCATGCCCACGACGGCATAATCACCCACGCTCCTGCCGTGGATCACGGCGGAATGGCCGATGGTCACGGCCTTGCCGATGGCGACGAGGGCGGGGGTGTGAATGACGACCCCGTCCTCCACGGCGGTTTCGTCACCGATGACGATGGCTCCGAAGTCTCCCCTGATCACTGCCCCCGGGCCGATCCAGCACCTGCTCCCGATGGTCACGTTCCCGATGATGTACGCGCTTGGCGCGACCCACGTGCCTTCACCCACGACGGGCCTTTTGCCGTCGAATGCATAAACGGACATGCGAAACCTCCCCTGAGAAGATGATCTCCCCCGGTCTTCCGGCGACGGGGTCCTGCACGAGGGGCAGCAGCAGACATCCCCCGGAAAACGTGCAGCTCAAACCATACTGCCGAAGGAAGCCCACGTCAAACCGGATTCAGCGCACGGAGATCGGCAGGCGGATTTCCATCCCCGGGGCGCTTCCTGGCTAGTCCTGCCCGGATCGGTTTTTCAAGGCGTCGATGACGAGGGGGATAAAGGTGTTCACGTCTTCGATAATCCCGTAGC
>JAKLDU010000161.1 GCA_022703355.1 Deltaproteobacteria bacterium | reverse complement strand
GATGAGGATGTCGAGCCTGCCGAAGCGCTCCCTGATCCGGGCCATCAGCCCTTCGATCTGTTTGATGTCCCCCACGTGGCAGGCCATCACCTCGGCCGTGCCGCCCCGGGAAGCGATCTTTTCCGCGACTTCCGCAAGGGCGTCGGCCTTCCTGCTCACGAGGATGCAGGTGGCGCCGTAGTCCGCCAGCGTTATGGCGATGGCCTCCCCGATCCCCCTGCTTGCCCCGGTCACCAGTGCGATCTTGCCGTTCAAAGAAAAATCCACCTTTTCCATCGGTCCGCTCCTTTATTCGTTCGTGTCTGCTGCCGCCTGCACCTGATCAAAAGCACCACCGGATATTTAGCCGGCATTTCCAGGGTCTCACTTTTAATTTATCTGTTCAATTCTGTGTTTGACTAAATAAGATATAACTTAAAATAGAGTTGAGGTCAATTATTACTTGACTAAAAACGAGCTTGAGTGTATTTGCTACCTTTATGAAAAGGTCTTGCCCGGCACAGAGCCTTTCTCCGGATCTCCCCGCCCCGCCCAGCGTGTCGGGCGCCGGCTCCCCAGAGGGAGGCGCCGCATGGCAAAGGTGAGGCAGAAAACGGAGAGAAGGGAGCGGGTCCTCGAGTGCGCCCTGAAGATCTTCGCAGAAAAAGGCTTCCAGGACGCCACCATCTCCGAGATCAGCAAGGCCGCCCAAGTCTCCGACGCAACGGTGTACGAGTACTTCAAGACCAAGGAGGAGCTGCTTTTTTCCATACCGGAGCAGATCACGGAGAGCTCCATCCGGGAGTCCGAAAAGGTCCTGCCGTTTCTCCGGGGCGCGGAGCAGAAGCTCAGGGCCCTGGTCCAGAGCTATGTGACCACCTATGAAAGAAACCCCGAATACACGGCGCTCATCATGCTCCACCTGAAGACCAGCAGGAACTTCCTGCAGACAAAAGCCTACGAGGTGGTCCAGGTCGCGGCGAGGATGATGCTCGCGTGCATCAGGGAGGGGATCGAAACGAGGACTTTCAGGAAGGACACCGACCCCTACCTCGTGCGGGCCATGATCCTGGGCACCATAGAGCATCTCTTCACGCGCAAGCACCTCATGGGAAACCCGCCGGAGCTCATGAGCCAGGTCGACCCCCTCGTGGACCTGATCCTCGACGGCATCCGGGCGAAAGGCCTGCCGGCGGGCACGCCTTCGCCGCCGTGCTGCTGGATGATGACCGCGCCTGCCGCGGAAGAAAAGAAAAAATCCTGAAGAAACCGGACCGAAGAAAGAACCACCACCCAAGGAGGGCTGTATGAGAACCAAAGACCAATTCGTGAGCGGTTTGCGGAAGCTGAAGAGAAACCTTTACTACAACGGGGCCCTCATTGACCGGGACGACGAGGTGCAGCAGCCCGCCATCGACACCATGGGCGCCACCTTCGACGCCGTCACCGACCCCGAGCTCATGGGCCTGTGCACCGCCACCTCGCACCTCACGGGCGAAACCATCAACCGGTTCTGCCATGTCCACCAGAGCAGCGAGGACCTCCACAAAAAGCAGAACATGACCCGGGCCCTGTGCCGCAAGGTGGGCTTCTGCATCCAGCGGTGCATGGGCATCGACGCCATCAACGCAGTGAACGCCGTTTCCTTCGAAGCGGACAAGCTCCGCCCCGGGGAAACCCAGTACCACAAGAACTTCCTGGCATGGCTCAAGAACTTCCAGCAGGGCGACCTCGTGGGCAGCTGCGCCCAGACCGACATGAAGGGCGAACGCCTCAAGAGGCCTGCCCAGCAGACAGACCCGGACATGTACCTCCGGGTGGTGGAAAAGAAACAGGACGGCATCGTGGTGAGGGGGTGCAAGCTGCACATCTCGGAGGCGTCCATCGCCGACGAGATCATGGTGGTTCCCACGCGCGCCCTGGGACCGGACGAGAAGGAATATGCCGTGGCCTTCGCGGTCCCCGCGGACCACGACGGCGTCAAGCAGATCCTCCACGTCCACAACTTCCGCAGCCGCACGCATTTCAAGAAGGGCTTCACCTCGGGCTACACCGATTCCTACGTGATCTTCGACGACGCCTTCATCCCCTGGGACCGGGTGTTCCTCTGCGGCGAGAACGATCACGGGGGCATGTGCGCCCTGCTCTTCGCCCTGTTCCACCGCCACTCCTACTCGGGCTGCAAACCGGCCATCGGCGACGTGCTCCTGGGTATCGCCTCCCTGGCCGCACGCCACAACGGGATCCAGAAGACCCCGCACGTCAAGGAGATCCTTGCGGAGTTCATCAAGATCACCGAGCTCGGATACGCGGCGGGGTTCACCGCCTCCGCCCTGGGCAAGCCCGAGGTGTACATTCCGGGCATCGGACCGGTCCCCTTCGGGCCCGGGAGCTATATCCCCCATTCCCTCTACGCCAACGTGGGGCGCTGCCTCACGGGCGAGGCGGTGTTCGAGGAGCAGGAGCTCCTCTGCAACGTCGCAGGCGGCTTCCCGGCCACCTTCCCCTACGAGGGCGACCTCACGAACCCCGACCTCAAGCCCCTCCTGGACAAGTACCTCAAGCGCAACCCCAACATCCCGGTGGAGGACCAGATCAGGTTCTGGATGTTCTTCGGCGACTACACCTGCTCGGGCATGTCCGGCGCCATGAACTACGGCAACTACCACGGCGGCGGCGTCTACCGCCCCGACGGGACGGCGATCCAGATGGTCAACGCGACCACCCCCTCGATCGTCTACGGCGTCATCCCGCTGCAGGGCACCGGGCCCGACGCGGGGCCGAGCAAGCCCG
>JAKLDU010000160.1 GCA_022703355.1 Deltaproteobacteria bacterium | reverse complement strand
TCCGGGATGACGTCCCCGATTTTCACCGTTTTATACAAGGCTTGTGCCAAGGGCTTGTTTTCGACCACGGGCACGCGGGCGGAGCGGGCGATCTCCCGGATCTTCTCGGCCACGAACCCTGCGCCCTTGGCCACGACCACCGGCGCCGACATCCTGCCCCGCTCGTACTTCAGGGCGATGGCCAGGTGGGTGGGGTTGGTGATGACCACGTCGGCCTTGGGCACCTCCTTCATCATGCGGCGCCGGGCCATGTGGATCTGGATGGAGCGGATCCTGCTCTTGATGATGGGGTTGCCTTCGAGCTGCTTGAACTCGTCCTGGACTTCCTGCTTGGTCATGAGGAGGTCCTCGGTGTACTGCCACTTCTGGAACGCCCAGTCCGCGGCGGCCACGAAGACGAAGATCCAGAGGAAGTCCCACAGGAGCCGCATGGACGACTGAAAAAATGTCATAATTATGACATTTATCTCGGCGTGCATGAGCGGGGGGAAGGCGGGGATCTCCCGCTGAATGGCCCGGTAGGCCACCCAGGAGATGACAAGCAATATAAGAACATTCTTTACGAGGAGTTCCAGGCTCTTCACGGACATGAACCGGTTTTTGAACCCCGTGACAGGGTTGAGCTTCGAGAGCTTCGGGACCAGGGACTCCCCGCTGAACACGAACCCGACCTGAAGGATATTTGACGCTATGCCGATGACCAGGAACACGGCGAGGATGGGCATGAGCATGATCCCCAGCCGGAAAACGGCCTGCTGGAAGATGGTGATCACGCCGTCGCTGGAGCCGTCCCAGGCCGAGGCGTGGGCCAGGTAGGAGCGCACGGTTTCGCCCAGCTGGGAGCCCACGGCCGGGATGTAGAAGGAGAAGGAGATCACGGTCGCCAGGAAGAGAAAGCAGGTGGAGACCTCCATGCTCTTGCATACCTGGCCTTTGTTCCTGGCTTCTTCCAGCCGTTTTCCGCTCGGTTGTTCGGTGCGTTCCTGACCGTTCTCGTTTTCCGCCATGGGGGGTAAAATGCGAAAACTGTACCAACGAATTTCACCCTGCGCTTCCGGTGGCCCGGGGAGGGCTCACATATAGTCTCCACCGGGCATCCATGTTTCCTGCGCTCCCCGCGGCCGGTAAGGGCTTTTTCCGCAGGGGCGGCCCCATTCGCGACGGCCCCCGGGCGCATGAGAAATCATTTGAAGGGACCGGGAGAAAAGGTTATTGTGCAGGTGTGGAAAAGGTGTAGATGTTTTTCGTTTCCGACAGAACTTCAGTGAGGAGGCCTTGACGTGCATGATTTGAGAAGTATCCGGAAGACCAGGGGATTGACCATGGAACAGCTCGCCAGCGCCAGCGGTGTTTCGTCCAAGACCATCTCCCTCTACGAGCACACGCCGCCCAAAAGGCCGAGCAGGAAGGTGGTGGACAAGCTTTCCCAGGTCCTCGACATCTCCCCGGACGCCCTGCTGGACACCCTCGGCTCCGGAGGGAAGCCCGGGGCGGACCCCTGCGGGGAAGACCCGGGGGAGGCCATCGAGCTCGAGGATTTCGAGGTGGCGAGGGTCATGGTCCTGGTGGAGAAGGAATTGCAGGGGCTGCACCAGCTGGTGATCGAGTCCGCCTCCCTTGCGGACGATTGGCCGGCGGCGGCGAAGAGCATCGAGTACCTTTCGGGCGACATCGATCTCCTCATCGGGATCAGGCGGAAGCTCTCGCAGGCGTAGGCCGCCGGTTCTTCGATCCCCGGAATGCCCCATGAAGTGCAGGGACGCGCATGATCAACCTCGAAGAAGTCACCAAGAGCTACCACGACAACATATACGCCCTGAGGGAGGTGTCGCTCTCCATCGGCAGGGGTGAGTGCTGCTTTGTCCTCGGGCCTCCCGGGGCGGGCAAGACCACTCTCCTGAAGCTGCTCTACGGCATCGAGCCGCCCACGGGGGGGAAGGTCACCCTTTTGGGCAGGGACGTTTCCCGCCTGAAACCGTCGAACATCCAGGCCCTCAGGAGGCACATGGGGTTCGTGTTCCAGGACTACCGCCTCATCGACAGCTGGACCGTCTACGACAACGCCGCGGTCATCCTCGAGATCCTGGGGAAGTCCCCGGGATACATCAGGGGCCGCGTCTGGCAGATGCTCAAGTGGGTGGGCCTGCAGCACCGGATCTACGAGCGGGCGGGCGACCTCTCCGGCGGCGAGAAGCAGCTCCTCGCCGTCATCAGGGCCACCATCCACGACCCCGACATCCTGCTCGCGGACGAGCCCGTGGGCAGTCTCGACGAGACCACTGCCATGCACGTGATGAACATGTTCTACAAGCTGCACAAGAAGGGGGTGACCATGCTCATTGCCAGCCATCGGGAAGACCCGCTCATCGACTTCACCCGGGTGATCACCCTGGACAAGGGCATGGTCCTGAGCAGGTGAGGTCCCTCGTGATCCGCGTCTACTCCATCCTGAAGCTCCTCTTCCGCGGCCTGCGCAGGCGGCCGCTGGGCAGCCTCTTCGCCTTCGTCGCCTGGTGGTTCGCCCTCTGCCAGCTCATCCTCGTCATCCACGCCGTGAACCTCGCCGGACAGGTCAAGGAGGTCCGGGGCACCACCAGCACCCTGATCGCCTACCTGGGGCCCTCCCCGGACACCCGTGCGGTCAGGGCGGGGGTCTCCCTCATGGAGGAGGTCAGGGACGTGGTGTTCATCCCCCGGCAGGAGGGGGTCGAACGGCTCAGGAAGTGGATGGGTGAAGACAACCCCCTCGTGGAGGGGCTCGACCCCGCCGTGCTCCCCGACGCCTTCGAGATCACCCTCAAGCCGGCCTACGCCGGCAGGATCGACGACATCGCCGGGCGGGTCCGGGCCATCCCCGGGGTCGATGACGTGCGGTACGACCCGGACGCCGTTCACCTTCTCCTTGACCCGTACCACCTCAAAATACATTCCATCGAGATCTACAGGCTGTCCGTCGACGGTTACCGGCACAAGTCCATCATGAACGGCCGAGGCGTCCATTCCCT
>JAKLDU010000016.1 GCA_022703355.1 Deltaproteobacteria bacterium | reverse complement strand
GGCTTGGTCAGGAAGGCGTCGATGCCCAGGTCTTCGTCATCAGGGAACAGGGTGGAGTAGTCGGTGTTCGCCACCGAGGTCACCATGATGATGGGGATATCGCCGTATGCCGGGTCCTCTTTCATGAAACGGCTCATGTTCAGCCCGTCCAGGATACTCGACATGATCACGTCCAGGATCACGAGGTCGGGCTTGTCGCGGGCAAGCATTGCCTTGCCCTGGTTGCCGTTGCTTGCCGAGGTCACCGCGTACCCGAACTGCTCGAGCACGGTCTTCGTGGAAAAGACAAAATCCGAGTCGTCATCGACGATCATGATCTTCGCATTCTGCATGGGCCTTCTCCTTTCCCGTTCTCAACGGCCGGCTGCCTTTGCCTCGTACTCACCGCGGAAGAGTTTGAGCGAGGACAGGACCGGTTCGACCATGCCGGTGCCCATGGGGCAGAAGGTCCGGCCCGTGATGCCATTTGCCAGGTACTCGATCTCATCGATATCTTTCATCGTGCCGGTGCCCGCGGTGAGCTTCTCGAGGAGCGAGAGGATATTGTGCCCCCCGACGCGGCAGGGCAGGCAGTTGCCGCACGACTCGTGCACGAAGAAGCGCATGGTCCTGCGCACCACCTCGACGATGTCGGTGGTCTGGTCCATCACGATGACCGCCCCGGTCCCCAGCGCCGAGCCCGCTTCCTTGAGGGTCTCGAAGGCCATGGGCGTGAAGACCCTGTCGCCCCTCAGCAAGGGCGTCGAGGCGCCGCCGGGCACGATGGCCTTGATTTCCCGGCCCTTGCGGACGCCGCCTGCGTGCTCGTAGATGATCTCCTTGAGTGTCGTGCCCAGGGGCAGCTCGAAGTTGCCCGGACGGTTCACATGGCCGCTCACGCAGAAGATCTTGATCCCCTTGCTCTGTTCCGTGCCGATGCCCGCGTACCACCCGGCGCCCCTCAGGACGATGTGGGGGATGTTCGCGAGGGTCTCGCAGTTCTGCACGAGGGTGGGCTTGCCCCAGATGCCCCTGTTCGCGGGGAAGGGCGGCTTCTGCCTGGGGATGCCCCGTTTGCCTTCGAGGGACTCGATCATGGCGGTCTCTTCCCCGCAGATGTAGGCGCCTGCCCCCCTGTGGACCGAGACATCGAGATCGAAGCCGGTGCCGAGGATGTCCCTGCCGAGAAATCCGTGCTGATAGGCATCGGAGATCGCCTTTATCCACCGCTTGACCCCGAGGAAGAACTCGCCCCGGATATAGACGAAGGCCCGGTGTGCGCCGACGGCGTACGCGGTGATGATCACCCCTTCGAGGATGGAGTGCGGGTCTCTTTCGACGATGAGGCGGTCCTTGAAGGTGCCGGGCTCGCCCTCGTCCGTGTTGACCGCAAGGTATTTGACCGGCGCATCCTTCGGCATGAACCCCCACTTCGTCCCCGTGGGAAAGCCGGCGCCGCCACGGCCCCTCAGCCCCGAAGCCTTGACCTCGGCGATGACGCTTTCGGGGGTCATCGACAGGGCCTTCCTGAGCGCCTTGTAGCCGCCGTGTTTCAGGTAGGTGTCGATCTTCTCGGAGTTTGGGCGGTCAACGTTCGCCAGCAGTACCGGTTCCCAGTGCGCCATGCTACACCTCCCCCGTGATGCGTTCGAGGATCTCGTCAATGCTCGCGGGCGTGAGGTTCTCGTAAAGCTGGTCGTTCACGCGCATCGCGGGAGCGGTCCCGCAGGAGGCGAGGCACTGGACCATCTCGAGGGTGAACGTGCCGTCGGGGGTCGTTTCCCCCGGCTTGATGCCGAGCTTCTCGCTCACGTATTCAACCACCCGCTCCGCGCCGTCGTTCAGGTAGCACGAGAGCCCCTCGCACACCTGGATGACGTAGCGGCCCACGGGCTCCGTGCGGAACAGGGTGTAGAAGCTCGCCGTGCTGTACACCTCGCCGGCCGTCAGCCCCAGGCGTTTTGCCACCTGCTTCACGGATTCCTCGGTCAGATACCCCTTCTGCTCCTGGGCGATATAGAGCGCCGCAAGCAGCATGGCCTCTTTCGCCGGATCGACGACGGCGCGGCCTTCAGGTTTTCGGGGAACACTCTTGGCCTTCATCGACACACTCCTTTCGATCGCACCCATGCCTGCACCCACCCTCGGCAGGACAAACCCTTGAAGCTCAACCGATGTGCTGGCAGGTATCCCGCGGCTTTTTTCAATCGGTCATTCCGCTGCAGCACAAACAAAGCAACAGTGGTGCCAGGGGTGATTGGGCAAAAAGACTATTTATAATTGAGTTATTACAAACAGCTGTCGCTGAATGCTCATCCCGGGGGGGAATTTTACCCCTGCGGCGGGGTCATGTTCCCCGGCGCCCGGGGGTGCGCTGAGCCTTCCTTTCCGGGCCTGATCTTCATGGACAACCCCGGATCAATCATCGAGCGTCCGATTCATATTGATTTACGGCTCCACATGGGCATAATGCTCGATGAGGACAACCCTTGCCAGTGTGGGCTTTTGTCCTGGAAGGGTCCCTGTTCGAGACTTGCACATATTTCCCTGTGAGGGTGTGCCCGTGAACTTTTCGAGCTCCTTTGCCCCGCACCTGCTTTCATGGCCGCTCGCATTGCTGATCGTTTGTCTGATCCTGCAGGGGTGCGGGACAATGAAAAACGGCAGGCGCTGGGGAGAAGATGCAACGCTTTTGCCCGGCTGGAAAAAGGCCGGCGAATCGGCCTTCGATGCGTTGATGTCTCCTCTGGTTCTCATACCCGCCGCAGGCGCGCTTCTACTCCAGATCGACCATGGCGACAGGAGGATTTCCGACTGGGCACGGGAGCACACCCCTGTTTACGGCTCAAATGATAAGGCAGACCAGCGGAGTGAAGACATCAGGGGGGTCATGGCCTGCACTTTTTACCTGTCGATGCTTGCAACCCCGAGCGGGGACGACCTTTCATCGTGGGGTGCCTCAAAAGTGAAAGGGGCCCTGGTCCAACAGGCTGCCGTGGGCTTCAATCACCTGATCGTGAGCAATTCCCAGGACGCCATCGGGAGAGAACGCCCCAACAACAGCGACAAACGCAGCTTTCCATCCAGCAGGGCAGCCAACACTGCAGCGTTCGCCACCCTCTCTTCAAGGAACGTCGACGCCATGAACATCCCCCAACCGGCAAAGACAACCCTGAACGCCGGGTTGTACACCGCCATGTTCGCAACGGCCTGGGCCAGGGTCGAAGCAGGCCGGCATTACCCTTCGGACGTGCTGGCAGGGATCTCGCTCGGTCACCTGACGAGTTCGATCATCAACGACACGTTCATGGGCATCGATTCGAAAGTAAACGGCCATCCTGTGGCAAGCTGCAACGGCAAGGAATTGTTTATCGGTTATTGCTTGAGATTTTAAAGCGTCGATGAGGACGGTCATTTTTGTCGCTGCCGGCATCACCGCGGTCGTTCCGGCTTGAACCCCTGAGTTCCCGGGTTATTGTAAGGAGGCCGGGGAAGCGTCTGCCCGATGCAGCGCAAGGGGAGAGACAGGCCCGCTTGTGAATCGCCGCGATTTTGTGCCCCTTCTCCCGGGCCCGGGGGCAGTCGCAAGGGGAGAGGCAAACCCGCTTGTGAATCGCCTTCCCCGGTTCAGCGGACGGCAGGGCGCTTTCCGCTGAACCGGTTCCTGGCTTTCCACTGCCTCGCTGCCCTGTCGGAAGCCCTCGAGGGCATTCACACTGCGGTCAGGCGAGGTCGAAACGGTCGAGGTTCATGATTTTGTCCCACACCGCGACAAAGTCGTGCAGGAACTTTTCCCGGGAGTCCTCACAGGCGTAGACTTCCGCCAGGGCCCGGAGCCGGGAGTCGGAACCGAAGACCAGATCGACACGGGTGGCGGTCCACTTCAGTTCACCCGTCTTGCGATCACGCCCTTCGAACAGGTCCCCGGCATCCGATACCGCCTTCCACACCGTGCCCATGTCAAGCAGGTTCACGAAAAAGTCGTTGCTCAAGGCCTCCTGCCGCTTCGTGAAAACCCCGTGCCGGGTCTGGCCGAAGTTGGTGTTCAGGACGCGCATGCCCCCCAGAAGAACCGTCATCTCGGGGGCGGTCAGCGTCAGCAGTTGCGCCCGGTCGATCAGCAGCTCTTCGGCCGATATGGAGAACCTGGTCTTGAGGTAGTTGCGGAAACCATCCGCAGCCGGTTCGAGCACGGCGAAGGAGGCCGCATCGGTCTGTTCCCGGGAGGCATCCATCCGCCCCGGCGTGAAGGGAACCGTCACCTTGTGGCCGGCATTCTTCGCGGCCTGCTCGACCCCTGCGCAACCGGCAAGAACGATCACGTCGGCCAGCGAAACCTTCTTCCCGCCGGACTGGGAAGTGTTGAACCCTTTCCGGATGCTCTCCAGGGTCTCGAGAACCTTTGCCAGCCGGGCCGGCTCGTTGACCTCCCAATCCTTCTGCGGTGCCAGGCGGATGCGGGCACCGTTGGCGCCGCCGCGCTTGTCCGAGCCCCGGAAGGTGGATGCGGACGCCCAGGCGGTTGAAACCAGCTCCGAGACGGACAGGCCCGAAGCCAGGATTTTGCGCTTGAGTGAGGCAATGTCCTTCTTATCGATCAGTTTGTGATCGACGGCGGGAACCGGGTCCTGCCAGATGAGTTCCTCCCTGGGAACCTCCGGGCCGAGATACCGTGAACGGGGACCCATGTCCCGGTGTGTGAGCTTGAACCAGGCCCGGGCGAACGCATCTGCAAACTGATCCGGGTGCTCGTAGAAACGCCTTGATATCTTCTCGTAGACAGGGTCGTACCGCAGGGAGAGATCCGTGGTCAGCATGCCGGGGGCCTGGCGCTTTGACGGGTCGTGCGCATCCGGCACCGTGTTGGCGGCCGCACCACCCTTTGGTATCCACTGATGAGCTCCGGCAGGGCTTCTGGTCAGTTCCCATTCGTGGGTGAACAGGATCCTGAAGAAGTTGTTGCTCCACCTGGTCGGCGTGTTCGTCCAGGTGACTTCCAGGCCGCTGGTGATCGCGTCGCCGCCTTTGCCCGTGCCAAAGCTGCTCTTCCAGCCGAGGCCCTGCTCCTCGATGGGAGCGGCTTCGGGCTCGGGCCCCACATGTTTCGCATCGCCTGCGCCATGGGTTTTGCCGAAGGTGTGGCCCCCTGCGATGAGCGCGACCGTCTCTTCGTCATTCATGGCCATACGGGCGAACGTTTCGCGGATGTCCCTGGCTGCGGCGATTGGGTCAGGATTGCCGTTCGGCCCCTCGGGGTTGACGTAGATCAAACCCATCTGCACGGCAGCGAGCGGGTTTTCCAGGTACCTCTCGCCGGAGTAGCGCTTGTCATCCAGCCACTTTTCCTCGGACCCCCAGTACACGTCCCCTTCCGCTTCCCAGACATCCTCACGCCCCCCGGCAAAGCCGAAGGTCTTGAACCCCATCGATTCCAGCGCGACGTTCCCGGCGAGGATCATGAGGTCGGCCCAGGAAATCTTCCGGCCATACTTCTGCTTGATCGGCCAGAGCAGCCTGCGCGCCTTGTCGAGGTTGGCGTTGTCCGGCCAGCTGCTCAGGGGTGCGAAGCGCTGCTGTCCCGCCCCTGCGCCGCCGCGGCCGTCACCGATGCGGTAGGTGCCGGCGCTGTGCCATGCCATGCGGATGAACAGGGGGCCGTAGTGACCGAAGTCTGCCGGCCACCAGTCCTGCGAGTCGGTCATGAGCGCCAGAAGGTCCTTCTTCACGGCTGCGAGATCGAGGCTCTCGAACTCTTCAGCATAGTTGAAATCCCGGTCCATCGGGTTGGCCTTGCAGGAATGCTGGTGCAGGATATCGAGCCTCAGCTGGTTCGGCCACCAGTCGCGGTTTGATGCGCCTCTTCCGGTTTTGCTGTCTTCAGCCATGATCTTCGCTCCTTTCGCTCGGTGAATTGTGGAACACTGCCGCTGTGAATCCCTTTTGCGCCCGGCTCTTCGCTGCTTTTTTTGCCAATATCGAGGGCACTCTTATTAAGAACGATTATTAATAGTGAGTGACCATAAACATAATGCCGGCTTTCAATTTGTCAAAGGTGCATGCTCCGTTTCCTGGAAATAGATGAATCCCCGGGTAGTCGGCGCTGCACTGTTCCGCTGCTGCCAACAGCACCAAGGCACTGCCATCGAAGCCAGGCAGGAGATCTTCCGGGAACGCGCGGAGAACCAGCCATGGGGCACATCCTTGAGCAACGGGGGGTGAAGTCTCCTCCGGTTCCCCAGGGAGGCTCTCGCGCGTCGTATCCTTGAGCAGCGGGGGGTGAATACCTACCCCCTGCCTGTCATTCTGACACTTTTCACACAGCGGCAGAGAGGTTTTTTTGCCATTTTGGACCTGTCCCCGTGCCGGCTGAAAGCCTTTCTGCCAATTTGGCAAGCACAAGAAAATCCTGCATTATTAAACTTTCCTGATATCAGGGAGTTATAAATTGCCGGCACTTGGCACGCCCTTTGCCCTTTCTTTGGCATAAGAAAAAAACAAACCCCCAGGAGGGCAAGACAATGATGACATTATGGCTCGTAATCGGCGCACTGTTCATGACCGGCATCGGGATCAGGTTCACCTACAAGGTTTTGGGACTCACCAGAGTGGAAGCCGCCGCAGTGTTCGTCCTGGTCGTAGCCCTGGTGACCATCAACACCGGTCCGGCACGTGAAGTTCTGATGACCCTGTTTTAAAAGGGAAAGCCACTCCTGAAAGGAGGAAGGTCATGAAACGCATGAAGAAAGAAAAAATCGGAAAGGCACTGGCAAACAGGCTGGCTCGGATCAGCGGCTACAGCCTGGTGCTCGTTACGATGACCTTCCTCGGCATGTACGGCGGAATATACCTCGACAAGACGTTGAACATGGCCCCCAACTTCACGCTGCTCGGCCTGCTCGCGGGCATCGTCCTCGGGTTCAAGGGGTTCATCGAAGAGGTCGTGATCGAAAGAAAGATGAAGAGGGCCTAGCCCCGGGACGGTCATCTGTACAAGTCGAGACTGGATCTGACAAATCACCCGATGAAGACATGATCTTACCTTGCAGTATGGTGAGTTACTCTCTCCCGATGATATATGCAATGCAGGTCGAAGTTAGCTATCCTCTTAATTATTTACGAATCATTTAATTTTACCCTTTACAAGGAAAGATATCGTCCTTATTATTTCTCTAGAAAGAGATGATAGGGGGGGTTGTATATGAGGCACAAGACGGCGACAATCCCGGATGCTGCGACACAAAGAAAAGTGTTGTCAAAGGCGGTTGTCAACACCGCCGAGAAGCTGAAGTTCACAAAAAACAAGCTGTCCAGGGTGCTTGGCATCAGCCCTGCGACTGTTACACGCCTATACACACACTCTTATGAATTGTCACCAGATCGCAAGGAGTGGGACTTTGGTGTACTTCTGGTAAGACTTTTCAGATCTCTCGATGCTCTTGTTGGCGGCTCACGCGAGGATGCCTTGGCGTGGATGAACAGTAAAAACAAAGGGCTTGCAGATCAAAAACCCGCAGACCTCATAGAAAAAACGGAGGGCCTGGTGAGTGTCATCCACTACCTGGACACCTGCAGAGGTATCATCTAACGCCCGGCAGTTCTCAGGTACAGTCTGGCGTATGGTGGAATCGCAGTATGAATCGTCCACTATGCGTTTAGTCGATACCATAAGAGAGCATGAGATCCTCGAAGATATCCTTGAGGCGAGCAAACCTCCAGTACCAGACGGGGCAAAAGATCTGCACTACCTCCTTTTCAGCCCGTTCAGATATGCGTACACAACTGCGTTCGGCACACGATTCAGGGCTAAAGGCGATACTGGCGTGTTCTATAGTGCGGATACACCGTATACAGCTGCATCCGAAGTAGGGTTCTGGCGCTGGAAGTTCGTGCAGGACAGCGATGGCCTGAAACGTCTATCGCCATCCCAATTCACTGCGTTCAGTGTTCCCTTGAGCGATCTTTCGGTTGATTTAAGGATAAAGCCGTTCAAGCGCGATGCAGTTCGTTGGCAACATCCCAGCGATTATACTGCAACACAAGCTTTTGCCAAAATAGTCCGCAAGACCAAAGTGGCTATTATCATTTACAAGTCTGTGCGTTGCCCAATAGATAGTTTCTGTGCAGCCGTTCTCGATCCTAAAGCCTTTGCCCAAAAAAAGCCGGATAACGGCATGCAGTCATGGGTGCTCTCAATTGCAGACGAGGTTATCTGGAGCCGCAATCAGGGAGAGGAGTCATTCTCATTAACTTTCTAATGCCAAATCCTTTATCTGTTATATCAATATGCTGGAAGCATGTGGCAAAGGACTATTTCATGGTTTTTTTAAAAGCATGACAATAGAGTTTGCCACCGCGTTCCTTCCGGTCTGCCAGGAATGAAAAAGCGGGCCGCCTGACAGGCGCCCCGCTTTCGTGGTGTTAAAGGGGGAACAGTTTACCGGGCTTCTTTGGCGATCTGCTGGGCAGGGTACCTGATCTTTCTCCTGCTCAGGTCTTTCCTGATCTTCGCGTAGTCCTGGTACATCCGGCCGATGCACAGCCCGAGGCCCAGCATGAGCAAGCCCAGCATGAAGGTCGGCTCCGTGTTGAACCTCACGTCGATCCAGCGCCCCGCCAGCAGGAAGAGGAAGGAGGAGACGACCATGGTGAAGCTCCACGCGCTCATCAGGATGATCTGGTTCATCGTCTTCGTCAGGACTATTTTCTTCTTCGCCTCTTTCATGGCACCTGCTCCTTTCCGGCCCGTCCCACACCGGGGGCCGATGTTGTTTACCAGCCGATATCCTAGCTCACCAGCCCTTTGACCGTCTCGATGGCCGGGGCGGTGAACAGGGCCACGAGGACGGCGTACAGCGCGAAGGACCCGATGGCCTCGCTCAGGTAGATGCCCTGGTAGCGGTACTTCAAAGACACGATGGTGAGCCCGCCGATGGCGAGGCAGCCCAGGTGGAAGTAGGGGAAGTTCCCTGCGCCCGAAGTTGCGTTGGCTGCAAAAGCGAAGCCTGCGGTGATGAGCACTACGAAGAAAGCCACGATTGCCGTCTGGATTGTCCTTTTCATTTTCCTGTCCCCCTTTTTTGTTTTTGTGATACTTACCCTTAGGCATACAGCGTGCCAGTTTGCGCGATCTTCGGTAAATCTTCTTCCATCTCATTGTTATTATAGTTTATATGCCGGATCACCTTCCCCCGTTTGTCAAGGAAAGGGGGCCTGAAAACACGGCCGCATTGAATGGAATGTTCAAAGGGATTGAATGAAATGTCGTTTTGCGGCAGGGAACAGCGGGCTCTGTCCCTTTCCAGGCGCCACGGGGTGGGGACGCATCCTCGGGGGCACGCTCGCCGGTGCCGGTCGAACGCCCCGCCTCCCCCGGCGATACGGGAGGCCGGGGGGTGCGCCGGAGGCGAGCCTGCGTGCGCCCGCCGGGGCCCGGGGCCCCTCTCCACGCTTGCATTTCCAGCAGACAACCTTTAGAAGACAGGTACTATCTTTTGTCTGCAGGAGGTGCATCCCATGGGAATCCAGGAGATTACGCTGGACCGGCTCGATCCTGCCGGGTTCATCGCACAAAAGTCGCGGGAGCTGTCAGCGGCCGTGGGTGAAGGGTTTGCGGTCAACGCCCTTTCCGGCGGCGTGGACTCTTCGGTGGTGACGGCGCTCGGCCACAAGGCGCTGGGCAGCAGGCTCAAGACCTATTTCATCGACAACGGCATCATGCGCAAGGACGAGCCCGCGCAGATCGCCGCTCAGTTCCGGAGCATCGGCATACCCATCGAGATCGTCGACGCCAAGGACCGGTTCTTTGCCGCCCTCAAGGGGCTTTCCGACCCCGAAGAAAAGCGGGAAGCCATCACGCAGACCTTCTACAAAGACGTGTTCGGCGAGCTCGTGAAGCGCAGCAAGGCGCGGATCCTGCTGCAGGGGACCATCTTCACGGACGTGGAGGAGACGGTCGCCGGGGTGAAGCGCCAGCACAACATCCTCTCCCAGCTGGGCATCGACACGGTGGAGCAGTTCGGGTACGAGGTCGTCGAGCCGCTCATCGAGCTGCGCAAGCCCGGCGTCCGGAAAGTCGGCGAGGCGCTCGGCCTGCCGCTGGACATGTACAACCGGCCGCCCTTCCCGGGACCGGCCCTGGCGGCGCGGGTCATCGGGGAGGTCACCCCCGCGCGGGTCGCCCTCGTGCGCGAGGCCACCGCCATCGTGGAGGAGGAGCTCGCCGGCAGCGGGGCCTTCCAGTACCTCGCGATCCTGCACGAGGACAGGGTGACTGGCATCAGGGACGGCAAAAGGGACTACGGCAGCCAGATCGAGGTCCGGTGCTGGGAAAGCAAGGACGCGAAGACGGCCGCCCCCACCAGGCTCGACTACGACATCCTCCAGAAGATCGCTGCGCGCATGACCTCAGAGGTCCCGGGGGTGGTGAGCGTGACCTACAACATCACCTCCAAGCCCACCTCGACCATCGAGGCCGTCTAGAAAGCGGGGGTACCGGAAAGGGCGGCGCGGCTCGGGCCCAGGTAATGTCGGCCCCGGCCCCGCCGCCCCTGCCGGGCCTAGGCAGGGATACCTGCTGGGCCATATACCAGGGGCCATGCGACGCGAGCGTGATCATCGACGAGATGCTGAAAAAGCTCGACAGGGAAAAATTCTTCAACCCCTCTTCACTCATCATCCAGGGAGAGGGAGTCATGCTCCAGGACGCCCGGGCAGCCATCGATTGAAATGAAAGGAAGGGGACATGATCAAAACGGCGGTCACTGAAATGTTCGGGGTGAAATATCCCATCATCTGCGGGTCCATGATGTGGCTGTGCAGGCCCGAGCTCTGCGCGGCAGTATCGGAGGGCGGGGGGCTCGGCAATCTCACCTGCGGCAATTACGAGACCGAGGACGAGCTTAAGTCCGCCATCTCCCGTGTCCGGGAGCTCACCGGCAAGCCCTTCATGCTCGGGGTGACGCTGATGCCCTCAGTGCGGGTGACCCCGGAGATGAACCGCATGTACCTGAGGGTGGCGGCCGAGGAAAAGGTCGCCGGCATGGAGATCTCCGGGATGCCCCTCGACATGGCCTTCGGGAAGGAGGCCCTGACGGCCCTCAAGCATGCGGGCGTGAGGGTGTTCCACAAGGTCGGCTGCCTGAAGCACGGCATCCATGCGCAAAAGGCGGGCTACGATGGGGTCTATTGCCTCGGGTTCGAAGCGGGCGGACACCCGTACAAGGACAATGTGGGGACCATCGTGCTCACCCCCCGCATGGTGGATGCGCTCGATATTCCCGTAGTCACCGTGGGCGGCATAGCGGATGGCCGGGCCATGGCAGCCGCACTTGCGTTGGGAGCCCAGGGCATAATGATGGCGAGCCGGTTCCTCACCACCCGGGAGTGCCCCGTGCACGACAATATCAAGCAGGAGCTCATCAAACGAAACGAGGCGGACACCGTCATCTTCGGGGGGAAGGGACTGGGTATGCAGGGTCGCGCCCTGAAGAACGGCCTCGTTGAAAAGATTCAAAACATCGAGGACGGAGGGGGCGGACTCGAAGAGCTCTTTCCCCTCATCTCGGGCGAGCGGATCAAGAACGCCTGGGAAAAGGGATTGGTGGACGATGCCCCCTTTATGGTGGGACAGTGCATAGGGCACATCCATGAGATCATGACCTGCAAAGAGGTGCTGGAGACTGTATGCAGGGATGCACAGAAACACCTCTCACGGGCGAACACCCTTTTTCAAAAAGATCAGCAAGGAACCAGCGCTGAACCATGAGGCGCTTTAAGCAGAGGTTCGAGAAATAAAAAGGGGCGCTCTCCGTGCAGTGGCGAAACAGCCGGGTTTCACAGGGGTATCGCTGCCCGGTTTTTTACTTCGGCAGATACACTTGAAAGAAAAAAGCCCTTGTTTCCAAGGGCTATTGAATCTTGCCGGATTGCTTCAGACAGTTAATTGGTGGAGGTGGGGGGGATCGAACCCCCGACCTTAGCATTGCGAACGCTACGCTCTCCCAACTGAGCCACACCCCCAAAACGCTTACCAAACCTTGTCTACATGACTCCGTGCTACTCGTCAACCCCTTGCTTCGGCGTTTGCGCCTCCTGAAGCCTCGCCCGGGCAAATTCCATGGCCTCCCGGTGGTCCTTGAGCTCGCCGTCAAGCCCCTTGTCCCGGATGAGCCTGAGCGTCCCGCCCAGGTACCTGCCCCGGGCAAACCCCGCTGCGAGGAGATCCTTGCCGCTCACGGGGGGCCGGTAGGAACGCCAGGCGGTGATGTAGGAGGAGATGAGCTCCTTCACCGCGCTGCTCCTGGTCTTGGACATGGCGAAGAGGACCACCTCGAGGGACGCGCCCTCGAGGAGCTTCACCACGCCCGACGGCTTGAGCGTGCGCGCCGCGGCGAACCCCTTGAGGATCTCCTGGACCTTGGCCTGGGAGTCGAGGAGCGCCCTGATCTCCTCGTCCGTGATCCCCAGCCTCCTGCAGATGTCGACGATCTTTTTGGTCTTCATCTGGTCCACCAGGCCCAGGAGGTAGACGAGCCAGGGCCGGTACTCCTCGTGGGTGAAGAGCATGGTGAACCACAGGAGCGTCTCCCTCACCCGGGCGAAGCAGTCCTTCATGGCCGGGAGGAACTGGAAGTCCGGGTGGATGGCCGTGAGCACGCCGAGACCTGCCAGCCGCTCGAGACCCTTCGCGGGGTCGTCTTCGCCGAGCATCTGCCGGATCTCCCGGGAGATGCGGCCCCCGGACACGCTCCCCAGGAGCCCCGACTTCACCGCGGCGTGGACGAGGGTGATGGTCTGCTTGCCCAGCGTGAAGCCGTAGCGCTGCTCGAACCTCACGGCGCGCAGGATCCGGGAGGGGTCCTCGACGAAGCTCAGGGCGTGCAGCACCCGGATGCGCTTTTCCCTGATGTCCCGCTGGGCGCCGAAAAAGTCGATGAGCTCGCCGAAGCGCTGGGGGTTCAGGCAAACGGCCATGGTGTTGATGGTGAAGTCCCTGCGGTAGAGGTCGAGCTTCAGGGTGGACTGCTCCACCACGGGGTAGTCCCCCGGGGTCTTGTAGTACTCGAGGCGGGCCGTCGCCACGTCGATGTGGGTGCCGTCCCCGAGCGTGACCACCGCGGTCTTGTACTTCTCGTGGGAGGCGTACCGGGCGCCCACGGCCTGGCAGAAATTCCGGGCGAAGGCGATCCCGTCCCCCTCGACCACGACGTCCACGTCGAGATTGCTGATCCTGAGGATCATGTCCCGCACGATCCCGCCCACGAGGTAGATGTTGAAGCCCATGGAGGATGCCAGCTCGCCCGCCTGCCGGAGCAGCCCGCAGATCTCCCGGGGCAGGCGCGCCCCCCGGAGCCCCGTGAGGTTCTTCGTCTGGGCCGGCTTGAGCTCCGCGCCCTCGGTCTTGGCCATCTTCTCGTGCATGACCATCATGAGGTCCGTGCGCGTGATCACGCCCATGACCCTGCCCTCTTCCACCACCGGGAGCAGCCGCTGGTTCCCGTCGATGACGAGGGTCCGGATCTCCCACACCGGGGCGCCGGGCTCCACGAGCTTCAGGTCGCGGATCATGTAGTCCTTCACCGTGGCCCCGCCCAGTCCGTGGCCCTCGGCGCGGCTCACGATCTGCCGGGTGACGAGGCCTGCGGGCCAGCCGTCTTCGGCCAGCACCACCGCGGCGTTGATGTGGTAGCGGTTGAGCACCTCGCTCGCCTCGCTCAGCGAGGCGTCCATGCCCAGCGAGATCACCGGGAAGGTCATGATGTCCCTGGCCGTGATCCGGGGCTTCGTTTCCCGCTTCACCACGGTTACGAGCCTCGCCTCGGCGGCGTCGATGGTGGCCTCCCTGATGGACGCGGCCGCGGCCGTGGGGTGCCCGCCGCCGCCGAAGGCCCGCGCCACCTCCGCCGCGTTCACCTGGGGCAGGGTGCTCCGGGCCACGAGGTAGATCCGCTCGCCCATGAGCCCCAGGGCAAACATGGCGTCCGCGTTGAACATGGGCCTGAGCTTGTGCACGAGCATGGCGAAGTCCTCGACGTAGCCCGGCGATTCGGACCGGGTGAACAGGACGTCGATGCCGCTGATGTGCAGGACGCGGGAGTTCTTGATGAGCTGGTCGAGCACGTCCACCTGCGAGGCGTCGAGCTCCCGGGAAATGGCGGCGGAAACCTGCCGGAGATCGGCGCCCCAGGAGATGAGCTGGGCCAGGGCAAGGGCGTCCGCGGACGTGGTGGAGGGGAAGAGGAGCGACCCGGTGTCCTCGTAGACCCCCATGGCCATGACCGTCGCCAGCGCCGGGCTCGGTGCGATCCCCCGCTCCCTGAGGACGCCCACCATGATCGCCACGTTCGAGCCGAGCTCCTCGCAGTGCGCCTCGGCGGCGGGGATGTCCTCCACGGAGCAGGGGTGGTGGTCGTACACGATCACCTCGACCCCCTCCCTGCCCACGATCTTCGCGAACTCGCCGATGCGGGAGGACTGCCTCGTGTCCACGACCACGAGCCTGGTGATCGCGTCCAGGTCGATGTCCTTCTGCCGGACGATGCCCCGGGTGATCTCCGCCGGGGCCCCGGCGAGGTAGTCCCGCAGGTTCTTTTCCTGCGCCCCGGGAAAGGAGAGCAGGGCTTCCGGGTAGATGAGCTTCGCCGCGACCATGGAGGCGAAGGCGTCGAAGTCCGCCTGGATGTGGGAGATCACGACGTCCACGCCCTACCCCCTCGGGTGGAACCGCTCGTGGATCTCTTTGAGCCGGGCCGGGTTCACGTGGGTGTAGATCTGGGTGGTGGAGATGTCGGAGTGCCCGAGCATCATCTGCACCGACCTCAGGTCGGCCCCGCCGGCCAGCAGGTGCGTGGCAAAGGAGTGCCTGAGGACGTGGGGGGAGATGTGCTTCCTGATCCCGGCCTCTTCGGCATAGCGCTGGATCATGTACCAGAAGTTCTGCCGGGTCATGGCCCTGCCGCGGTTCGAATAGAACAGGCTGTCGGAGGCATCCTTTGCCAGGGACGGGCGGGCGAGGGTAAGGTACTCCTTCACCCACCTGACCGCAGCCTCCCCGATGGGCACGAGGCGCTCCTTGCCCCCCTTGCCCCGGCAGATGAGGTAGCCCACGTCAAGGTTGAGCATGTGGATCTCCAGCCCCACGAGCTCGCTCACCCGCAGGCCCGTGGCGTAAAGGAGCTCGATCATGGCCTTGTCCCTGATGCCCAGGGGCGTGGAGGGGTCCGGGGCGTGGAGAAGCCTGTCCACCTCTTCGGCGCTCAGCACCTGGGGAAGGTACGCGCTCCGCCTGGGCGCGGCCAGCTCCCGGGTGGGGTCTTTGCCGATGCCCCCCTCCTCGAGGAGGAAGCGGTAGAACTGGCGCAGGGCGGAGAGCCTCCTGCCGATGCTCGTGGACTTGAGCTTCTTCGCGCGGCAGGCGCTCGAGTAGGCGGCGATGTCTTCGGACCCCAGCGTGAGCACATCCTTGCCCCGGCCTTCCATCCAGGCGAAAAAGTCCCTCAGGTCGCTTTCATAGGCCGACAGGGTGTTCTCGGGCGCAGATCTCTCGACAACCAGGTATTCGAGAAAAGAGTCTATGTATGCATGACTCATCTCTTCTTCAGGGCGGGCTGGAGATTGAGCGCCATGAGGTCGCTCAACGCGGGCGCCGCGCTCTTTTCGTCCGGGTACGCCCCGGAGAGGAGGCGGTAGAGGTCTTCCTTCTCCTTGACGACGTAGGGGACGACGCCTTTCCGGGAGAGGCTCCCGGCCGCTGTCAGTGCGTCCTCCCTGCTCTTGTACAGGCCCAGCTCGATGGCGTAGGGGACCGTGCCCCCCACGAAGGCGTCCTTGGCGACGATGCCCTTGCCTTTGAGCTCCTGGAGCTTCAGCACGGCATCCTTGATGTTCGAAAACGCGCCATAGTCGATGCGGTACCAGATGCCCGGCGCGCCGAGATTGATCTTGGTGATGAAGACCATCTCCGCGAGCTTCTTCCGGGTGAGCTCGCTCAGCCTGTGCGCCTGGCCCGCGTCTTTCGAGGAGGCGATGTGGATGGTGTAGGGGTAGTGGGTCGTCTTCGTGTAGAGGAGGCCCTGGCCCTGGGCGGCCTGCGCCGGGTCGTCGGCGGTCTGGACCCCCATGCCCTGCGGAGGGCTCGCGGGGACGGTCCGGTGGATCTCTTTTCTCACCACGTTGCTCAGGCCCCAGTCCGCCCATGCGGGGATCGCCGCCAGGAACAGGGCGCACACCAGCAGAACACGCTTCATTTATTCCTCCCGCCGTACGCGTATGTGGTGTTCATTATATAACTATTTATTCCCTTTGCAATACCGTCCACCAGGGTCTCCTGGTGGGAGCGCTGCTTGAGGAGGCCCATGTCCATGGGGCTCGTGATGAAGCCCAGCTCGATGAGGATCGAGGGCATCTGCGCGCCCAGCAGGACGTAGAAGGGCGCCTGCCGCACCCCGAGGTTCTTCCCCTCGTACCCCGTGTCTGCCGCCAGGGACAGCACGTTCCTGTGCACGCAGGTGGCGAACTTCGAGGACTCGTTGATCTTGGAGTTGAGCATGAGGTCGTTGAGGATGAGCTGCAGGTCGCTCATGGACTTGTCGGAGAAGGTGTTCTCCCGCGCCGCCACCTCGATGGCCGAGGAGTCCGTGGTCAGGTTCAGGAAGTAGGTCTCGATGCCGCTCACGGAGACGCTCTGGTGCGAGTTGATGTGGAGCGATAGGAAAAGGTCGGCCCGCTTGCGGTTGGCGAAGGACGTCCTTTCCTCCAGAGCCACGAACTCGTCCCTGGTCCGGGTAAGGAACACCTCGAAGCCGTCCGCCTTCAGACGCTTGGCCAGGAGCTTCCCGATCTCCAGGGTGAGGTCCTTCTCCTTGACGCCCGACGGGCTGACGGCGCCGGGGTCTTTGCCGCCGTGGCCCGGGTCCACCACGATCCGGGAAACCTTCAGGCAGAGCTGGGTGGCTATGGTCGGTAGGTCCCTGCCCGCCTGCGCGGGCGTGCCCGCCGGCACCTTCCTGGGCTTGATGCTTTGGCCGGCCGGGGAAGCGGCGTTCCGCCGGGAAGCGGCCGTCTTCGGCGAAGCCTTGCCGCTCACGTCGATGACGATCCTGGACGGGTCGTCCTCCGTGCTCGTCCGGTAGGAGGGCCTGCCGCTGAGGTCGAGCACGACCCGCACCCTGCCGTCGGGGTGCCCGGAGGCGCGGATGGACGACACGATTCCTTCGCCCGCGTCCTTCCTGCCTTGAACTGCCGGCGCAAGCCTCGCTCCCTCGATGTCCACGACCAGCCGGACCGGTTTTCCCTGCGCCCTGTTCTCGGGGGCGACCCAGGTCTTGTACGAAGCCGGGCCGTCCAGCTCCACGACCACCCGGGCGCCGCCCTCGCTGTCGAGGCAGGAGATCTTCTTCACCCGGGCAGGCAGCTCAGGCCGCTTCTGCCCGGCCTCTTCAACCCGGGGCTTTTCCGTGGCCTTTTCCGAAACTCTCTGCTCCGCGGCCTTCCCCTGGCCGGGTTTCTCCCCGAGCTTCAGGCCGGCCTCCTCCGCCATGTCCCCCCGGGCGTACTCGTCGAGGACCCGGCGGTACAGTGCCGCGGCCTTCCGGTCGTTCCCCGCCCTTTCTTCCAGGAGTCCCGCCTGGTAAAGGGCGTCGTCGGCAACGGCGCTCCCGGGATATTTTTCCGCAACGTTCTGGTAGATCCGGGAGGCTTCCCCGAGGTCGCTCTTTTTCCCCGAATACCGGGAGAAGTGCTCATAGACCTTCGCGCCCCGAAGGCAGGCCTCCGGTGCGAGGTCGGAGGCGGGGTATTTCTCCGCGACGCCGAGGTAGGCGTCGATCACCCTTATCCAGTTGTCCCTGACCTTCTTTTTCGCGGGGTCTTTCACGAGGTCGACGTACTTCCTGTTGGCATCCTGGAACAGGGCCGCGGGGTCGCCCGCTGCCCGCACGGGAGCGCCCCACCCCACCATCATGGCCAGCAGCAGGAGGATGCACGCGAAGATGTTCAGCTTATCATCGATGTAATCCATTACGTCGTCTTCTCAGTAATCCCTTACTTTCTGCCCGGGCCACATCCGGGCCCGCGTAAGGGGTCTATCGGCAAACCGCCCCCGAAAACTTAGCCGCTGCTGGTGTTTATCGAATGTATGATCGAGAGGCCTTTGACGGTCAGGTGCTCGTCCCGGACATAGTCGGCCGGCAGGAGGGCGTCGATCACCCGGGCCAGCCCCCCGGTGACGACCACCAGGGGCTTCTTGCCCAGGCGGTCTGCCATGAGGGAGGACAGCCCCCGGATAAGCGCCGCGTGCCCCGCGATGACGCCCGAGCGCAGGCACTCCTTCGTGGTGGTGCCGATGAGGTTTTCCACCGGGGAGATGGCGATGTCCGGGAGCTCCGGCGCCGCGGCGAGCAGGCCGCGGTACGCGCTCATCAGGCCCGGGACGATGGCCCCGCCGAGGAACTCCCCGGCTTCGGTGATGCAGTCCACGGTGGTGGCAGTGCCCATGTCGATGACGATCCCCGGGGCCCTGCCCCCGCTGTAGAGGTGGTGGCAGGCGGCCGCGTCCACGAGCCTGTCCGTGCCGAGGGTGTCCATGGACCGGTAGCTCGTGGTGATCCCCATGGGGGTGTCGTTGGAAACCACGAAGGGGGAGATGCCCAGCCCCTCCCTGAAGTCCCGGCAGATGGCGCCTGTTGCCGCCCTGCGGACGCTGCAGATGACGACCCGGTCGGGCACGGGCTTTCCGTCGAGGTCGAGGAGGTCCAGGAAGGCGCTGCCCGAGAGGCAGTCTTCCGTCGAAACCCGCCGGAGCAGGCGGATCTCGGATTCCTCCATGAAAGCACAGGTGATATGCGTATTGCCCACGTCTATGGCGAGCATCCCGGTCCTCCCGTCAATTCCTGCAGCATTCCCTCCGGAGGAGGATGAGCCACTGGCCGGATTATAAGACCGGCCCGCAGGCCGGGTCAACCGGGAACCTCTGCCACGGCCCTGATCCAGCCGGCGCTCGCGCCCTTGATCTTGACGGGAAAGCAGTAGAAGGTGAAGCCCGTTGGCGGCAGCTCGTGGAGATTCGTGAGCTTTTCTATCTGGAAGTAGCCCTTCTCGATGCCCGCGAAATGCCCTTCCCAGATGAGGGACGCATCGTGCGTGCGCCCGAACTCCTCGGCCTGGAAGGGCAGCGGCCGGTCCCAGCTCCAGGCGTCCGTGCCCACCACGTGCACCCCCTGGTTCACGATCCACAGCGTCGAAGCCCTGCCGAAGCCGCAGCCCTTCACCAGGTACTCGGGCGTGCCCCAGTAGGCGTCGGCGCCGGTGCGGGCCAGGAAGATGTCGCCCTCCTTGAGGCGGTAGCCCATGCCGTCGAGCCTCTCTTCGATGTCTTCGGGCATGATGTTGTAGCCGTCGGGGAGGCCCGTGAAGTCGAGCACGACCCCGTTGCCCACGGCCCACTCGATGGGGAACTGGTCGATGGTGAGGGCCTGCTTCCCGCCGTCCTGGGTGGGGGCGTAGTGCCAGGGCGCGTCCATGTGCGTGCCCGCGTGGGTGGACAGCTCGAGCACCTCCATGGCCCAGCCGTTGCCCCCGGGCAGGTCCCCCCCGGTGAGGCCGGGGTAGAAGAGCTGCATGGTCTGCGCGCCGATCTTGTGGTCCAGGTAGGTGATCTTGGGGATCATGAGGGGCGGGTCGCTGGGAAGCCCGCTTTCGATGGCGATGGAAAGGTCGATGAATCTCCTGGGCATGTCGTCACCTCCGGTCGTTCCGGCCGTCCGCAAGGGCGGATCCTTTCGGCCATGTTACCGGGGAGAACGCCCGCAAGTCAAGACATCATGCGTGTTGACAGGGAGGGGTTTTTCCGTGTTAATGTCCGGTATGGACTTCACCATCCAGGACCTCCTGAAGCAGGCGCAGCAGCTCCAGGAGCAGGTTAAAAAGATCCAGGAAGAGCTCGGCCGCAAAACCGTTTCCGCCTCCTCCGGCGGCGGCATGGTGAGCGTCACGGTCACCGGCCGGCAGGAACTCCTGTCCATAAAGCTCGACCCCGTGTGCGTCGACGGCCGGGACATCCCCATGCTCGAAGACCTCATCCTCGCCGCCGTGAACCAGGGGCTGAAGAAGTCCCGGGAGCTCATGGCCGAAGAGATGAAGGGCCTCACCGGCGGGCTCCCTCTCCCGTTCGACATCGCCTGACATGGACCCCTACCCCAAGCCGCTCAAGGATCTCATCAGCCAGCTCAGGCGCCTCCCGGGCATTGGCGAGAAGACCGCCGCCAGGCTCGCCCTCTTCATCATCGGTGACCGGGAAAACCTCGCGGGGGACCTGTCGCGATCGCTCTCGACAGTCAAGGACTCCATCCGGCTGTGCTCGGCGTGCTTCACCCTCGCCGATGCGCCCCGGTGCCCCATCTGCTCCGACCCCACCCGCGACCCCTCCATCATCTGCGTGGTCGAGGAGCCAAGCGACGTGCTCGCCCTGGAGTCGGCCCACTCCTACAAGGGGCTTTACCACGTGCTCCACGGGCTCATCTCGCCCATCAACGGCATCGGCCCCGAGGACATCCGGCTCTCCGAGCTCATGGAACGCCTCTCCCGCAGGGAGGTGAGCGAGGTGATCGTGGCCACCAACCCGTCGGTGGAAGGGGAAGGCACCTTCCACTTCATCGCCCGCCTCGTCGAGGACGCGAAGCTCCCGGTGAAGGTCAGCCGCATCGCGTCGGGCATCCCCATGGGGGGGGAGCTCAAGTACATGGACCAGGTCACCCTTGCCAGCGCCTTGCGCTACCGCAGAAACGCGAAGGACAGATGACCCCGGGGGGGCATTCCGCATGAGCCAGTTTGCCGTTCAGGGTGGGTATGTGATCAAGAGCGCGAGGGAGATCCTCCGGGACCACTTCGTCATCGTGGAGGGGAACCGGATAAAGGACATCGCCCCCGCCCTGCCCGAAGGCATGGCCGAGGTGCTGGGCGGACCCTGCGACATCGTCATGCCCGGGCTCATCAACACCCACACCCACGCCACCATGACGCTGTTTCGGGGCTTCGCCGACGACCTGCCCCTCATGACCTGGCTCAACGACTTTATCTTCCCCGCGGAGGCGAAGTTCGTGAACAGGGAGTTCGTCTACCTGGGCACGATGCTCGCCGCCTGGGAGATGACCAGGTCCGGGACCACGGCCTTCTGCGACGGGTATTTCTACGAGGACGAGGTGGGCAGGGCCGCAAAGGAGGTGGGCATCCGGGCGTGGCTCGGGGAGGGCATCCTCCAGTTTCCCAGCCCCTCGCTGAAGGACCCCGAAAGGACCATCGACCACTCCAGGAGGTTCATCAGCCGCTGGCTCGATGACGACCTCGTCCGTCCCACGGTCTTCCCCCACGGCGTGTACACCTGCACCCCCGAACTCCTTGCCCGGGCCTATGCCCTGGCCGAGGAGTTCGACCTCATCTACCAGATCCACTTAAGCGAGAGCGCAGCCGAGGTCAGGCAGGTGCGGGAGCAGACGGGCATGACCCCCGTGGGGCTCCTGGACTCCCTGGGCTGCCTCTCCCCGAGGACGCTCGCGGCCCACTGCGTGGCCCTCGACCAGGCCGAGATCGAGCTTCTGGCCCGGAGGGGCGTGCACGTGGCCCACAACGCCGAGAGCAACATGAAGCTCGCCTCGGGCATCGCGCCGGTGCCCGCCATGCTCGCCGCGGGCGTGAACGTCACCATCGGCACGGACGGGTGCGCGAGCAACAACAACCTCGACATGCTCACCGAGATCTCCACCGTGGCCAAGCTCCACAAGATCAGCACCATGGACCCCACCGCGCTGGACGAATGCACCGCGCTGGCACTCATGACGCAAAACGCGGCAAAGGCCCTGAAGCTCGACGCGGGCACCCTCGAGCCGGGCAAGCTCGCGGACATCATCACCCTCGACGGCCATGCGCCCAACCTCGTGCCCGTCTACAACCCCGTCTCCCACGTGATCTACGCAGCCTCGGGCTCCAACGTCAAGGACGTGGTCGTCAACGGCACGGTAATCGTGCGCGACTTCGAGTCGCTCACCGTGGACGAGGAAAACCTCATCAGGGAATGCCGGAAAATCCAGGAGCGGGTGAGCAGGGGCTGAACGGGAAAAGAGTTCCTTCCGCCGGGCACTATTTTCCATGCCCCCCCGTACGAGCCCCTGGCGCCGCCTCGTTTTCCCAGCCTGGCAATGTCGTTGCTTACAATAAAGAGTACCGAAACGCATGCCGATAGGATGGGATATGAGAATCAGCAACAGATTTCTCTACTACCAGTTGGTCAAGGACCTGGGGGCGAACTCCGAGAAGCTCTTCAGGCTCAACAGCCAGATATCCTCTGCCAGGAAGCTCGACAAGCCCTCGGAAGACCCGCTGGGCCTGGCAAAAGTCCTGGTGAACCGCTCCGAGCTGAGCGCCTTCGACCAGTTCCAGAAATCCATCACGCTGGCCAGCGGGTGGCTCACGCGCACGGAATCCATCGCCTCCTCGTCGGACGACCTCCTCACCCGGGCCTCCGAGCTCGCAACCCAGATGGCCTCCTCGACGCAGAACGCCGCCACGAGGGCCGGCGCGGCAGAGGAGATCAAGGGCCTCCGGGAGGAACTCCTGGGCCTCGCCAACTCCAGGTACGGAAACAAGTACCTCTTCGGCGGCACCATGACCCAGACACCCCCGTTCCAGAACGCGGACGCCGCCCTGATGCAGGACGAAGTAGACACCGTGGCCGCGGACGCCGCGGAAGCGGTGGCGAACCTCGGGGGTGCGGCAGCCGCCGGGGACCGCTACATCAACAGCACCGACGGGAACATCTACCAGTATGACGGCGCGGCCTGGCAGGTGAGCGTAGCCGCCGCGGAGGGGATCTCCGCCGCGGTGGGCGACGATATCCGGGTATATGCCGACGGCCGGTGGTCGAGCATCTACGGGGGCAACAGCGCGTCCTTTTCCGTGCAGATCGGCAAAAACGACACCGTGGAAATCAACCTGCCCGGCGACGAGATCTTCATGAACCCTTCGGGCAGCGCCATCGGGACGCTCATGAAGCTGGAAAAGGCCATGAGGGACAACGACCAGCAGGGGATACAGGACCTGCTCGGAGATATCGAGGACGCAAGCGTGGTCCTGAACAACAAGCTCGCCAAGGTCGGAGCCGTGATGAACCGGCTCGACACGACGAAGTCCGTCATCAGGCAGGCCGCGGTGGAAAACCAGGCAGTGACGTCGGAGATCGAGGATCTCGACTACGCCGACGCCATCACCAAGCTGCAGAACCAGCAGACCATCTACCAGGCTGCCCTGCAGAGCGCATCCATGATCACGGGCATGAGCCTCGTGGACTACATGTCATAGGAGGAGAGGGCTTTTGGAAATCCAGACCTCGAGATTCGGCAATATATCGGTGCAGGAGGAGAAGGTGATCCTTTTCCCCAAAGGGATTTTGGGCTTTTCCCAGAACAAGCGCTACGTCCTGTTCCCGCATGCGGAAAAGTCCCCCTTCTACTGGCTCCAGAGCGTCGAGGACGGCAGGGTGGCCTTCGTGGTCATGAGCCCGCAGCTGGTGAAGCAGGACTATGCCGTGAACGTCGAGGATTCCCTGCTCCGGGAGCTTCAAGCGGGGGAGATGTCCGAGCTGGAGGTCATGTGCATCGTCAACATCCCCCACGACCAGCCCGACCGGATGACCATCAACCTCCTGGGGCCCATCGTCATCAACGTGAACAAGCGCTGCGCCGTTCAGATCATCTGCCCGGAAGAAAGCTACTCGCACCGCCACCCGGTCATCGCAGACATGGGGTGAACCCTCCGGAGCCAGCGGCAACCGAAAAACCCCATCCCCCGGGACCTGTCACAAAAAACCTCCGCCACACGCGGAGGCTTTTTATTGCCCCTCTCCCGGGCAGCCCCTCCCCGGCCAGCGCCTGACAGACGACCGCCGCACGCGGGGGATCTTTACTGCCCCTCTTCCTTCGAACCCTTCTTTGCCTGTTTCTTTTCGGCCTTCAGCCTGTTCTTTTCAGCCTTCTTCGAGAGCTTGCCTTCCTGAGAAGGCGCGGTGGGCGCCTGCGGCACCGGGGCTCGGGGGGCAGCCCCCTGCACCCCGGGCGACTTCCCCCGGTGGAAACGGTCCAGGATCAGCCTCCCGAGGTACTTGCCGAAAAAGCCGATGAACCCCGCGGCAAAGACCAGGGCGGCCCACGTGAGGACCTCGGCTATGGTGTCCTGATACGGCATGGCAGTTATATACAATGATTCGGACACGGTTTTCCACCCGCGTTTGCACAACCCGGCCGCCCGGCTCGACAACCGGCACCGCCGCGCGGGTCTGTCACCCGCGTTTGCAAAACTGTCCGCGATTCGCTATAAGGAGGTGCCCGCCTGTTCGCTGCACGGGGAAGAGCCCTCGAACGGCGGAAGCCACCCGAGCCCAAGGAGCGTACGGACACAGCATGCAGGCACCCATCATTTCCTTCGTCGCGAAGGGTACGAACAGCGGGAAGACCTACCTCATGGAGAAGCTCGTGGGCGAGTTCAAGGCCCGGGGGAAGAAGGTCACCGCGGTCAAGCACGGAACCCACCGCATGGACGTGGACAAGGAAGGCAAGGACACCTGGAAGTTCGCCCAACAGGGGGCCGACCGCATCATCCTCTTTTCGGACAGGGCCCTGCTCCTCTACGAGCTCAAGGAGCCGGACCTGGACCACCTCGTGTCCCTGGCCCGGGAAGGGTCGGACATCGTCCTCGTGGAGGGCTTCAAAAGCGGCCCCTTCAAAAAGATCGAGGTCTTCAACCCCGCGCTCTACGACACACCCCTGTGCCTCGAGGAACCCGGAGACGATTATATCGCCATTGTCAGCGGGGAATACATTGACGCGAACCTCCCCTGGTTTCCCTTCGAGGACGTCCGGGGGATCTGCGACTTCATCGAGGGGCAGTGCGGGCAGTAGACGCCGAGGCCCGGCCGGTTCGGAGCAGGGCGCCCGGGCAAAAAACTGCCCGCGAAATTGAGTCAATAAGCTGTGGCTTCCCGGAAAAAACTGTGGTAAAGGCTTTATCCCTATGCTGATCGTCCGCCTTCTGCCCAAAAAAGACCTCCCCGTGGCCAAGGGGCACCCCTGGATCTTCTCGGGCGCTGTGGACAAGATCCAGGGCTCTCCCGAGGAAGGAAGCCTGTGCCGGGTCATCGACTCGAGGGGGAAATTCCTGTGCCAGGGCTTCTACAACCCCTTTTCCCAGATCGCCGTGCGGGTGCTCACCCGGGGCAAGGAGACGGTCGACCGGGCCTTCTTCGCGCAGAGGATCAGGCAGGCGGCGAGGATGCGGGAATCGATCATCCCCGGGGACACCACCTGCTACCGGCTCGTCAACGGCGAAGGCGACCTCCTGCCCGGCCTGGTGGTGGACTTCTTCTCCCAGGTCCTGGTCATGCAGTTCCTCACCACGGGCATGGAAGAAATCAAGGCCGACATCGTGTCCATCTTCCAGGAGCTCTACCCCTCGTGCGCCATCCACGAGCGCTCCGACATGCGCGCCCGCTCCGGCGAGGGCCTGCGCCCCTTGAGCGGCCCGCTTTCCGGGAGCCTCCCCGATGGCACGGTGCAGGTGCTCGAAGCGGGCATCCCTCTCATGGTGGACGTTCTCACGGGCGACCGCACGGGCTTCTACCTCGAGCACCGGATCAACCGGTCCAAGCTCAGGGCCCGGGCAGCAGGCAAGGACGTCCTCGACCTCTTTTCCTACACCGGGGCATACGCCATGCACGCCCTCAAGGGCGGGGCGAAGTCGGTGGTGTCGGTGGAAAACTCCGCGCCGGCGCTGGCCCTGACGAAAAAGAACCTGGAGCTGAACAAGGTCCCGCCCTTTGTCTGGAAGGTCGTGCGGGACGACGTGTTCAGGTTCCTCCAGGACGACCGGGCAACCTACGACATCATCGTGTGCGACCCCCCCGCCTTCATGAAGGAGGCGGACGATTTCGAGAAGGCCCTCGCCCTGGCCCTCGAGAGGCTCAGGCCTTCGGGCCAGGTCTTCACGAACACGTACCTGGGCCCGCAGGTCACCCCGCTGGACTTCTACCGGGCGGTGCAGCAGGCCGCGGAAAAAGCATCGAAGTCCGTGCGCATCATCGAGCCCCTCCACGAGGGCCCAGACTTCCCCATCCAGCCTTCCCACCCCCAGGGCGTGCACCTCTTCGGCCACATCCTCTACGGGGAATAGGCAAAAAAGCGTCTTTCGCCCCCGCGGGGCAACCCCGGCCCCGGGTCAGGCGCGGGCGCCTTCTGCCTCGAACCGCTCCGCCGGCACCACCCGTTCCTCGCCGGTGAAGACGTAGCGGACGAGCATGTCGGTCACCTCGCGGATGAACTCGTCCATGCCCACCTCCGTGGTCCAGTAGAGAATGTACTCGTGGATGAGCGCGTAGACCGACCCGTATGCCACGTGCGCGGCAACCCGGGGGTTGCGCACGCGGAGGTTGGGGGCCCTCCGGAAAACGTCCTCCAGCCGGCTTTTGATGAACCTCCCCAGCTCGAGCTCCTTTTCGATGACGGCTTGGGGCCAGGGGATGTCGCCGACGAAAAGCCTGTGCTGGACCCTGTCCTCCATGTTCGCCTGGAGCGCCCGGCGGATGACCCGGGCGACGACCTCCCGGTCCACGAAGCGCAGGCCCTCAATCTCGCGGATCAGCCCCTCGACCAGTGCCCGGGCCTGCAGGAAGTGGTTTTCCCAGAGGCCGACGAGGATGGCGTCCTTGCTGGGGAAGTACTGGTAGAGGGTCCCGATGGACACCCCCGCCCGCTCCGCAATCAAGTCCGTGGTGGTGGAAGAGTATCCGTTCCGGGTGAAAACCTGCGAGGCAGCTTCATAGATCGCTGCGACGGTGACCCGTGACCGTTCCTGGCACGGCAGCTTTCTCGGCACCAGGTGATTCTTTTTCTGCATGCACACCTCCTTCTCACTGCAATCAAATAAAAAACAAAATGCCACAGTATTTATTGATAAAACAAACGCCGCGACAATCAAGCCCCGGGCGGGCACACCCGTGGAGAATCGCGCCTGCCCGGCCGGTTCATGAAGGCCGGCGGCTTCCCTCCGGGCTGCCCGTGAGCCCAAGCCCCCTCTTCGGGAGCTACCCCATCCTGCCGTCGAGTCCCCTGCCCCCCATGACGTGGAGATGGACGTGCCAGACGACCTGGGTGCCGTCCTTGCCGCAGTTGACGACGAGCCGGTAGCCGCTCTGGTCGATGCCCTTGATCTTTGCCGACGCCTGGGCCGCCTTGAGCATGGAGAACCAGATCTCCCTGTCGTCCAGCGCGTTGATGTCGGCGATGTGCTTCTTGGGGACGATGACGACGTGTGCCGGCGCCTGGGGCTGGATGTCGTCGAAGGCGAGCACCAGGTCGTCCTCGTAGACCTTCGCGGAAGGGATCTCCTTATTGACGATCTTGCAGAAAATGCACTCCATCTCACACACCTCCCTTGTTATTGCCCGCAGGCGCGGATGGCCGCCTCA
>JAKLDU010000159.1 GCA_022703355.1 Deltaproteobacteria bacterium | reverse complement strand
CATCCTGGACCGCCGGGTGGAGATCATCGTGGGGACCCAGATGATCTCCAAGGGCCACGACTTCCCTTTTCTCACCCTCGTGGGGGTCATGCACGCCGAGCAGCTCCTGTTCATGCCCGACTTCCGGGCGGGCGAGCGGACCTTCCAGCAGGTGGTTCAGGTGGCAGGCCGGGCCGGCAGAAGGGCGGCGGACACGAGGGTGCTCATCCAGACCCTCATCCCGGACCACCCCCTCATCCAGGCCATCGCCGCCTACGACTACGAGGGCATGATCGCCTCCGAGCGGGAGGTCAGGAAGGCGACGGGCTTCCCGCCCTACAGCCACATGGCCCGGTGCGTCTTCTCGTCGTCGCGCCCGGACTCCGCCCAGAAGGCCGCCCTCGAGGCTTCTTCGAAACTGAACTCCCGGGGGGTGACGGTCCTGGGCCCGGCGCCCGCGCCCCTCTCGCTCCTGCGGAGCATCCACCGGTGGCACCTGATCCTCATGGCCCGGGAGCGGGGCCCCCTCCACGCGAGCCTCGACTGCCTGGAGCGCATGCAGATGCCGGGCGGGGTGCGGATGAAGATCGACGTGGACCCCTACACGATGATGTGACCTCCCTTCTGCTGCAGGGGCCCGGGATATGCTTCGCTTCACCTGTTCAGTGAATCATTTTTCCGGGGCTCCGCAGGGGTCCCTTTTTGGGGATATCGCTATCATGCGACAGGGTACCCTCGGACGCTCAGGTAGGTGGTGAGCTGATAGAAGGCCAGGGGAACGATGCCCAGCGTCAGGAATGTCGAGATGAAAGCCCCCGACGGCATGGTGATTCCCAGATCTCTGAGCACCGGATCGAAGTACAGCACGACCTCACCCAGGATAACGGCAAAGGCCGTGAGCAGGATGGGCCTGAGGCGTATCTGGCAAGCCGACAGAACAGACTCCCTGATGGACATGCCCGCCAGGATGCCGCTCCGGGCGAAATCCACGAGCAGGATGGAGTTGCGCATCACGATACCGGCGAGTGCGATGAATCCCATGGTTCCGGGTCCATCGATGGGCTTGCCCAGGGCCACATGCGCAGGCACCACACCGATGATGATGAGGGGTATGGGGAGCATGATGACGACGGGAATCAGGAAGGACCTGTACCAGGCCACGAGGACACAGTATATGAGGAAAAGCACCACCAGGAAGGAGACGCCGAGATCGCTGAACAGATCCCTCTGGGTCGACCACTCGCCTGCCCAGGCAACGGCATATGACCACGTATCTGCCTTTTTGTCACGCCAAATCACCTGAAGAGGGGATCTTCCCTGAGATTCCCTTTCCAGGACCTTCGTGATGTCCGCCGCAGAATAATTCGGCCCATCCCCGTTCACCACACCCGTCACCATGACCACGGGTTCCAGATCCTTGCGGAGCAGGGGATACGGGCCTTCCACCCGCTTCAGCATGCCGATCTCTGTTGCCGGGACAGGGGTTTCGCCTGTAAGCGGGGTGAACATGAGCGACTGCAGATCGGCTATGCTCGCCCTCCCCTGGCGGGCGATCCGGATGGTGATCGGCACGGGCTCGCGCTCATGGGGGAGGCTCGCCCAGGAGCTCGAATCGCCGGAGAACAGTGTCCGGACCGTCCCGGAAGCCTGGGCCGCCACCACCCCCCTGACCGATGCCTTCTGATGGTCGATCTCGTAGCGGATCCTTTCCGTGCCTGGCCGGGCTGTCCAGTCCACGTCGTCCACGCCGGGGGTGTCTCTGAAGATCTCCTTGAGCCTGCCTGCCAGCGCAAGGCGTTTTCCGTCGTCCGGTCCATAAACCTCTCCCACGAGAGGGGCGAGCGTGGGTATGGCAGGGGGCTGTTCTGAAACGACGAAGACCGCAGCGCTTTCGGCCAGGACAGGTTGTATCAAGGTCCTGATATCCAGGGCGATTTCATGGCTTCTCCTCTTCCTCTGGTCATTGGGAAGCAGTTGGACCTGGATCTCGGCCTGATAGGGATCCTTCCGGAAATCGTAGTGCCGGGTCAGGCCCTGGAACGTTACCGGGGCAGAGGTCCCCACATACACGTTGCACGCGGTTACTTCGGGTATTTTTTTCAAGCGCTGCGCCGCCTCGGCAACGACAGGGTACGTATCTTCCAGCTGAGTGGAGGGAGGCAGGTCAACCATGATGGACACTTCATCCGCGTTATCGTCCGGCATAGCCCTGACAATGGCGATGCGGAACTGGATCAGGGTAACCATCACAACCAGGAGCAGGGTAACCGCCACATATGCCGCAAGCATCCGTGCGTCTTTATCCATGAACCACCCCAGAAGCCGGCGGTAGTATGACAGCATGACATGACCGGGCCTGTTCCCCGGGGCATGAACGGCTGGGCTTTTCTCCCCGGTGCCCGGGGGGAAGATCCTGAGGCACAGGTAAGGGGTGATGGTCAGGGCCACGAAAAGGGAGAAGACCATGCCGAGGCAGGCGCCAACGGGGAGTACCCGGAGATACTGGCCTGCCATGCCCGTGACGAACGCGGAGGGCAGGAGCGCGCAGCACACCATCAGGGTGGCCAGGATCGTGGGTGGACCAACCTCCTGCACGGCATGCGCCGCCACCAGGGGGCTCTTATCTTCTCTGCCATGCCAGTGCCGGTGAATGATCTCGATGACCACGATGGAGTCGTCAATGAGGAGGGCGATGGAGAAAACAATGGCGCAGAGCGCGATGCGGTTGAGGGTGAAGCCCGTCAGGTTGTAGATTGCAGGCACGATGATGATGGTAACGGGCAGGGTGATGGCGGTGATGATCCCCGCATGCCGCCCCAGGGTGAAAACGATCAGCAGGATGCATATGGCTATGGTGATGAGCATGTGCCAGTTGACCTCGGAGAGCATCCGTTCGGCGCGCTCCCCCAGGTCACGGGTGACGGACATGTGCACGGTAGCCGGGAGCAGGTTCCCGGCGAGCTGATCGATGGTTCTTCTCACCTTTCGGGTCACCGCCGTGACATTGGAGCGCTCCACCTTGGTGACCGAGATCGTCACAGACGGACAGGCGGACCATCGCGTGTCTCGCCCCATGCGGGCGACATAATCGGTCGGTTCCGATATGCTGTCGCGGACATCGGCAACATCGCGCAGGTA
>JAKLDU010000158.1 GCA_022703355.1 Deltaproteobacteria bacterium | reverse complement strand
CTGAAGCCCATGTCCCTGAGCATGTCCCCGGTGTTGAACCAGAGGTCCCCCTTCCTGAACCCGTCCCTGATGATCTTCTCCTCGGTCTTCTTTTTCTCCGAATACCCGGTGAACGGGGTCTTTTCGGATATCTCCATGATGAGCAGGCCTTCCTCGCCGGGACTTACGCGCTTCAGGAAGCCCTTTTCGTCGCGCTCGGGCACGTCGTTCTCCGTGTCGTACCTGACGAGGGCATAGGGGGTCAGGCTCGTGCCCACGGTGTAGTCGAAATTGAAGAGGTTGGTGAAGATGCCCACACCCTCGGCGGCCCCGTAGAACTCGTGGATGTCCCCGATGCCGAACCGCTCTTTGAAGGGCTTCCAGATGTCGGGCCTCAGGCCGTTGCCGATGACCGCCTTGAGGGGGTTCTGGTGATCGTCAGGCCTCTCTGGCTGGGCCATGATGTACCGGCAGACCTCGCCCACGTAGACGAAATGCGTCGCGTGGAAGCTTCTGACGTCGGAGAGGAACTGGCTGGCGCTGAACTTTCTCCGCAGGGCGACGGCGGCCCCGTTGTAGAGGGCGGCCGGCCAGCCCACGGTGAGCGCGTTGGTGTGGAAGAACGGCAGGGGCACGTACACCGTGTCGTCCGGCTTGATGGGGCTCACCACCCGACCCCACCAGAACATGGCGCTGACGATCCGCTTGTTTATGATCACCGCCGCCTTGGGGAGCCCGGTCGTACCCGAGGTGTAGACAAAGGCCGCCGGGGATCTGGTGGAAACCGTCCCGGTCGTTTCGGGGTTGTGGTCGGGCATGGCCGCCGCGAGGGCGGACAGCTCCTCCATCCCGGGGGCCGGGTTTGCGCCCTTGTCCTTCATGGCATAGAGCAGCGACCCCTCGAGGTCTATCCCGGCCTTCGCCTCGGTGAAGAAGTCCAGGCATTCCTCCCCGACGACGACCACCTTGCCCTTGTTGAGGTTGAAGCTGTGCACCAGGGATTCGCCCCGCTGGTTCGTGTTGACCATGGCGCAGACGGCCCCGATCTTGGCGCACGCGCAGTAGAGCGTGAGCAGCTCGGGCCGCGAATCGAGGCAGACGGCGACCACGTCCCCCGGGCCCACGTGCTTCGAGAGCAGGAAATGCGCGTACCGGTTGGCCGCACCGTTCAGCTCGCGATAGGTGAGCATGCCGTCGGGCGACTTGACGGCGGGGTTGTCCGGGAACCTGGCCGCGATGTCTTCCAAAACAGTTCCCCAGGTCACGTTGACGCTTTTCGAGAGCATCCGGAGGCCCTTGAGCGTGTGGTACGCGATGAACGGCAGCCTCCTCAAGATCGTCGGCAGCCTCTTTGCGAACTCCAGGGGCGTGATGGTCGTCGGGTAGGAAAAGGGTTTCGCCTGGTTCATTCTTCCATCCTCCTCGTCGTGGTGGTGCAACTGTTCCCCCGCGGGCAGCGGGGTGCCGCAGGTGCTCGAATGGCCTGAGTCCCGGCCGTTCGTGCCTGGGCGGCAGCCCAGGGGTGGGGTCCAGTCACGGTTCATTCATTCGATCCGGTTCCACACATCGATACAGATAGATACAGATGGTGGATTCCCCTGTCAACAAGGTCAACCGTATGCCGTCAACAATTCTCCGTAAAGCAGAGGGGCTGCCCTGTTGGAATCCTGCAGGAAAGGGCTTGAATTCCCGGGCCGAACATGAAATACTCCCGCCCTGAAGTCATTTTACGCAGGGGCGGTGATCAGATGGGCGACAGAAAAGAGTTGACGGCTGCGATGTTCATCGGCGTGCGGGGCGACGGCATGATCTCCTTCGGGTCCGGACAGCCGGACCTGCCGCCTCCCCGGGAGGTCTACCAGATCCTACCCGACTACACCGGCTTCAAGTACGGCCTCGTCCAGGGCCAGGAAAACCTCAGGGAGGCCCTCGCCAGGCAGTACCCCCGCTCCACGGCGGAGAGCTTCGTGATCACCAACGGGGCCTCCGAGGCCCTCGACCTCGCCCTGCGCTCCATCGCCTGGATCCGGCAGAAGAAGGGCGACCACCGGCCGAAGTGCCTCCTCTGCCGGCCCTACTATTACTCGTACCTCCCCCTGGTGCGCTACGCGGGCTTCGAGCCCGTGTTCACGGACCTCGTGGACGGCAGGATCGTGCCCGAGGACTTCCAGGCCAAGGTCCGCGACTGCCGGGTGGTGCTCATCAACTCCCCTTCGAACCCCACGGGGAGGGTCGAGGCCATCGAAACCCTGAAAGCCATAGAGAAGATCACCGAGGACCTGGGGATCTACATCCTGTCCGACGAGGTGTACAAGGACCTCATCTACGTGCGGGAGAACTACCTCCTCAAGGGGCCCCACGTGGTCACCATCAACTCGTTCTCCAAGACCTTCGCCATGACGGGCCTCCGGGTGGGCTACCTCTGGTCCCTGGACACCGAGCTCGTCAGGACGGTCATCGAGATGAAGTCCCACACCTCCATGAACACGAGCATCATCGCCCAGGAGATGGCCTACACCGCCACCACCGTTCCCAAGAGCTACATGGACGAGCAGCTCAAGGTCTGGGAGGCCCGCCGCGACCTCATCTACGAGGGCATGGCGGCCATCGGCCTCGACCTGTGGAAGCCCGAGGGGGCGTTCTACGTGCTGCCGCGGATCGAGGACCCGGCCGACTTCGTCTGGGACATGTTCACCGACCACAAGGTCATCACCTACCTGGGCGAGTGGTTCGGCGCGCCGGACCGCGTGCGCTTCTCCTACGCCCTGGACGTGGACAAGATCGAGGAGGGACTCGCCCGGGTGGACAGATACCTGAAGCACCGGGCGAAGCATCGGGTGAAGTGACGGACGACCTTCCTGCCCGCGATGATGCCGGACATGGGTGGACAGGCACCTGGAGCAACCGGCGCAGTGACGGCCCAGGGGGCTGACCTCACGGGCTCCCTGCTTTTTTCCCTTTGATTCACGGCCCCTTACCGGAGAGTGAAAGAAATCTTTCTTCCCCCCTTGTAACCTTCTTCCTCATCGTTATTATATATTGTCACGAATGCGTAAAGGTGTCCGCAGTCGAGGTCGTTAAGGCTGGGCGGAGCGGGCCGTGGAATGGCAGGCGCGGCACTGCAAGGCGTGGTAGGGTCTGACGGGGCACGTTACCCCACCCTGTTTGAAGACATGCCCTACCAACCCAGCCCCTTGGCGTCACCCTTTGCGCGTTCACCCGG
>JAKLDU010000157.1 GCA_022703355.1 Deltaproteobacteria bacterium | reverse complement strand
CCCTGGGGGTCGCCGGCGGGAGCCGCCACATCCTCACCGTGGGCGAGCGGGTGAAGGACCACATGGAGCGCGCCGGCCAGGCGCTCTACGACAACCTCCTCACGCCGGGGTCCACCGCCGGCATCACCCCCATGGTGCAGGAGGTCGTCATGATCCTGCAGGAGTGGCACTTCGTGCTGCACATCGACCACATCTACCTTTTCTACAATCACTACCTCTCGGGCGCTGCCTTCGAACCCCGGACCCTGAGGCTGCTGCCCGTGGACCGCACCTGGCTCGGTGGCCTGAAGTCCAGGAAGTGGGACTCGAAGACCCTGCCGCTCTTCACCATGGAGTGGGAAGCCCTGTTCGCGGCCCTGGTCCGGGAGTACCTCTTCGTCTCCCTCCACCGGGCCTTCACCGAATCCCTGGCGAGCGAGAACGCCAGCAGGCTGGCGGCCATGCAGAGCGCCGAGAAGAACATCGGGGACCACCTCGAGGAGGTCTTCGCGGACTACCACCGGCAGAGGCAGATGACCATCACCGAGGAGCTCCTGGACATCGTGTCGGGCTCCGAGGCCATGAAGGAGGACGCGAGACGGGCCTGACCGGGCGGGGGTTTTTCGAAAGCGATGGGGGAGAAGGGGAAAACGGGTGGCGAGGGCACCGGGCGGGGGAAGCCCCGGCGTGCCGGGTGCTAGGGGGTGAGCTCGGAGCCGATCCGGTCGAGCACGCCGTTGGCAAAGGCCGGGAAGCGGGGCGAGCCGAAGCGCTTGGCCAGCTCGATGCCCTCGTTGATCACCACCTTGTACGGCACACCCGTGCCGAACTTCAGCTCGTAGGTGGCGATGCGCAGGATGTTCCGGTCGGTGGACGACATCCTGCTCACGGTCCAGTTGTTCGAGGCCTGCTCGATGAGACCGTCGATCTCGTGCAGGTGACCGTACACGCCGACGACGAGGTCCCGGGCGTAGGGGACCGCGTCGACGTCCTTCTCCTCGGCGAAGTGGTCGATGAAGTCCTGCAGGGTGCGCTCGGTGTGGTCCTTCGTCACGTCGACCTGGTACAGGTACTGCAACGCTATCTCTCGTGCCTTCGTTCTGGATCTCATGGGTGCTGCTTTTTAGATCTGCCGGTACAGGTCGATCATCTCCAGGAGCGACATGGCCGCGTCGAAGCCCTTGTTTCCCGACTTGGCGCCCGCGCGCTCGATGGCCTGCTCGATGGTGTCGGTGGTGAGCACGCCGAAGACCACCGGGCAGCCCGCCTCCAGGGACACCAGGGCGACCCCCTTGCTCACCTCGGAGGCCACGTAGTCGAAGTGCGGGGTGGAGCCCCGGATGACCGCTCCCAGGGCGATGACGCCGTCGAACTTTTTCGCCGAAGCGAGCCTGCGGGCCACGGGCGGGATCTCGAACGCGCCCGGGACGCGGTAGACGGAGACGTCCTTCTCTTCGACGCCGTGGCGCTTGAGCGCGTCGAGCGCGCCGTCGATGAGCCTGGCCGCGATGAAGTCGTTGAACCTGCTCGCCACGATGGCCACCTTCCTGCCCTTGCCGATCAGCTTGCCTTCGATTACCTGTGCCATCACACAACCTCCAGGATATGTCCCATCTTTTCCTTCTTGGTCTGCAGGTACTTCTTGTTTTCCTCGGTGGGGGGGATCTCTATGGGCACCCGGTCCACGACCTCGAGCCCGTAGCCTTCGAGTCCGACGATCTTCTTCGGGTTGTTCGTCATCATCCGCATCTTGCGGACGCCCACCGCCACAAGGATCTGGGCGCCCAGGCCGTAGTCGCGCAGGTCGGGGGCGAAGCCCAGCTCCACGTTGGCCTCCACCGTGTCGCGGCCCTTCTCCTGGAGGTGGTAGGCCCGAAGCTTGTTGATGAGCCCGATGCCCCTGCCCTCCTGGCGCATGTACACGATCACCCCCCTGCCCTCCTCGGCGATCATCTCCATGGAGCGGTCGAGCTGGTCGCCGCAGTCGCAGCGCATGGAGTGGAAGACGTCGCCGGTGAGGCATTCGGAGTGCACCCTCACGAGCACGGGCTCTTCGGGGTCGATGTCGCCCCTCACGAGGGCCACGTGCTCCTTGCCGTCGATGTCGTTCTCGAAGCCGATGAGCGTGAAGGGGCCGTAGGGCGTGGGAATCTGGGCCCGCACCGCCTCCCGCACGAGGATCTCGTTCTTCATGCGATAGGCGATGATGTCGGCGATGGTGCAGATGCGCAGGCCGTGCCCCCGGGCGAACTCCTCGAGCTGGGGCCTGCGGGCCATGGTGCCGTCGTCGTTCATGACCTCGCAGATCACCGCGCCGGGCCGCAGGCCGGCGATCCTGCACAGGTCCACCGAGCCCTCGGTCTGGCCCGTGCGGACGAGCACCCCGCCTTCGCGCGCCCGCAGGGGGAACACGTGGCCGGGCCGGGCCAAATCGTCGGCGCGGGCGCCCTCGGCGATGGCGGTGCGGATGGTCACGGCGCGGTCCGCGGCGGAGATGCCCGTGGTCACGCCCTTCCTCGCCTCGATGGAGATGGTGAACCCGGTGCCGAACTTGCTGGTGTTGTCCCTGACCATCAGCGGCAGGTCGAGCCTGTCCACGATGCCCGAGTCGAGGGCCAGGCACACGAGGCCGCGGCCGTACCTGGCCATGAAGTTTATGGACTCGGCGGTGACGAACTCCGCGGCCATGGTGAGGTCGCCCTCGTTCTCGCGGTTCTCGTCATCCACCAGGATGATCATCCTTCCCTGCTTCAGCTCTTCCAGGGCCTCTTCGACGGTGCACGTGGGCATGGTGCAACTCCTTTACATGAAACCATGTTTCTTGAGAAGCGACTCAAGATCGGTATTGTCGTCCTTTTTCAGCAGTCTCTCGACATACTTGCCGATGATGTCGAACTCGAGGTTCACCCTATCACCGGGCCCCTTGAGTGTCAAGGTGACCGAACCTGCGGTGTGGGGGATGAGGTTCACCTCGAAGGCCTCGTCGTCGGCCCGGTTGACGGTGAGCGAGACGCCGTCGATGGCTATCGACCCCTTCTCCGGGAGGTAGCGGGAGAACTTCCGGTCGTACTGGACCGCCACCCGGACCGACTCGCCTGCGCTGCCCCTGCTCCGGATGATCCCCACGGCGTCCACGTGGCCGAGCACGAGGTGGCCCCCCAGCCTCGTCGACAGGGTGACCGCCCGTTCGAGGTTGACCTTCGAGCCGGACTTAAGCCCGCTCAGGGTGGAGCGGGACACGGTCT
>JAKLDU010000156.1 GCA_022703355.1 Deltaproteobacteria bacterium | reverse complement strand
CACGGCGATCATAAAGGGCATGGAGGCGAAAAGGGGAGCCTGAGCACTTCCCCGGGCATGGATCAGCCCGCCCGGAGAAGTGCCTCCCGCCTCTTCCCTTCTTCCCCGGCAATCCTCGAGGGTAGGCCCTTGCCGGGCGCAGGGAGGAACGTTTCGTTCGGGAAGAGGGACCCGCCCGCGAGGCCGATGGGGAGGGAATGAACCCGATTCCTGCCGTGCTTACGTTCACTTCACGGGGACGTGTCTTTCAACCCTTGACATATACTGTGTTTTTGCGGTAAAGGAGCTGTATGGCCACCCTGAAGGAAAAGCGCCTCTGCGAGAGGATCCCCATTTCCAACGTGACCGGCTCCATCGAGCTCATGGAAACGGTCAAGCCCGTCACCGTCCTCAATGCCTCGGAAGAAGGCGTCTGCATCGCCGGCGCGGATTTCCCCGTGGGCTCGGTCGTCCGGCTCGAGCTCGACTCGGCGGAGAACGACCCTCACATCTCCCTGTACTGCAAGGTGGTCTGGGCAACGAAAAAGAAGAGCGCTGAAAAGAAGTCCGGCCTTCTCTTCCTCAATACGAACAAGATCCTTTTCCGGAAGGATCTCATGTCTTTCGCGAAGCTGCTCGACGGGGCAAAGAGCCAGGCGGGAGCCTAGCCTCCCAGGACGTTCATGGTCGTCGTGCTGTCCGGGTCCATCCCCGGGGGCCTTCCCGCGCAAATGCCGTGCCTGAGACCCTTCATCTCCACCCCCTCCTCGATGAGCGCCTCGAGTTCGGCATCGGTTATGCCCCGCCTCATGGGGCCGAGCAGGTCGACCTCGGAGTCGGAAAACAGGCACGGCCTCAGCCTGCCGCTTGCCGTGATCCTGATCCTGTTGCACTTCCCGCAGAAGTCGTGTTCGCTCAGGGCGCCGATGAGCCCGATGAGCCCTTTCGCCCCGGCCAACCGGTAGACCCTGGCCGGGCCGCCCCCGTACTCGACCTCCTCGAGGGCGCCCAGGCTGGCTTCGATGATGCGCCTGATCTCGGGCGCTCTGATGATCTCCGGGCTGCCGAAGCGCGACGCGCACCCCATGGGCATGAGCTCGATGAAGCGGACCTCCGCGTCGTACTGCCGTGTGAGCGAGGCGAATGCCGGGATCTCGCCGTCGTTGACGCCCCTGATGGCAACGACGTTGATCTTGATGGGGGCAAACCCCGCATCCGCCGCGGCGCGTATCCCGGCGATCACCCGGTCGAAGGCGTTCACCTGGGTGATGTGGATGAACTTTTCCCTGTCCAGGGTGTCGAGGCTGATGTTCAGCCGGTTGAGGCCGGCCTGCTTCAGCTCGCTGGCCATGGACGGGAGCAGCACGCCGTTGGTGGTGAGGGAGAGGTCCCTGATCCCTTTCAGGAGGGAGACGCTGCGGACAAACTCCACCAGCCCCTTTCGCAGGAGCGGCTCCCCCCCGGTGATCCGGACCTTTTCCATCCCCCGGTTCACGCAGATGCCCAGAATGCGGAGATACTCCTCGTACCGCATGATTTTTTCATGAGGGATCCACTCCACGCCCGAGGCGGGCATGCAGTACCTGCACCGCAGGTTGCAGCGGTCGGTGATGGAGATTCTGACGTAGCGGATCTGCCTTCCGTGGGTGTCGATCAGGGGGGTCACGTGCCGTGCCTTTCTGTCCGGCAGGCGCCCCTGGTGCCGGACGCGCCGGGATGCGTTTTCATGAAAGGTACGGTATGCTTCTGTTTCCGCTTTGTCAATACTGTGTGCCCGCCTGCATACATCGGCCCCCGGGCGAAGGCCTGCCCGTGTCCGGGGGGATCGGGGCTCTCACCGGGGGGTCAGGATGTCCCGGCCCACCTTTTCCACGAGTCTTTCCAGGAGCATCCGTGTCTTCCTCTGCTCGCTCAGGATGTCGTGGAGCGTGCTCTCCAGGGAGCCGTTCCTGTCCCCTCCGGTGAGGGCGGCCTCTTTGGGGGCCTTGGGCCGCTGGGCCTTTGCCAGCATGGCGATGAGCTTCGACCAGAGCTTCTCCTCGTCCGCCGCCGGCACCTCCTGGCCCAGCAGGGTCAGCGCGATGACCCGGTAGGAGCGGGAGATGTCCGAGGTGGGGTACCTGACCACGGCGGGAACCTGGTCGGCCACCGCCTTTTTGAGCTTCTCGTCCAGGTACACGCTTCCCAGGTAGTCCACGTGCGCGTCCAGGAACCTCTGGGAGGCGGAGGAAATCTTCTTGTACAGGGTATGGCCCGCGGCGCTGCTCTTCACCATGCTCGAAAACATGGAGACCCTGCCGCGGTAGCCGTTCTTCACGAGCACCTTGATGAGGGCATAGGCATCGGTGAGGCTCGTGGGCTCCGGGGAAACCCCCACGATCACCTCGGGGGCGGCCAGGAGAAAGGAGATGACCCCGGACGAGATGCCCGAGGCGGTGTCCACGAGGAGGAACTCCGCGTCCTTCGATATGGTCATGACCGAGCGCACCAGCTCTTCGATCTTTTCGCCGGGCAGGTCGGCCATGTCCTGGGTGCCCGAGGGGCCGGGTATGAGCTCCAGCCGGTAGTCCGTCTTCATGACGATCTCCCGGGGGTCAACGCCGTTGAAGACCACGTCCTCGAGGGTCTTTCGGGGCCTGACGCCCAGGAGCACGTCGATGTTGGCCAGCCCGAGGTCCGCGTCGAGGATCTGCACGCGGTGCTCCATCATGGCAAGGCAGATTCCCACGTTCAGCGTGAAGTTGCTTTTCCCCACGCCGCCTTTCCCTGAAGTGATGGCTATTACCCGAGGCATGTCCTTGTCCTTGTCGCACCATACCTGCAATATGTGTGCACTGTTGAGCCACGAGAAATACTCGGTTTTTTCACGGACATTTGTTTATACAGCAAAAAACGGGAAAACATTTTCCTTCGCGGGTAAAAATCTTCGCCTTTTCACGCGCTTTCCTGCAGGGCCATGGACACCACCTTCGAGACCCCCGGAACGTCGAAGGTCACGCCGTAGAGGATGTCGGCCATCTCCATGGTGTAGCGGTTGTGGGTGACCATGATGAACTGGGAGTCGTTCGAAAAGGCCCGGATAAGCCGGTTGAAGCGGATGACGTTGGCGTCGTCCAGGGGCGCGTCCACCTCGTCGAGGATGCAGAACGGGGAGGGCTTGACCTTGAACAGGGCGAAGATGAAGGACAGCGCGCAGAGCGTCTTTTCCCCTTCCGAGAGCAGGCTCATGGTCTTGAGCTTCTTGAAGGGCGGGCAGGCGAGGATCTCCACCCCGGCCTCCAGCGGGCTTCCCCCGGTGAGGATGAGGTCCGCCTTGCCCCCGCCGAACATGATGGCGAAGAGCTCCTGGAAGTGGGTCCGGATCTCCTCGAAGGTCTTCGTGAAGGCCTTCAGGCTCTGCCCCTCGATGCTGG
>JAKLDU010000155.1 GCA_022703355.1 Deltaproteobacteria bacterium | reverse complement strand
CCGGTTTTTCGTGGTGCCGGGCGTGCGGCCAGCGTTCTCCTGGTCGTTGTGCTTGCCGCCCGCGCGGACGCACTCCTGTTTGAAGGCTGCAGCCCCTTACGGGTATGCCCGGTAGATCATCCGCGGGAAGGGGATGGTCTCGCGCACGTGCTTGAGGCCGCATATCCACGAGAGGGTCCGTTCGATGCCCAGGCCGAATCCCGAGTGGGGAACGCTCCCGTACTTCCTCAGATCGAGGTACCAGCCGTAGCGTTCGGGGTCGAGGCCGTTGTCGAGGATCGCCTGCAGGAGCTTGCCGTGGTCGTCCTCGCGCTGGGAGCCGCCGATGATCTCGCCGTAGCCCTCGGGGGCCAGCAGGTCGGCGCACTTGACGTATTCGGGCTTCTCCGGGTGCTCCTTCATATAGAAGGCCTTGACCTTCTTGGGGTAGTGCTCGATGAAGACGGGCTTGTCGTAGAGGCCCGTAATGATGGTTTCGTCGTCGCCCCCGAGGTCCGCGCCCCACTGGATGTCGGACCCGTGCTCACCCAGGATCTTCAGGGCCTCGTCGTAGGTGATGCGGTAGAAGGGCGGGGTGACCTTTTTCAGCGGTTCGAGGTCCCTTTCCAGGTACGCGAGCTCTTCCGCCCGCTCGGCGATGGTGTTCTGCACGATAAAGGAAACGAAGTCCTCCTGGAGGGCGAGGTTCTTCTCATGGTCGGCAAAGGCCACCTCCGCTTCCACCATCCAGAACTCGATGAGGTGCCGCCTCGTCTTGGAGCGCTCCGCCCGGAAGGTCGGGCCGAGGCAGTAGACCTTGCCCAGCCCGAAGATGGCCGCCTCGAGATAGAGCTGGCCGGTCTGGGAGAGGTAGGCCTTGCCCAGGTCGAAGTAGTCCACCGAGAACAGGCTCGAGGTGTCTTCCCCGCAGGTGGTGGTGAAGATGGGCGAGTCCAGGAGGGTGAAGTCGTTCCTGTGGAAATATTCCCTGACGTTGCGCACCAGGGTGTCCCTCACCCGCATGATGGCCGTCTGCCTGCCCGACCTGAGCCAGAGGTGGCGGTTGTTCAGGAGAAAGTCGGGGCCGTGCTCCTTTTTGCCGATGGGGAACTCCTCCGACTTCTGGACGATCTCGAGGCCCGTCACGGTGAGCTCGTACCCGCCGGGCGAGCGGGGCTCCTCACGGATTGTGCCCCGGACGATCACCGACGACTCGAGGGGGATCTTCTTGATCTCCGGGTACAGCTCCTCCCCGAGGACTTCCCGCTCCGCGATGGCCTGACAGACCCCGCTCCCGTCCCGGAGGACCAGGAAGGAGACCTTGCCGCTGGACCTCCTGTTGGAAACCCAGCCCCGTATGGTGACCTCTTCCTGCGCGTGCCGGGGAAAATCTTTGATGAGACACTCGATCATGGTGTGAACCTGCCTGAGAGATTTGGAAAATTCATAACGTATTAGCCCCGGTGAATCAACCACAAACCTCATGATGAGCGATTGATTCTTTTTCTGCATGGTGGTATCTCATGAATATGAATTTCGGATACAAGATCTGGATCGAAAAAGACGGCGACACCGTGTTCGGCATGGGGATCTACAGGCTCTTGACCCTGGTGGCCGAGACAGGATCCCTCCACAAGGCGGCCCAGGAGCTCAAGATGTCCTACCGCGCGGCCTGGGGAAAGGTCAGGGATTACGAAGATCGGCTCGGAGTAGGCCTCCTCGAGAAGGGCAGGCACGGCCGGGTCGGCGCGCACCTGACCGAGGAAGGCAAGCTCATCGTGAGCAGCTTCCGGGAGATCATGCAGGAAATGGACAAAACGGTTTCGTCGGGATCTCTTCCCAAGATCATGGAAAAAATCGGCAGCCTGGGCTCGGCGTAGGGGCAGATGAGTTTTCTGGATGCCTCCGCCCGGATGATCGCCACCTTTTTCGGCGCCGGGTACGCCCCCGCAGCCCCCGGGACCGCCGCCACCTTCGCGACGCTCCCCCTGTACCTCCTCCTGAGAAGGCTTTCCCTCCCCTGGTATCTCCTTTCCATCGCCTTCGTCATCCTGCTGGGGGTCTTTTCCTCGGGCCGGATGGAAAGGCACTGGGGCAAGGACCCCGGGAAGGTGGTGATCGACGAGGTGGCAGGGACGCTGATCACCCTGAGCGCCCGTCCCGCGGGCCTCGGGGAAATCTTTCTCGGCATGGCCCTGTTCCGGGTCTTCGACATCCTGAAGCCCCCGCCGGTGAGCTCTCTCGAACGGCTGCCGGGCGGGGCGGGCATCATGGCGGACGACGTGGCCGCGGGCATCCTGAGCGCACTTTCGGCGGCCCTGATCGGGAAGGGAATGAAGAGGCGCCGATGAATGCGGCCGTCGTCGTCACGGGGTCGGAGATCCTCAGCGGGCGAAGGCAGGACCTGCTGATCCAGCCCTTGACCGCCCTGCTGGTCTCCCGGGGCGTCTCCATGAACGAGATCCGCGTGGTGGGCGACGACCCCGCCGTGCTCATTGAAACCATCCTCGAACTCCAGGCCCGCGTCGAAATCATCGTGGTGACCGGCGGGCTGGGCCTGACCCCGGACGACACCACCCATGCCGCGGTGAGGACCCTCCAGGAGCGGGCCCATGCGATCAGGAACCCAGACCTGCGCAACCCCGTCGGGTCTGCCCCGGGGGTGGACCTGAGCTTCGTCTCGGGGGCGCGGGCGGTGTTCTTTCCCGGCGTCCCTGCGGAAGCGCTCGCCATGTTCGGCGAGGTGGCGGACAGCCTGAACGGTGGGGCTTCCCCCACGGTCGAGATTGCGGTCTTCGGCCTGAGGGAGGCGGAGATCGCCGGTCGGCTGGGCGACCTGGCCCCCCTGTGCGGCTACCTGCCCAGGGACATGGAGGTCGCGCTCATCGCGCCCGCCGACCGGGAAGGGGAGATCCGCGGGATCCTCGGCGAGCACGCCCTTCAGGGGCGGGACCTGAACGCCACCGTGGGCGCCCTGCTCAGGGAGCGGGGGCTTTCCTGCGCCGCGGCCGAATCGTGCACCGGCGGCCTCATCGCCCACCTCATGACCGGGCTCTCCGGGAGCTCGGCATATTTCCTGGGGTCGGTGGTGTCCTACAGCAACGGCGTCAAGTCCGGGGTCCTCGGCGTGCCGGCGGACCTCATCGCCCGCCACGGCGCGGTGAGCCGGGAGGTCGCCCGGGCCATGCTCCTGGGCGTGCTGCGCCTCACCGGAGCGGACGTGGCCATGGCGACCACCGGCATCGCCGGCCCCGCCGGGGGGACACAAGCCAAGCCCGTGGGCACGGTCTGGATCGCCGCGGGGAGCCGGGAGAGCTCGGTGGTCAGGGAGTTCCGTTTCCCGTTCGACCGGGAGCGGAACAAGATGATCTTCGCCAAGACGGCGCTCTTCCTGTTGAGGGCATGCATTCGTGATTCGGGCATTCATCGCGTTTGAGCT
>JAKLDU010000154.1 GCA_022703355.1 Deltaproteobacteria bacterium | reverse complement strand
TCTTCGTGATCTCGTCCACGGGGAACTCAGGGAGCGGGCGGGGGATGCCGTTTTCCACCAGGAGCACATCGGGCTCCCCGGTGACCTCGCCGATGACCGACCCCTCGATGCCCGCTCGCGCCCAGGCGTCGAGGATGGCGCGGGCGCCCTGGCTCCTGCAGCACACGATGAGCGAACCCGAGGCCAGCGCGCCCAGGGGGTCAATGGAAAAAGGCGGCAGGATGCCGGCCGCGAGATCGAAAACCGGGATGCGTTCGCGGTGAATCCTCATCCCGCAGCCGCCTGCCCTCGCGAGCTCTTTGAGGCCCGTGGCCAGGCCTCCCTCGGTGGGGTCGTGCATGGCCGTCGCGAAGCCCGAGTCCCTGGCCAGGGCCGCCTCCCTGACGATGCTTATGCCCGGATCCCTCACGAGGGCCTTCGCCCGGGCGAGGGCATCGTCCCCGATCCCCAGCTGCCCCCCCCTCTCGGAGGCGATGACGGCCACGGCCTCGAGGGGGATGCGCTTCGACAGGAGCACGGCGTCTCCGGGCTTCATCCCCCCGGGACGGATGAAGTCCCTGCCCTCGAGGGTGCCGATCATGAAGCCGATGGCAATGGGCCTGCCGAGCCCGTGGGTGATCTCCGTGTGGCCCCCCGCCAGGGTGATGCCGCAGGACAGGCAGGCCTCCCTCAGCTCGCCGAAAAGCCCCTCCACCACCGCCGGTGTCGTCCTGCCCTCGGGGAGCAGGAAGGTCGCCAGGAGGTAGCGCGGGGTCGCGCCCATGCAGGCGATGTCGTTGCCGTTGATGGTGACGAGATACCAGGGCAGGCGCTCGCTGGTGAAGGTGATGGGGTCCGTCTTGAACACCAGCTTCTGCCCGCCGAAGGAGATGACCGCGGCGTCCACGCCGATGCCCGGGCCCACGAGGAGGTTCGGGTCGTTCTGCTTCAGTCCGGCGAGGAGCTTCTCCAGCAGGTCCACGGGCAGCTTCCCCACCGGGAAGGCGTCATTGCCCATGGGAGTCGCTCTCGATGCAGGCGTAGGCGCTGTGGTTGTGGATGCTCTCGAAGTTCTCCGCCTCGACGGAGTACCACGAGAACTCGCTCATGCCGTTCAGGGCGGCGGCCGCCTGGCGCACCACGTCCTCCACGAACATGGGGTTCTGGTACGCCGCTTCCGTGACGAACTTTTCGTCCGGCCGCTTGAGCACCGGGTACACCGGGCTCGAGGCGCACTGCTCCACGAGCTCGATGAGGTCCTCCATCCAGAAAAACTTCTCGTAGCGCACGACCACCGTCACGAGCCCGCGCTGGTTGTGGGCCCCGAAATCGCTGATCTCCCGGGAGCAGGGGCACAGGGTCTGCACCGGCACCCTGATCCCCGCCTTGAACTCCCGTTTCTTGCCGATCATGCCCAGAAAGGAGCACCGGTACTCCATGAGCCCGGCAGCGCCCGTCACCGGGGCCTTCTTCTCGATGAAATACGGGAAGTCGATCTCCATGTGCGCGCTCTCGGCCTCCAGCGCGGTGCAGATCTCCTTGAGGATGTGCTCGAAGTTGCGGATGTGGATGTGGTCCTTGTGCTCGTTGAGCACCTCGATGAACCGGCTCATGTGCGTGCCCTTGAACACCCGGGGCAGGTCCACGTACAGGTTGATGGATGCCACCGTGTTCTGCGTCCCCCTGGCCTTGTCCGCGACGACGATGGGGTAGGAAATCCCCTTCACGCCCACCTTCTGTATGTAGAGCGGGTTGTCCGGCTTCCAGTTCTGAACGTCCTTCATGGCGCGTTTCCCTAGGGGGTGATGGAGATGGAGGACGTGTCGTTCTCCCACACCACGACTTCCGCGAGCTCCACGGGCTTTTTCACCAGGGGGGCGAGCGAGGCGAAGACGTGCCGCGCGATGTTCTCGGCGGAGGGGTTGTCGTCCGCGAAGGGCTCGAGGTCGTTGAGGTACTGGTGATCGAGGCCGGCGAGGACCTCCTTCAGGAGGCTCTTGAGCTCCCTGAAGTCCATGACGATGCCGACCGGGTCGAGGACCGGGGACTGGACCACGACCTCCACGCGGTAGTTGTGTCCGTGGAGCCTCTCGCAGTCGCCCTGGTATTCCCTGAGCCGGTGGGCCGCGCTGAACGTGTGGATGACCCGTGCTCTGAACATGGCCCGAACATAGTACACAAAATATCGAAGCGCAATATGTTAATCCGGGGCCGGGCAGGGGGCAAAACCGGGCGGGAGGGCCCGGAAAGGCACGCTCTTCCCGCGCCGGGGGAGCGGGGGCGGCGCCTGGGTCACCGGCAGCGGAGTCGGCCACGTTCTCCCCGGGTCCGGGGAGAGGGTCATTCCCGAGGGGATAAGGGGTTCCCGCATGCCCCTGCCGGGTGAAGAGGGTATTGTCTTGCCCCATGAATTGATATATCAGGACTCTTAAGAACCCAAGGAAAGAGGCAAGCCGAAGGAAATGCCCAGCGTCGAGTTTCCCGATCCGTACGTGCTCCGCCAGCTCGCGGGGGACAGCTGCTCGCACCTGAAGATCATCGAGGACTCCGTCGGGGTCAAGTGCTTCCTCAAGGGCAACACCATCGAGCTCACCGGCGAGGACTACGACGTGGAGCTCGCCGGGCACGCCCTCAAGGACCTCTACAACCTCGTGAAGGGGGGTTACCCCCTCTACCCCGACGACGTCTGGTACGCGGTGCGCATGCTCGCCAAGGACAGGAACATCAGTCTCGAGGAGGTCTTCAAGGACAGCATCTACATCTCCTCCACCAAGAAGGTCATCGTGCCCAAGAGCCTCCAGCAGAAGCGCTACATCGACGCCATGCGCGCCAAGGACATCCTCTTCGGCATCGGCCCCGCGGGGACGGGCAAGACCTATCTCGCCCTGGCCATGGGGGTCACCTACCTCCTCAAGAAGAAGGTCGAGCGCATCATCCTCACCAGGCCCGCGGTGGAGGCGGGCGAGAAGCTGGGATTCCTCCCCGGGGACCTGCTCGAAAAGGTGAACCCTTACCTGAGGCCCCTCTACGACGCCCTGTACGACATGCTCGAGCACGACCACGTGCTCAGGCTCATCTCCCGGGACCAGATCGAGGTCGCCCCGCTCGCGTTCATGCGGGGACGGACGTTGAACGAGGCCGCGATCATTTGCGACGAGGCCCAGAACACCACCTCCGAGCAGATGAAGATGTTCCTCACCCGCATGGGGTTCAACTCGAAAACGGTGGTCACGGGCGACGTCACCCAGGTGGACCTGCCCTCAGGCGTGAGGTCAGGCCTCATCGAGGCGTCGCAGATCCTCACCGGCATCGACGAGATCGGGTTCACGTACTTCAGCGAGGACGACGTGGTCAGGCACAAGGTGGTGGCGAAGATCATCAAGGCCTACGAGCGGTGCTCCCCCAATGGTCGTCATTGACGTCCAGAACCTCCAGGAGGCGCTGCCCGTCGAAGACCTCCCCCTGGGGGAGTGGGCGGCCCGTATCCTCGAAGAGTTCGGCGTGGCCGAAGCCGAGCTCTCGGTGGTGGT
>JAKLDU010000153.1 GCA_022703355.1 Deltaproteobacteria bacterium | reverse complement strand
AGCCCCCTGTTTCTTCGTCGATGATTTCTGTGAAGGGATACCTGTTGACATATCGCAATAACACTAGTTATATGACAGGGGTTCTTTCTGCCGTCCGCAATGATATCCATACGAACAGGGAGGTGGCTCTCATGAACAAAGGCGATCTGTTGAAAGGCGTTCTCCAGTGGGAAAATTACGACGAGCATTTCCAGAGAAGGGTGAAGCTCCCGGTCTTCTACTATGACAACACGGCGATGACCGCCATCTACACGGCGTCGACGGCAATGGTTCGCCGGCACCTCCCCAGAACGGAGATGCGCCCGGTGGAAGTCCTGCCGGGCAAGGCCCTGGTGGCGTTCACCGCCTTCGAGTACCGCCGGACCGACATCGACCCCTACAACGAGTTCTCCATCTCCTTCCCCGTCACCTACCGCAAGCCCAGCATCCCCGGCCTCACCGTGTTGAGCATGATGGCGAGGAGATATTTCACCGCCTATGTCTGGCAGCTGCCCGTGACCACGGAAATCGCCCGCTACGGGGGGGTTCAGTGGTACGGGTACCCCAAGTACCTCGCCGACATACGGTTCTCCCACGAGGGCCCCATGCTCTCCTGCACCCTCACGGAAGGGGGCGAGAACATCCTCGTGCTCGAGGGCAAAAAGCTCAAGACCAGGAACGAGAAGTTCAACCGCTTCAAGACCTATTCCGTCAAGGACGGGGTGGTGCTGCCTGCCAACGTCTACATGAACCCCATCGAGTTCGGCATGAGCATGAGCCCCGGCGCAGCCCGGCTCTCCGTGGGCGAAAAGCACCCGGTGGCGCGGCAGCTCCGGGAGCTGGGGCTGAGCGAAAGACCCGTTTTCTACAACTACATGCCCCTCATGGAGGCGGTGCTCTACGCCCCGCGGAACCTCATGGACGATTAGAACACCAGGAAGGAGGACGCCGTGACTGCCCCATCCCAGACCTTCGGCTTCGGAAGGTACCTCGACCGGAACGGGAGAACGGAGCGCCTGCTCCGCAAGGCCCGCGAGTTCCGCAGCCGCTTCATCGACCCCGTCGCCCACGAGATCGACCGGGAGATGCTCCACGACCCCCGCTACAACGCCCACGACATCCTGGTGAGGGGCTGCGAGTACGGCCTCATGAGCATGCCCGTCCCGAGCTTTCTGGGCGGCGGCGACGCGAGCATTCTGGACTGCGCCGTGGTGCTCGAGGAGCTCTGCGCGGGCTGCGCGGGCATAGCGAACCTCTTCGGCGCCCATTACCTCGGGCTGTCCTGCGTTTTGCTGGGCCTGTCGTTCAACCAGTTCGACACGGTCATCCGCGAGATGGTGGAGAAGGAGAAGCGGGGCGAGCCGGTGGTTTTCGCCGCGGCCGTCACGGAGCCCATGGCGGGAACGGACGTGGAGGACGAAGATTTCCTGCGCACCGCCCGGCTCATGACCTTTGCGGAAAAGGTGAGCGGCGGCTACCTCCTGAACGGCTCCAAGGTGTTCATCAGCAACGGCTCCATCGCAAAATACACCGTGGTCTCCTGCGCAGCCGAGCGGAGCCGCCCGGTGCAGACCTGGAGCTCCTTTCTGGTGGCCGCGGGCACGAAAGGGTTCTCGGCGGACAAGGTGGAGCTCAAGATGGGCATGCGCGCCTGCCACGCGGCGGTGCTCGCGTTCGAGGACTGCTTCGTCCCGGACAGCTGCGAGATGGGCATCGCCGGCTCGTCCACCTACCTCACCGAGGTGGTGCTCGCCGCGTCGAGGGCGCCGGTGGCGGCCATCGCCACGGGCATCGCCCGGGGCGCCTACGAGAGGACCCTCGACTACTGCAGAAACAGGAGATGCGGCAGCGGCAGGCTCCTGGACAGGCAGTGGGTCCAGCTGGCCCTGGCGGACATGTTCGCCATGCTCCAGACCGCCCGGGACACGTACCTCCATGCGGGCTACCTGTTCGACACCGGGGTCATGGAGCCCCTCATGGGCAACCGCAGGCTTTCAGACCCCGTGCTCGAACTCTTCGCCCCGCTGAGGAGGACCGCGCCCGCCCTGAAGGTCACCGCCTCCCGCGCCTTCAGGAAATCGGTTTCGGACTTCGTCAGGCTGAAGATCGACGACGGCATGAAGGACAGGTCGCTGGCTTTTTCGTCCATGGCCAAGTTTTCCTGCAGCGACCTGGCGGTGAGAGTCTGCCTGAAGGCCCTGGAGATCCTGGGGCCCGCCGGGGCCGAGGAGCGGAACTTCGTGGAAAAGAGCCTGCGGGACGTGAAGCTTGCCCAGATCTACGAGGGCACGAACCAGCTGAACCGACATGTCCTGTACAAAAAGCACATCAAGGGTGGCATCCGTGACTGACGACAAAGAATACTTCCGGATATTCCTGGATTCGATAGACAGGATGGCCAGGAGGGGACTCGTGCCGTCCATCCCCGCGCTCGACCTCGACCCGGATGCCGAGGGCGACATCGACCTGTCCTCCCTGCTCGAGGAAGTGGGCATCCTGGGACTCTGCCGGGGCGGCTCGGAGTTCTCGGACCTTCCCAGCATACTGAGCGCGGTCTCGAGGCTCTCCGAATACTGCGCCGGCATCGGGGCGTACGCTTCCTACCGCCTCGCGGCGGACCTGTTCCTGAAGCTCGCTGGCATGGACTGCCCGGCGGGGACCCCGGCGCTGTGCATCTTCGACGACGAGGAGTTCGACCTCTCTTCCCGATGGATCCCGTTCAAGGCCGTGCTCTCGGAGAACGGGCTCACGGGCAGGAAGAAATCCGTCGTCCTGGGCGGGTACGGCGGCCCCTATGCGGTCCTGGCCCGGGACGGAAACCACTCCGTGCTCTGCCTGGTGGAGGACGACGGAGACACGGTGTCCGTGGAGGGTGCCGGGCTCCTGGGGGCACGCGTCCTCAGGGTCGCGGACGTGGCCTTCTCGCGGGCGCAGCCTTCGTCGGTCAGACCCGTGAGCAGGGACCAGGTGCTCGCGCTCTTCTCCGTGCTGAGCCTGCTCACCGGGGCCTGCGCCTGCGCCACGGCCGCGAAGTCCCTCGACATCGCCCGGGAGTATGCCCGGGAACGCTACCAGGGCGGGGGCCTCATCGAGGGGCACGACGCCATCAAACTCATGATCGAGGGGAACCGCGCAGCGCTCGCTGCCGCCTGCGCGGCGCTCCTGGGCTCGTCCGAACCCTTCGCGCCGGGAAACGCGGAAAGCATGGCCGCGTGCTTCCGGGCCAAGGCGGCCGCCTCGGCGGCGGCGGTGAACGCGGGCCTCGACGCCATCCAGGTCCTCGGCGGCTACGGCTACATGAGGGACTACGGCGTGGAGAAGCGCTTCCGGGATGCGGCCACGCTCTCGGTTTTGCCCCTGGACGGCACGAGGCTCCTCCTCATCGGGAACACGCTGACGGACTGAACACCCGAGAGCGCCGTCACGGCATCTTCATCTCCACGAGCCTCGGGCCCTTCTCCCCGAAGGCCCGTTCGAGCTCCCGGAGGAGGCCCTCGGACGTGTTCACGCTCGATGCGGGAACGCCGAGCCCCTCGCTCACCCTGACCCA
>JAKLDU010000152.1 GCA_022703355.1 Deltaproteobacteria bacterium | reverse complement strand
AAGCCGTCCCCGCTCTTCGAACAGATGATCCGGGAGAACCGCCTGGGCCGGAAGACCGGCCGCGGGTTCTACGAGTACACAAAATAGCATGATTGCGAATCCGCCCGTGTGACAGCCGGTTCCCGTCCGCTCGCGACGGCCGGATTCATGAGAGAAGGGGAAACAGAGAGATGGAAGATGTCTATGCCCGCCTGGCGAAGCACCTGGACAAACTGCCCATTCCGTTCCCGGAGACGGAGTCGGGCATCGAGAAACAGATTCTCGCCCGCTGGTTCTCTCCGCGGGAGGCTGAAATCGCACTGGCGATGACCGGTCTGCCCGAGCCCGTGCCGGTCATCGCCGGGCGCCTGAAAATGAAGGCGGAGGATCTGGCCCCCGTCCTGGCGGATATGTCGAAGCGTGGGCTGATCTTCCGGATCTCCAAGGGGGAGAAGCGCCTCTACAATCTTTCTCCCCTGGCGGAGGGCATGTGGGAGTTCCACATCAACCAGAATACCGTGGGGGACATCCGGCTGCTGAGGCGCTACTTCGACGAATTCATGACGAAGGGATGGTACGGGACGAAAACGAGCCAGCACCGGATCATCCCCATCGCGCAGAGCCTCACTCCCGATCTCGAGGTCCTGCCCTATGAGCAGGCAGAAGCGCTCATTCGTGAACAGACGAAAATCTCCGTCGCCCCCTGCATCTGTCGTAAGGAAGAGAAGATGGTGAGTGAAGGCTGCGACCACCCGATGGAGACCTGCATGGCCTTCGGCGCGGGCGCCTACTTCTACATCGAGAACGGCCTGGGACGGGAGGCAACGCAGGAGGAGGCCCTGCGCATCCTCAGGGGCGCGATGGATGCCGGACTGGTCCTCCAGCCCGGGAACGGGCAGAAGGTCTGGAACATGTGCATGTGTTGCGGGTGCTGCTGCGCGCTCCTGAAGGCCCTGAAAAAGATGGAGAGACCCGCGGAGGTTGCCCACACGAATTTCCGCGCCCGCGTCGCTCCGGCGGACTGTACGGCCTGCGGCCTCTGCGAGCTGCGCTGTCCGATGGATGCGATCCGAACAGAGGAAACTGCCGTGGTGAATGTGGACCGTTGCATCGGCTGCGGCGTATGCGTCGGGATCTGCCCTCTCGAGGCCATCAAGCTCGAGCAGAAGGGCACACAGGCTCGGTATACACCCCCGCGGGACGTGATGGACATGCAGCTCAAAATCGCCCGGGAGCGGGGGCTGCTCTGATCGCCGGGAGCGGGACCCGGTTCGCCGGAGTGTGACACGGCCCGGACCCGCCCGCCGCGCTGGTTCGCTCCCTCCGGGGATTGAGAAAGCATTCTTCCATGTCTCAAGACATGTTCGGGAAGCTCCAGCAGGATCTGGACCGGCTGTCCCCGGGATTTCCCCCCACGGAACGATGGATCAGATGTTGAACAGGGCTCAACATGACCGTCACCGGGCCAACGGGCTCGCAGCAAAGAAAGGAGAGAGCGTTCATGGAAAGCAATATCAGCCGGTTTCTGGAATTCAACGTCGCCCACTACGGAGAGTACGAGCAGTTCATCTATCTCGGCCCGGAAGGCGAAAAACGGCTTAAAAATACGGATCTCCTGGACCAGGCCCGCCGCCTGTCCACGGGCCTTCGAAAAATGGGGGTGCAGAAGGGCGACATCATCGGCACGGTGGTGAGCAACCTCCCCGAGACGCCGGTCCTCATCAACGGCATCAACCGCTGCGGCGCCGTCTATCTCCCCATCATTTTCATGCTGACGGCCAAGGAGATCCGCTACATTCTGGAGGATTCCCGGTGCAAGTTCGTCCTCGTGGAGGACAAGCTCCTGCCCAAGGTCCGGGAGGCCGCGGATGGCGTGAAAACGGTCGAGACGATTATCGTGATCGGCCAGGAGCGTGGCGAGGGTCTGCTTCCTTACGACGACCTCATGACGAAGGGGGATGAACTGGGAGACGTGGTTCCCGTCGAGGCGGACGACCTGTCCATCCTGATGTACACCTCCGGCACGACGGGCTTCCCCAAGGGCGTCATGCTGAGCCACCGCAATATGGAGAAGCAGATGATGACGGGCTCCCAGGTCTGGGGAGGAAAGAAAGGGGAGATCATGCTGACGACGGTCCCCATGAACCACATTTTCGGCGTCATCAGCACCCTGGAGCTGTACCATCTGGGCTGCGTCAGCCTTCTGATGCCCCCCTTCGATCCGCGCAAGGTCCTGGATGCCATTCGGGACTACAGGGTGTCCTTTATCCCCGTCGTACCCACGATGCTCATCTTCCTGATGATGGTTTTCGATCCCGCGAAGGACGATACGTCTTCCCTGGACCTCCTCATCTGCTCCGGCGGCCCCCTGGCCCTGGACACCCTGGAGAACGCCCAGAAGACCTTCAAGATCGAGATCACCCAGGGTTACGGCTGCACGGAGGTCGGCGGCTCCATGACGCGGCAGCGCCGCGACTGGCCCCGCAAGCCCGGCAGCGTGGGCTTCCCTATGCCCGGCCTGGCTCTCCGGGTCGTGAACGCCGACGGGAAGGACGTCCCCCGGGGCGAGGAGGGGGAAGTCATCTGCAAGGGTCCCATCGTCATGAAGGGCTACCTGAACAAGCCCGAGGAGACCTCCGCGGCCCTCGTCAACGGGTGGCTTCACACCGGTGACATCGGGAAGCTCGACGAGGACGGGGAGCTCTACATCACCGGACGCCTGAAGGACCTGATCATCAAGGGCGGCGAGAACATCGACCCCGGCGTCGCCGAGGGCTGGCTGTACAAGCACCCGGCGATCTGGGAGTGCGCCGTCGTTGCCGTGAAGGACCCCAAGTACGGGGAGGATGTGGCCGCAGCAGTGACCCTGAAGCCGGGCCAGCAGGCCACCGAGGAGGAGCTCCTGACCTACCTGGGCGAACACCTCCATCATTTCGTGGCCCCGAAGAAGATCTTCTTCTTGGACGCCATGCCCAAGACGGGCCTGGGCAAGATCCTGAAGCGGGAAATCCGCAGAATTATAAACGAAAAATAGAAAGCAACGGTTTTGGAAGGAGAAGTAACATGGATTTCATCTTGAATGAAGACCAGCGGATGTTGAGGGACACGGTGCGGAGAATCGCGGAGGAGAAATTCGCCCCGATTGCCGCGGAGATCGACGAGAAGGAGGTCTTTCCGTCCGATTCGGTAAAGGTCCTGGCGGAGAATGGCCTTCTGGGTGTTCAGATCCCCGAGGCGTACGGCGGGGCCGGAGCGGGGATGCTTTCCATGGTCCTGGTGGTCGAAGAGATCGCGCGGGTCTGCTGTTCAACATCGGTCATCCTGACGACCCAGGCGCTGGCAAGCGATCCCCTGCTTCTGGCCGGCACGGAGGAGCAGAAGAAGAATTTTCTTTACCGCCTGGCCTCGGGAGCGTGCCTTGGCGCCTGCGGGATCACCGAGCCGGGGGCAGGCTCCGACGTGTCGGGGATGAAGACGACGGCGCGGAAAGTTTACGACGATGCCTTGAGCATCCTGGCCCCCGGGTCGCCGGTATTCGACGTGGTGTTTCTCAACGAACGCGGCGAGGTGGCCGAAGGAGCGCGCAGCAACGTCTTCGTCGAGCGCGATGGC
>JAKLDU010000151.1 GCA_022703355.1 Deltaproteobacteria bacterium | reverse complement strand
CGTCACGGGCACCGAGACGGGGCGCATCGGCGACTACGAGTACACCTACCCCGTGGTGACCATCGAGGAATACCACCTCTGGGAGGTCCGGGAGGACTACGGCCCGCCCCCGCCGCCCAATTACCCCTGCTCCCCCTTCTGGGGGCCGTGGTGGAGGTACTGAGCCAGGGGCAGGGGAGACGCATGCCTCCGCCTTCGGGCTGAAGCTCGGCCGGTGGAACGCTCCAGCCGGGGCTACCGGCGGCGTGACCCGCCCAGAATGCCCCCCAGCACACCCCGCAGGATCTGGCGGCCGATCTGGCTCCCCACGGTGCGGGCGGCCTGCTTGGCCATGGTCTCCACCATGCCCTGCCTCCTGCTCGTGCCCCACAGCCACTCGCTCACCTTGCCCTGGGCCTCGGGCTGCTGCCCTCCGCCTGCCTGCCCCGGCGCGGACTGCGGGGGCTGAGCCTGCGCCTCCTCCTCGCCCTCCTTCTTTTCCCGGGCCTGTCTGCTCAGGATCTCGTAGGCCGATTCGCGGTTCACCTGCTCGTCGTACTTGGCGCCCAGGGGGCTGCGCGAACGCACCGCCGCCCGCTCCTCCGGGGTGATCGCCCCGATCCGGCAGCGGGGGGGACAGATCACCGCCTGCTCAACCGGCGAGGGGACGCCCTTGTCCTGGAGCGTGGAAACGAGGGCTTCGCCGACACCCAGCCGGGAGATGACCTCGGCCACGTCGAACTTCGGGTTCGGGACGAAGGTCTCCGCCGCGGTCTTCACCGCCTTCTGGTCCCGGGGCGTGTAGGCCCTGAGCGCGTGCTGGATGCGGTTTCCCAGCTGGCCCAGGATCTCGCCCGGCACGTCGTCGGGGAACTGGGAGCAGAAGTACACCCCGACCCCCTTCGACCGGATGAGCCTCACCACCTGCTCCACCCGCTGGCGCAAAGACGCCGGGGCGTCGTCGAAGAGCAGGTGCGCCTCGTCGAAGAAGAACACCAGCTTCGGCTTGTCGAGGTCGCCCACCTCGGGGAGGTTCTCGAACAGCTCGGAGAGAAGCCACAGCAGGAAGCTCGAGTACAGCCTCGGCTTCAGGATGAGCCCGTCCGCCGCCAGGATGTTCACGATCCCCCGCCCGCTCAGGTCGGTCCTCATGAGGTCGTTCAGGTCGAGGGACGGCTCGCCGAAAAAGGACTCTCCCCCTTCCCGCTCGAGGGTCAGCAGGGAGCGCTGTATGGCCGCTATGGACTGCGTGCTCACCAGGCCGTACTGGTCGGAGACCTCCTTGCGGTGGTCCGAGACGTAGGTGAGCAGGGAGCGCAGGTCGTCGAGGTCGAGCAGGAGCAGGCCCTGGTCGTCCGCGAGCTTGAAGGCGATCTCGAGCATGCCCTCCTGGGTCTCGTTGATCTCGAGGATCCGGCCCAGCAGGCTCGGCCCCATCTCGCTCACCGTGGTGCGCACGGGGTGGCCGGCCTTGCCGAACACGTCCCAGAACAGCACCGGGGAAGGCTCGTTGACGTACCCCTCGATGCCCAGCTGGGCCACCCGCTGCCCGATCTTCTCGTTCATGACCCCGGGCAGGGCCATGCCCGCCACGTCGCCTTTCACGTCGGACATGAACACCGGGACGCCCATGCGGGAAAAGCCCTCCGCGAGCACCAGGAGGGAGATGGTCTTGCCCGTGCCCGTGGCCCCCGCGATCAGGCCGTGCCGGTTGCCGTACTTCCCGAGCAGGTAAACGGGCAGGTCCCCCTTGCCGATCAGGATCTCGTTCATACACGTCCTCCTCTCAAGGCATGAGAATGCCGGCTCTTTTAAAAAGATTTATACTCCTCTCCCCGGGCGCGTGCCATGGGGAAATCGCATGTGTTCTAGGATGAATTCGAAAGGCCCGGCGTCAGGACAGGGGCAGGTTTTGCTTTTGCTCACCGCCCGGCCTGTGGTAAGTGGTTTCTCAGAGGGGACAGGCGGCGGACGGGCGCCCGGGGAAAGCGGCCCCGCAGGATGTCTGCTTTTTCCGCGCGGGAGAGCCGGGCGGTACCGATACCCCCCAACTTTGCGCGGTAATCGCTTTCCCCCCGCGGGGGCGCAGGATCCGGACCACGCGCCCGCGACGTACCGAACCCGCTTGCTTTCCCCGCGCGGGGGCGCAGGGCACCTGGAATGAAGATCATCTTCGCCACGGACATTCACGGGGACTTCGAGAAGGTGAAAAACCTTCTGGGCGAGACCGTGGCCGACGTGTACATCATCGCGGGCGACCTCATCGACATCCCCTTCTACGACATGGGCACCTCCATCCGGTACCATGAGATCCAGTCATATTTTCACGGGCTGCGCCGGCGGATGGGCGCGGAGCACCTGCTCATCGAGGACTTTGTGGACGACCTCCTGGAAGACCCCGGCGTGTCCGAGGAAGTCGAGGAGAAGGGCACGAGGTTCCAGCAGCTCACCATCCGCGCCCGCCGGGTGATGCAGCAGAAGTACAAGGTCCTGAGGAACCTCTTTTTCTCCAAGCCCAAGGCGAGGATCTTCTGCCTGCCGGGCAACTACGACATGGACCTCAAGTACACCTCGCTCAACGACACCGACCTCCACCTCCACTGGTACGGCCTCGACGGCCTCAGGATCTGCGGCTACGGCGGCGCCGACGTGTGGACGCCGGGCATCCCCGAGCGCTACATCGTGAACTACAAGGCGGGCATGGGCACGAACGACAAGCACAACGAGATGTACCGCTTCTTCCGGGCCGTAAAGCCCGACATCATCGTGGCCCACCAGCCCGCGTACGGCGTGAACGACCGCACCTCCTACGGCGGGCCCTTCGGCTCCCCCTCCCTGCGCGCCTACTGCGAGAACAACCGGGTCATGCTCTGCCTCACGGGCCACGCCCACGACGCCTGGGGGGTCAAACACCTCGACGGGACCCTCTTCATGAACCCCTCGAACTTCGGCGAGGTCACCCAGACCACCGGCGAGGTCACGGAGGGGGGCTTCTTCTACCAGATCGAGCTCGAGGAAAGCGAGGTGCAGAAGATCATCTTCCGGAAGATCGCCGGGGAAAAGATCTACGACGTCGCCGACTACTACCGCAGGGAAAACGCCTGGGTCGAGGAGGTCATCGACCCCGACCGGTACAATGCCCTGGTCGCCAGGAAGAACTGCGACACCGCCGTGGAGAAATACTCGCACATCCCGGAGATAGAGCTCTTCAACGAGATCAAGAAGTTCTTCCGCGCCTTCCAGACCCAGGAGACCGAGGACCGCATCGACATCCTCGAGGAGGTGGCGCGCCTGCTCGACGGCAAGATCGAGGGCCACATCGCCATGGACGTGGTGGGGTCCGTGAACATGGGCCTGTCCTCCAAGGGCTCGGACATCGATTTCGTGCTCTACCTCAGGTGCGACGAGGACTGCGACGGCGACGTCGAGACCTGCCCCACCCTGCACCTGGCAGACGGGATGATCAGGGAGGCCCTCAAGGACAGGTTCGACTACCAGATCATGGACTGCATCAACCTCAACCAGGTGGAGAAGTGCATCCGGGAGAAGAACTACGAGTGTGAGATGACCCAGCGCTTCGTCGCCTACCGCGCCATGTGCCGGCCCGTCAACTACCGGGTCATCGCGCCCACCGAGGACCTCCTCAACCAGGACACCCTGTTCCGGAAGGAGCTCGAGGGCAGCGTCCAGGCCTACCTCAAGATCTTCTCCTC
>JAKLDU010000150.1 GCA_022703355.1 Deltaproteobacteria bacterium | reverse complement strand
CTCGGCGGCGCGGCGTTTCCCACGCACGTAAAGCTGAAAATCCCCCCGGGAAAGACCTGCGACACGCTCATCATCAACGGCGTCGAGTGCGAGCCGTACCTGTCTTCCGACCACCGGCTCATGGTTGAGGAGCCCGAACGGGTGCTCAAGGGCATCCAGGTGGCCATGAGGGTGCTGGGCCTCGACAGGGCCGTCCTCGCCATCGAGGCCAACAAGCCCGACGCCATAAGGGTCATGAGGGAAAAGGCTCCCGGGGAGATCACGGTGAGCCCCTTGAGCGTCAAGTACCCCCAGGGCTCCGAGAAGCAGCTCATCAAAGCCCTCACCGGCCGCGAGGTCCCGTCGGGCGGGCTGCCCATGGACGTGGGGACCGTGGTCCAGAACTGCGGCACCTGCGCGGCCATCTGGGACGCCTGCAGCGCGGGCGTCCCCCTCATCGAGCGCATCACCTCGGTGACCGGGCGGGGGGTGAGGAACCCCAAGAACATCCGGGTGAGGGTGGGCACCCTGCTCAGGGACGTCATCGATTTCTGCGGCGGCCTCGATGGGGCGGCGAAGATCATCTTCGGCGGGCCCATGATGGGCATCGCCCAGTTCACCCAGGATATCCCCGTCATGAAGGGGACCTCGGGCATCCTGGTGCTCACGGAGAAAGACGCCGACATCGGCGGATACTCCCCGTGCATCTCCTGCGGCCGGTGCGTCGAGGCCTGCCCCATGGGGCTCATCCCCTCGACGCTGAGCAGGCTCGGCGAAAGGGACCTGTGGCAGGCTGCCCGGAAGAGCGGCCTCACGGACTGCATGGAGTGCGGGTGCTGCACCTACGTGTGCCCGGCCAGGAGGCCCATCGTGCACTTCATCAGGCACCTGAAGGCGCTCTCCCGGTCCGCGGGCTCGAAGCAGGCGAAAGGGGCATGAGATGAAAGACGTGTTCGTTTCCAGCTCGCCGCATATCCATTCCCCCGAGGACATCCCGTGGATCATGCGGCAGGTGGTCTATGCCCTGATGCCCGGCGCCCTGGTGGGCGTGTACTTCTTCGGCCTGCCTGCCCTGTCGGTCATCGCCGTTTCGATGATCTCCTGCGTGGCCGTGGAGGCGCTGTGGCAGAAAGGCATGAGAACGAAGGTCCAGGTGGGCGACTGGTCGGCGGCACTCACCGGCCTGCTCCTCGCCATGAACCTCCCCGCCGGCTGCCCCTGGTGGATGGTGGCCATCGGCTCGGCCGTGGCCATCGTGTTCGGCAAGCAGGTGTACGGTGGCATCGGGAGCAACCCCTTCAACCCGGCGCTGGTGGCGCGGGTGTTCCTCCTCATCTCCTTCCCGGTGGCCATGACCACCTGGCCTCGTCCCCGGCCCTTCTTCGAACAGGCAGCGGACGCGGTGACCGGCGCCACCCCCCTGGGGGCGCTGAAGACGGCCATATTCGAGCACCACACGATCACCGCCGCCCCCCGGCTCGACCTCATGGACCCCTTCCTCGGGAACATCGGCGGCTCGCTGGGCGAGATCTCGGCCCTGGCGATCATCCTCGGCGGTCTCTACCTCATCATCCGGAGGATCATCACCTGGCACACCCCGGTGGCGTTCCTGGGGACCGTGGCGGTGTTCACCGGGATACTCTGGAAGATAAACCCCGATCTGTACGCACCCCCCGCATTTCACCTCGTCACCGGGGGACTGATGCTCGGCGCCTTCTTCATGGCCACCGACTACGTCACGACCCCCATCAGCCTCAAGGGGAAGGCCGTGTTCGGCATCGGGTGCGGGCTGATCACGGTCATCATCCGGATCTGGGGCGGGTATCCCGAGGGGGTCGCCTTCTCGATCCTCATCATGAACGCCCTGGTGCCGCTCATCAACAGGGCCACGCAGCCGAGGCGGTTCGGAGCTTCGACATGAAAGAGATATTCAGGCTCATGGTGGTCCTGACCACGGTCAGCGCACTGGCCGGGTTTTCGCTGGCCTACGTGAACGAAAAGACGAAGGAGCCGAGGGCGTACCAGGACAGGATGAAGCTCCTGGGCTCGCTCAACACGGTGCTGCCGCCCCACGGCAACCAGCCGGACAAAGACGCCGTCACCATTGGCCCCACGACGTATTACGTATCCAAGCAGAATGGCGCGGTCAACGGCGTCGCGTTCGAGACCTCTTCGGACAAGGGCTACTCGGGGCTGGTCCGGGTCATGGTTGGCATAAAGCCGGACGGAGAGATCATCTCCATCGAGATCGTCGAGCAGAAGGAGACGCCCGGCCTCGGTTCCAAGATAACCGAGGGCTCGTTCAAGGACCGGTACAGGGGCAAGTCCCTGCAGAACGCCCGGTGGAAGGTGAAGAAGGACGGCGGCGACTTCGACCAGATCTCGGGCGCCACCATCTCCCCCCGGGCCGTGACCGGCGCCGTGAAGGCCGGCCTCGATGCGTACGAGAAGAACAGGGAGCAGATACTGGGAGGGGCACATGTCGTTCAATAGCGAGCTGATCAGGGGCATCTGGAGGGAGAACCCGCTGTTCGTAATCGTCCTGGGGACCTGTCCGACGCTCGCCGTGTCCACCTCGGTGGAGAACGGCATCGGCATGGGAATCGCCGCGACCTTTGTCCTGGTGTGCTCCAACATCGTGGTGGCCGCGGTGAGGAAGCTCGTCCCGGACAGTGTCCGGATCGCGGTGTACATCGTCATCATCGCGTCTTTCGTGACCATCGTGGACCTCGTCATGAGCGCCTACTTCAGGACGCTCTACAACGCGCTGGGGATCTTCATCCCGCTCATCGTGGTCAACTGCATCATCCTGGGCCGTGCGGAGGCCTTCGCCTCGAAGAACTCGGTGTTTTTGTCCATCGCCGACGGCATCGGCATGGGCCTCGGGTTCACCCTGGCCCTGCTCATGATCGGCTCCGTCCGGGAACTCCTGGGCAACGGGACCATCCTCGGCTACCACCTCCTCGGCGGCTCCTATGTCCCGATTCTCGTCATGATCCTGCCCCCCGGCGCCTTCCTCACCTACGGGACCCTTACCGCCGTGGTAAAGGCAGTGAACAAAAGAATATAAATGACATGCTTATGAAAATTTATTGTGCAGCCATGGAGATTGTATGCCAGCGGAGATTCTGGAAAAGGAGCAGCTGTCCAAGGGTGTGTTCAGGATGGTCCTCTCGGGGCCGAAGATAGCGAGGAAACGCAAGGCAGGCCAGTTCGTCGTCATACGGATTCACGAGGAAGGCGAGCGGATACCGCTCACCATCGCCGATGCCGACCCCGGGAAAGGGACCGTCACCATCGTCTTCCAGATCGTGGGGAAGTCCACGAGGCACCTGGCCGACCTGAACGTCGGCGACACCCTGCTCGACCTCGTCGGCCCCCTCGGAAAGCCCACCCATGTCGAAAACTTCGGCACGGTCGCCTGTATCGGGGGCGGCATCGGGATCGCGCCTGTGTACCCCATCACCCAGGCCATGAAGCTGGCCGGCAACCACGTGATATCCATCATCGGCGCCCGCTCGAAGGAGGTCATCATCATGGAGGACCTGATGCGGGCCGCCTCCGACGAGCTGGTCGTGGCCACCGACGACGGGACCTTCGGGTTCCGGGGCCTCGTGAGCCAGGCCCTCGAGGAGAAGTTTCTCAAGCCCGGCAGGAAGATCGACCTTGCCGTGGCCATCGGGCCGGTGAAGATGATGAGCGCGGTCTGCGACGTGACCCGGAAGTACGGCGTTCCCACGGTCGTGTCCCTGAACTCCATCATGGTGGACGCCACGGGG
>JAKLDU010000015.1 GCA_022703355.1 Deltaproteobacteria bacterium | reverse complement strand
GTGCTGGCAAGCATACCCTTCGTGGTCATGAGCGCCAACAACGACCGGCCCATCATGCGCCGCATGCTCCAGCTGGGAGCGGACTCCTACCTCGTGAAGCCCTTCAACATCGACCAGCTTGTCATCACGGTGGAAAAGCTCCTTTCGGACAAGCTTCTGCTCCTGCACAAGGAAAAGGAGCGCCTGGAGATCGAGCAGCGCCTCATCCTCGCCAGCATCACCTCCCTGTGCAATGCGCTGGAGGCCCGGGACTCCTACACCCGGGGGCACTCGGAGGCGGTTTCCTCCATTGCCACGCGCATGGCCAGGGAGATGGGCATGCGCGACGAAGACATCGAGCACGTGAAGCTGGGCGGCAAGCTCCACGACCTGGGCAAGATCGGCGTGGTGGACAGCGTGCTCCTCAAGCCCGGCAAGCTCAGCGACGAGGAGTTCGCCATCATCAGGCGCCACCCGGTCATCGGCGCCGAGATCTTGAGGCCCGTCCCGAGCCTCGCGAAGATCCTGCCCATCGTCTATCACCACCACGAGCGCTTCGACGGCAGGGGCTACCCCGAGGGGCTCAAGGGCGACGGCATCCCCTTGTGGGCCAGGATCACCGCGGTGGGCGACACCTTCCACGCACTCACGAGCGACCGGCCCTACCGCAAGGGCATGGACAGGGACAGGGCGCTCCAGATCATCGAAGAGGTGAGCGGCACCCAGCTCTGCCCGGACTGTGTGGACGTCTTTCTCAGGATGGAGCTCTGGGACGGTCCCGCTGAGAGTCCCTGCGAGGGTTCGCACCGGTGTCCGTCGGACCCCAAGCCCCTGGCCTTGCTCCCCGGTGCGGTGATTGTCCCCGGATTGAAATAGCGCCTCCCTCCTCCCCCCGACCTCCCACACCCGGAGAAAGAAATTATATTCACGGGGCGTAATGATTATTACATAGAGCCACTGCCGCCGCGGAAGGCTTTCGTGCAGAGGGGTAATCCGGGATTCAGGGATAACGTTCATGAGGAGAGACATCGTCCACGAGGACTCGAAGCAGCTCACCTACGAGATCAGGGAAACCGTCGCCAACCCGGACAACCCCACGGCGCGGTCTACCCCCGGGAGATCCTGGAGCGCATGGTGGACATCGCGCGCCGCTACGAGGTCTTCATGGTCTGCGACGAGATCTACGGCAACCTGGTCTACGACACCCACACCACCGCATCCTTGAGCGAAGTCATCGAGGAGGCCCCGGGCATGGCGCTCCGGGGCATATCGAAGGAGACCCCCTGGCCCGGCTCCCGGTGCGGCTGGATCGAGGTGTTCAACCAGGACAAGCTCAACTTCAAGCGCTACGTGAAGAGCATCGTCAACGCCAGGATGCTCGAGGTGTGCTCCACGAACCTCCCCCAGTACGTCATTCCCCGCATCCTCGGGGACCCGCGCTACCAGGCGAACCTCGAGCGGCGCCGGACCTGGCACACGATCGCCCGGAGCATCAAGGCCTACAGCGAATCAACCTCCAGGGTTGCGGCCTCCTCGGGTTCCGTGTAGGGTAGCAGTACCGCCACCCCGCGGGGGGCGAACCGGCGCGTTTCGTGTTTTTACGGGTGACCGGCAATGGCGGCGCGGCACATCTGTTGTCCGTCGGCCCGGCGGATGGCGCCACGAACCATCCCGGACCGTACGGCAGGCATCACCCTGTGATGGTGAGGGCATGGCGTGAGGATCGACACCGAGAGGCTCGAGTTCACATCGCTCGGCAGCACGATTGCGTCCGCGCTGTTCCTGCCCGAACCCGGCCGCCCGGGACCCGCCCTCATCATGTGCCACGGGGCCATGGACTTCAAGGAAAACTACTTCCCCTTCTGCACCTTCCTCGCCCGGCACGGCATCGCCGCACTCGCCCTGGACATGCACGGCTACGGCGAGAGCGGGGGGAACCGCCATCACGTCGTCATGGCGGAGTGGGTGGCGGACATCCGCGCCGCACTCGCCGCGCTCGGCGCCCATCCCCGCGTGGACGAGGAGCGGATCGGGGCGTTCGGGGTATCCTCGGGGGGTACGGCCGTCCTCGAGTGCGCCCTGGTCGAGCCGGGGCTGAAGGCGCTCGTCACCCTGGACGCGACAGTCAGGCCCGTGTACGGCCTTCCCGAATGCATCGGCACGGGCATCCTCAACTTCGCGGGCAAGGTCAGAACCCACTTTCAAGGCAGGGGGCTCAGGATTTCCCTGGTGAACTCCTGCCTGAAGATGGAAATGGCGAGCGACCCGGAGGTGGATGCGGCCTGGAAAAGCGATCCCCGGGTGCTCCGGATGTGGGAGAGCTTCCCCTTCCCCGGCTTCGAGGAGTCTTCCGAGGTCGACACCTGGAGAAGGGTTTCCGGCATCAGCGTCCCCACCCTCGTGCTCCACGGGGCCGACGACAGGATCGACGGGCCGGACAGCGCCCGCCTGCTCCACAACTCCCTCACCTGCGTGAAGGACCTCCACATCATCGAAGGCAACGGGCACCTGGGACACCTGGACCGAAACAGGCACATCGTGTTTGGGCTGACCGCCCAATGGGCGGGCAGGCACCTGGTCTGAAAGGAAGCGGGCATGCGGTGCGGGAAGATGCCGCCCGGGGTGCCCGCCCATTGAAGAGGAGGGTTTTCCCCATGGAAGAAAAAGGCACGGTCGTCTGGATAACGGGCGCGTCGTCGGGCATCGGCGAGGCGCTGGCATACGCCTGGAGCAGCGCGGGGGCCAGGCTCGTCCTGTCTGCGAGAAACGAGGAGAAGCTCGTCGAGATAAAGGGGAGATGCACGAACCCGGACAGCCACACCGTCCTGCCCCTCGACCTCGCCCGGCCCGAGTCGCTGGGCCCCGCGGCCAGGGCCGCCCTCGACCTGTCGGGGGGCATCGACGTCCTCATGAACAACGCCGGCGTGTCCCAGCGGTCGCTCGCGGCGGAAACCTCCCTCGAGGTGGACCGCAGGATCATGGAAACGAACTTCTTCGGCACCGTCGCCCTGACCAAGGCGGTGCTCCCGTCGATGCTGGAGCGCAGAAGCGGGTCCATCGGTGTGGTGAGCTCGGTGGCGGGCAAGATCGGGACCCCCTTGAGATCGGCCTACTGCGCCTCGAAGCACGCCCTCCACGGCTTCTTCGACGCCCTCCGGGCAGAGGTGTGGAGGCAGGGCATTTCGGTGACGATCGTCTGCCCCGGCTTCATCAGGACGAACATCTCCATAAACGCCCTCAACGGCTGCGGCGGCGCCCACGGCGTCATGGACGACGCGCAGGCCTGCGGCATGCTCCCCGACGCCTGCGCCCGGAAGATCATCGAGGCGGTGGACAAGCGCAGGGACGAGGTCTGCATAGGCGGCCGCGAGCTGATGGGGGTCTACCTCAAGCGGGTCGCCCCGGGCCTGCTCAACCGGATCATCAGGAAGGCGAAGGTCACCTGATCCCTCCGGGAAAAGGCCGCGGGCCGCCTGCCAGCCGCGGCCTTTCCGACCCCGGGCCGCGCCGCCCCGTTCCCCCCGTTTTTCCCGCGGGAAACGGGGGCTCGTCCTGCCCGTCGCGTCCGGGCTTCGCGGCCTCATCTTTCCCCCCCGCTTTTCCGATACGGAATGCATGCATTTTCCCGGGGCGGCCTTTTCGTGCTGCCTGCCGGGTGGCTGAAGGAGCGGCAGCAGAGTGAACGTGAAAGAGCGGTTCGTCGATCTCATCAGGAACAGGGACGCCTCCCTGCCCACCCTGCCGGTGGTCATCGGCAACCTCCTGGCGAAGGCGGACAGCGAGAGCGCAACCCCGGAGGAGCTGGCCCGGTTCCTGTCGAACGACCAGTCCCTCGCGGCCCGGGTCCTCAGGATCGCCAACTCCCCCTACTACGGCCTGCTGAGAAAGATCGACTCCATTCCCCGGGCCGTCACGGTCATCGGCTTCAGGGAAGTGGTCTCCATAGCCCTGGGTTCGGGCGTCATCGGGCTCCTCACCCCGCGGGAGAAGGGAGGCCTCATCGACCCTGTCGAGCTCTGGAGGCATTCCATCGCCGTGGGCTTTGCATCGAAGGAGGCGGGGAAGATCACCGGAAAACCCCTGGAGGATTCGGTCATGCTCGCGGGCCTTCTCCACGACGTGGGCAAGATCCTGTTCCTCATCTATTTCATGGCGGACTACGCTGAGGTGCTCGTGAAGCACCAGGCCGAGGGCATCCCCATCCACCTCGTGGAAGCAGAGCTTCTGGGGATCGACCATGCGGAAATCGCCTTCCTGCTCATGAAACAGTGGAATTTCCCGGACAGCATCTGCATGCCCGTGCGTCACCACCACGCCATCGACCAGTGCCCGGCCGAACACCGGACCGTCGCCCTGCTGGTGAGCGCCGCGGACTGGGCGTGCCACGCCGCGGGCATGGGGATGAGCGCGAACACCGCCCCCGGGAGGAACGACGCGAACCTCCGGGCCATCGGCCTCACCGAGCAGGGTCTCGAGAAGCTCATCGACGCGTCGAGATCCTCTGCGGCCGAGGTGGAAGCCTTCCTCGAGGCGGTCTCCTGAGCCTGCCCCCGTCGGGGCAGACGCCCCGACCCTGTCGGAATCCCCAGCGGCGATCAACCGGGTACCCGGGCAGTTCAAGGTCGTGCAGACGCCCCGACCCTGGCGGAATCCCGGGCGGCTCTATCAATGCTCTTGCCATGGGGGACCGATATGCCATAATGTCGTGCAGAACGGTCCCCATCACAAGCGGGCCGGGGAACGCGCAGACAGAGCAGGAGGAACGGTCATGAAAAGGAAACCCATCGACTTCCCGGAGTTCCAGGTTCAGCCCTTCTCCCTCCTTTCCCGGCAGTGGCTCGTCCTCACGAGCGGCGACCTCAAAACCGGGAGATACAATTCCATGACCGTGGCGTGGGGAAGCTTCGGGGTCATGTGGAACAGGCCTTTCGTCCAGGTCGTGGTGCGCCCCACACGGTACACCTTCGAGTTCATGAACCGCTGCCCCACCTTCACCCTGTGCGCCCTGGGCAAGAAGTACCGCGAAGCCCTCCAGATCCTGGGCACCCGCTCCGGCAGGGACGGCAACAAGATCGCCGAGACCGGGCTCACCCCCATCCCCTCCACCAGGGTCGAGGCACCGGGTTTCGCCGAGGCCCAGCTCATCATCGAGCTCAGGAAGATGTACTGGGACGACTTCAAGCCGGAGCAGTTCCTGAACCCCGCCATCGAAGAGAACTACCCGCAGAAGGACTACCACCGGGTATTTTACGGCGAGATCCTGGCGATCTTCGGCACGGGCGAATTTTCCATCATCTGAGGAGGCGGCCGTGGTGGATATCCGCTGGCTGGGCACCGCGGGCCTCGAGATCGCCTTCGCAGGAACGACTCTCCTCGTCGACCCCTACCTCACGAGGGCGGGCAAGCTCGACCTCCTTTTCCGGCGCCTGAGGCCTTCGGCGGACAGGCTCCGGGCCTATGTCCGAGGCCTCGGCGGGCGGGTTTCGGCGATCGTCTGCGGCCACACCCACTTCGACCACGCCCTCGACATCCCCTTCCTTGCACAGGAGACGGGCTGCCCCCTCGTGGGGAGCCCTTCCCTGAAGACCCTCGCCGGGCTCTCCGGCATCAGGGCGGGCATGCACGTCTGCCGGGGAGGCGAGGAGGTGGAGCTCCCGGGGGGCGCATCCGTCCGGATGATCCCTTCCCGCCACGGCCGCGTCCTGTTCGGCAGGGTCCCGTACCCCGGCGAAATCGACCCGCGCGCAGGGCTTCCGTTCAAGGCCGGCCAGTACCGTCTCGGCGCCATGTTCATGCCCCGGATCGAGGCGGGGGGTGTGAGCATCGTTCACCAGGGGAGCGCGGGCTGCCTCCCGGAGGAACTCGAGGGCCTGCGGTGCGACATCCTCTTCCTGTGCGTCCCGGGCTGGAAGAAGACGCCCGGGTATCCCGACGCCTGCATAGAGCTGCTCAAGCCCGGGGTCGTCATCCCCTTCCACTTCGACGACTTCACGACGGAACTCCCCGGGTCGGGCCCGGTGAGGCGCCTGCCCGGCTCGGACCTCGAGGGCTTCATTGCGCGGGTGAGCAGGCACGCGCCGTCTCTCGAGGTCAGGGTTCCCGACCCCCGCGAGGTCATGCGCTTCTGACCACCCCTCAGCAGTCCTCCTGCTCCCGCATGACCCCGGCTTTCTGCCGCGCCGAGCGGTCCTGGCTCACGAAAACCCCGGCGAAGACCAGGAGCGACGCCCCGTACTGGGGAAGGGTGAACTGCTCGCCCAGGACCGCCCACCCCAGGATGACGGTGAACACCGGGATGAGGTTCACGTAGGCGGACGCCTGGCTCGCGGGCATCCTGCTCACCCCGTAATTGTACAGCCCGTAGGCCCCCAGGGTGACGAAGACGCCGAGGTACAGGATGCTGAGCGCGGGGACGAGGTGGAACTCCCCGGGCAGGCCGACCCCGGGCAGGAACAGGAAGGGCAGGTAGAAGACGGCGCCCACGAACGCCTGGAGCGCGGTGAGGAAAAGCGGGGAGTACCGCTCGGTGAGCTTCTTGAGCGTGATGTTGTACCCCGTGGCGCACACCATGGCGACGAACTCCAGGAAATTGCCCAGGGCGGGACGGGGCGCCGACGCGGATGCGCTCCCCGAGGCGCTCAGGATGCACACCCCGACGATGGCGAGGGCGAAGCCGGACAGGGTCCTCCTCGTCACCTTCTCGTGGAGAACGGCGCTCGCCCCGACGGCAACGAGGAGCGGGAGCATGGCCGTGACCATGCCCGCCTGGGAGGCGGTGGTGTTCCTCACTGCCTGGGCCTCGAAGAGGAAGTAGAGGCAGGGCTCGCATATCACCATGAAGGCGAGGTACTTCAGGTCACCCGGCCTCCACTGGTTGCCCCCGAGCCTTTTCGCGAGGAAGAGGAAGCACACCGCGGCCACGAGCATCCTGCCGAAGATGACCACCATGGGGTGATAGGACTCGAAGGCGAGCTTCAGGGCGATGAAGGAGCTCGCCCAGAGCAGCATGGCGAGGAGAAGGAGCACACCCGGCCAAACCGATGATTCACGCCCCCTGTCCAACCCTTTGCCCGCCTTCCCGTTCTTCTTTTCGAGCACCTCACATACCACGAACCGCCTTCCGAAGGAACCCCAAAGACCGCCCGGAGCAGGCGTAAAAACATTGGAAAGGAAGGCGCGGAGGGGATAGTATGGCCTCATCACTCACGAGAAGGGGGGAAACGGTCCATGAAATTCTGTCCCGAGTGCGGAAGCGACCTGGCGGAGCGAAAGATCGACGGCCTGGCCAGACTGGCCTGCACGTCTTCGGAATGCCCCTACGTGTTCTGGGACAACCCCGTGCCCGTGGTTGCGGCCATCGTGGAGCACGGAGGCGAGGTCATCCTCGTGCGCAACGCCGGCTGGCCCGAGAAGATGTTCGGCCTGGTGAGCGGCTTTCTCGAGAAGGGCGAGACGCCGGAGGAGGGGGTGCTCCGGGAGGTGTCCGAGGAGCTGGGCCTTGCGGGGACGATCCGGGAGTTCGTCGGCATGTACTCCTTCACCCTGCGCAACCAGCTCCTCCTGGTGTACCACGTCGAGGCGTCGGGCGAGGTCGCCCTCGGGGCCGAGCTGCAGGAGATCAGGAGGGTCGCGCCGGAGCGGGTCCGGCCCTGGCCCTACGGCACCGGGCCGGCGGTGAGCGACTGGCTTCTGAGGCGGGGCATCACCCCGCGGGAGTCCTGAGTCCGCGGCGGTGCTTCCCGGCCAGAAAACCCCTTGTGCATGCCGTCCCAAATGTGAGAGATTACCCGGGCACCCCATTTCCCTCAAGGAGGCTTTTCGTGAGCAGAATATGCGCATTGACGTCCATCGTGCTTTTCGGCCTCGTGCCACCGGCTTCAGCCGCCGGCGAGCAGCCCCGGGTCAGGCTCCAGACCACCAGGGGCGACATTGTCATCGAGCTCGACCAGGCCCGGGCGCCCAAGACGGTGGCAAACTTTCTCTCCTACGTGAAGTCGGGCTTTTACGAGGGCACCATCTTCCACCGCGTCATCCCCGGGTTCATGGTCCAGGGCGGCGGCATGGACGAGTCCCTGCGGCAGAAGCCCACGAACCCCCCCGTGGCCAACGAGGCCGACAACGGCCTGATGAACGCCCGGGGCACCATCGCCATGGCCCGCACGAACGACCCCCACTCGGCCACGGCCCAGTTCTTCGTCAACACCGTGGACAACCCCTTCCTGAACTTCAAGGCCAAAACGGCGGGCGGCTGGGGCTACTGCGTGTTCGGCAAGGTCGTGGAGGGCATGGAGGTGGTGGACGCCATCGAGCACCTGCCCACGGGAAGCAGGGGCATGCACACCGACGTCCCCGTGACGCCCGTGGTGATCAAGGGCGCATCCCTCGCAGAGGCGAAGGACAAGTAGGCGCCCCACCCTCGAAAAGGCGGCCATGAAGAACCCGGGAAGGATGGCGGTGGTCTCCTGGGCCCTGTACGACTGGGCCAACTCCGCCTTTGCCACCACCGCCATGGCCGGCTTCTTCCCCCTCTTCTTCAAGCAGTTCTGGAATTACGGCGCAGACCCCGCCCTGAGCACGGCCCGCCTGGGCCTGGGGAACTCGGTTTCGGGCCTGGCCATCGTCATCCTGGCTCCGGTGCTGGGCGCCATCGCCGACAGGGGCTCGGCCAGAAAGGTGTTCCTGATCTTCTTCGCCCTTCTGGGACTGTCCATGACCGCCTCACTGGCCCTCGTCCCCAGGGGCGCCTGGGGCTTCGCCATGGGCGCCTACATCCTGGCGGCGGTCGGGTTCTCGGGGGGCAACGTGTTCTACGACTCCCTGCTCCCCAGCGTCGCCCCGGAGAACAGGATGCACGTGGTCTCGGCCCTGGGCTTCTCCCTGGGCTACCTCGGCGGGGGCCTGCTCTTCGCCCTCAACGTCCTGGCGGTGGTGAAGCCTTCCCTCTTCGGGCTCGCCGGACCGTCCCAGGCAGTGAGGCTCTCCTTCGTCACCGTGGCCCTCTGGTGGCTCGTCTTCTCCCTCCCCCTCGCGCTCTTCGTGAGGGAGGAAGGGACGAATCAGCGGCGGCCGGGGATGGTCAAGGCCGGCCTCCGGCAGCTTCTGGCGACCTTCTCCGAGATCAGGAAGCACCGGACGGTCCTGCTCTTCCTCCTGGCCTACTGGTGCTACATCGACGGGGTGGACACCGTGGTGCGCATGGCCGTCGATTACGGCCTCTCCCTGGGATTCGACTCCAACGACCTCATCACGGCCCTGCTCATCACCCAGTTCGTCGGCTTCCCCTGCGCCCTGCTCTTCGGCTTCCTGGGCCAGAGGACAGGCGCGAAGCGGGCCATCTTCATCGCCATAGGCGTGTACCTCTTCCTCTCCCTCTGGGGGGCCTTCATCAGGACGAAGGGGGAGTTCTACCTCATGGCCGCCATCGTCGGCTTCGTCCAGGGCGGCATCCAGTCCCTCTCCCGCTCCTTCTTCGCCCGCCTCATCCCCGGGGGAAAGTCCGGCGAGTACTTCGGGTTCTACAACATGCTCGGGAAGTTCGCCGTGATCTTCGGCCCGGTGCTCATGGGCTCCTCGGCGCTGATGTTCAGGTCCCTGGGGGCGGGGGGCGACCTGGCCTCCCGGATGAGCATCACCTCGCTTTCGCTCCTCTTCCTGGGAGGCGGGGTCCTGCTCTTTTTCGTGGACGAGGAGAAGGCGAAGGCCGAGGCTTCGGGCCAGGCGCAAGGAAACGCTTAAGCGCGCAGCCCGCATCTGCTATACTCCCCCCATGCCCATACACGTCCTGCTCGTCGATGCGCTCAACCTCATCCGCAGGGTGGATGCCGCCCAGCGGGAGGGTCTTGGGGGAAAGATGGGCTCCTCGGCCGTCGAATCCTGCGTCCAGTCGCTGCGCAGGGCCCTCAAGGAGTGCTCCCCCACCCATGCCCTGTGCGTCTTCGAAGGCCACGGGAAAAGCTTCCGGTCAGAGCTGTACCCGTCCTACAAGACCGGTCGCCCCCCCATGCCGGAAGACCTGGAGTGCAGCCTGCCCGCCATCAGGGAGGGGTTCCTCGGGGAGGGCGTGAAATCGGTGGGGCTCGAGGCCTGGGAGGCGGACGACGTCATCGCGACGCTGGCGTGCAAGGTCGAGTCGCGGGGGGGCGAAGCGGTCATCCTGTCCACGGACAAGATCTTCCTGCAGCTCCTGTCGGCCCTCGTCCGGGTGAGGGACCACTTCGGCAAGCGCGACCTCGACGAGGGGCACGTGCTGAGCAGGTTCGGGGTGAGGCCCCACCAGCTCGCCGACCTGCTGGCCCTGGCCGGGGACCCCACCAACAGCATCCCGGGCGTCCCGGGCGTGGGCATGAAAACGGCGGCAAAGCTCCTGAGAGAGTTCCAGAGCCTGGAGAACATCCTCGCCCACGCCCCCGCCCTGGGGAACAGGCTGGGCCAGGCAATCGCCAGGCACGAGGAGGAAGCCCTCCTGTTCCAGGGCCTGCTCCGCCCCAAGCGGGACCTGGACCTGGGGCTCAATCTCCAGTCCTTCCGCTTCCCGCCGAAAGGCGAACCGCTGCCCCAGAAGGCCGGGGCCGTCTAAAGGATGGTGCGCTTACCGTTGTACCGCTCCGCGTCGTAGTACTTGTCCACGTCCACGGTCCTGATGCGGTTGATGATGTCCTTCATGGGAACGGTGGTGATCTCGCCGTGGAGGGAGCTCACCATCCTGCCGTAGTCCTCGTTCAGGATCATGTCCACGGCCGCGATGCCGAACCACCGGGCCATGAGCCGGTCCCGGGCCGACGGCACGCCGCCCCGCTGGAGGTGGCTCAGGACCACGTAGCGGGACTCGAAGCCCGTGGTCTTCTGGATCTGGTCCGAGATGAACCCGGCAATGCCCCCCAGGGACTTGTGGCCGAAGTCGTCGACCTTCTCGTCCTTGTAGAACTCGCCGCCCTCGCTGGGCTGGGCGCCTTCGGAGACCACCACGATGCTGTACTGGATCTCCCGGCCCTTGCGCTCCATGAGCAGGTCGCAGACGCGCTGCATGCTGAAGGGCTCCTCGGGGATGAGGATGATGTACGCGCCGGAGCACTCGCCTCCCTGGAGTGCGAGCCACCCGGCGTGCCTGCCCATGGTCTCCACCACGAAGATCCGGTTGTGCGAGCCCGCCGTGGTCCTGAGTCGGTCGATCTCCTCCATGATGACGTTCAGGGCCGAATCGAACCCCAGGGAGTACTCCGTGCCCATGAGGTCGCCGTCGATGGTCTTCGGGATCCCCACCGTCCTGATGCCGAGCTTGTGGAGCTTGTACGCCACGCCCAGGGTGTCCTCGCCCCCCACGGCCACCACCACGTCGATGCCGAGCCTGCCGATGTTCTCGATGACCTTGTCCGACCGGTCGTTTGCGGGGTTGAACGGGTTGGTGCGCGACGTGCCCAGGTTGGTGCCGCCGGTGCGGTCCCACGTCCTGACCTTCTCCTCGTCGAGGGGCTCCAGGTAGAGGGCCCTGCTCCTCTCGTCGTCCGGGTCCACGTTCACCAGGCCCTTCCAGCCCTCGCGAATGCCGAGCACCTCGAACTTCCTCGACCTCTTTTCGGCAAGGAGCGGGTCCAGAGCCGTCTTGACGACCCACTTGACCGCCCCGTTCAGGCCCGGGCAATCCCCTCCGCCGGTCAGTATCCCTATCTTCGTCGTCATCTCCTCCCCCTTGTTCTTTTTGCATGCATCCGTCTGAGGGATGTTCTATCATATCTTAATATACATTGATTCATCTCGGCAATACGGGGTCGAATATTTACGGGGCCCCGGGAAGGGGAAAGGGCATGAAGGCAGTCTTTCACGAGGACTTCTCCAGGGTGTACGACTCCGACCCCGCCGCGGAGGGGGGGAGGATGGAGGCGGTGGTGGAGGCCATCGCCCCCCGGGTGCGGTTCATTTCCCCCGAACCGGCCTCGATGGAGGACATCTCGGCGATTCACACGAAGGACCACATCGACCGCGTCATGCGCCAGGGCCTGCACCCCATCGCCTCTCTGGCGGCCGGCGGGGCCCTCCTCGCCGCCCGGACGGGCCTGGTCGAGCCCTGCTTCGGCCTCATCCGGCCCCCGGGCCACCACGCCTCCGCGAACTCGTCCTGGGGGTTCTGCCACTACAACAACATGGCCATCGCCCTCGACCGCCTCAAGAGGGCGGGCAGCATCGAGAGCGCCTTCATCCTGGACTTCGACCTCCACTTCGGCGACGGCACCGTGAACATCCTCGGGCACAGGGGCTGGGTCTCCATCCTCAACCCGGACGCCCACGACCGCAACTCCTATCTGCGCCTGGTGCTGAACGCCCTCGACGAAACCCGGGCCGACATGATCGCCATTTCGGCCGGGTTCGACAACCACCTCCAGGACTGGGGCGGCCTGCTCGCCACGGACGACTACCGGGAGATGGGCCGCGCCGCGAGGCAGGCGGCCCTGAGGAACGGGGGCGGCTGCTTCGCCATCCTCGAGGGCGGGTACAACCACCGGGTCCTGGGGCAGAACGTGCTGGCCCTCATCGAGGGGCTCTCGGAAGGGTGAAGGCGACTGCCGCACGCCCGCGCCCCCGGCTGAGGCCGCCCTTGCGCCCGAACCCAGAACTGGATTGACAGGGGATCGCGTCATATACTAGTTTTTTAGTTGTTCATTATCCCATGGGGCACCAGGACATATCATGAAGGGAGGTTGAGCGTGAAAAAGGTCAATGAGGGAACCCGCTGCTCCTACAGCGTGGACGAAACCGGCGTGGCCATGATGGTCATCGACAACCCGCCCATGAACGCCCTCTCCAGTGCGGTGATCGACGAGATCCACGACTCGTTCGAAAAGGCGTTCGCCGACCCCGGCGTGCGGGTGATCGTGTTCACCGGCGCGGGCAAGGCCTTCATCGCGGGCGCGGACATCACCGAGCTCAACAACTTCACCACGGCCCAGGAAGGCGCGGACTCCCTCCTGCCGGGCCAGATCCTCTCGAACCTCATCATGAACGGGGACAAGCCCGTCATCGCCGCCATCAACGGCTTCTGCCTGGGGGGCGGCATGGAGATGGCGCTGGCGTGCCACATCCGGCTGGCCGACGAATCGGCCACCCTGGGCCTGCCGGAGATCAAGCTGGGCATCATCCCGGGCTACGGCGGCACCCAGCGGACGCCGCGCCTCATCGGCAAAGGCAGGGCGCTGGAGCTCATCCTCACCGGCACCTTCCTCAAGGGGAGCGAGGCCGCCGGCTACGGCCTGGTGAACCGCTCCGTGCCCAGGGGCACCGTGGTGGACGAGGCGGTCAGGCTCGCGGCCGCCATCGCGGGCAAGAGCAGGGTCGCGGTGCAGGCGGCGCTGAGGGCGGTGCTCGAAGGCACGGCCATGGACCTGAACACCGGCATGAAGTACGAGCGCGAGCAGTTCGGGATCTGCTACGCCAGCGAGGACAAGAAGGAAGGCACCGCCGCGTTTTTAGGCAAGCGCGAACCGAAGTTCTCCGACAGGTGAGCGGTGGGCAGGAGATTCATACCCTTAAGCTTTGCCGCCCTGCTGATCCTGGCGGTGGGGGTCCTTTCCTTTTCCAGAGACGGCGTCTGCGAGCGCCTCTTGGGCCTCGAGCGCTGGGTCTCCCACCTGGCCCCCCGGTCCGTGAACGCGGGCGGAATGGTCATGAGCTACCTGGAGCGCCCGGGGGGCGGCGACACCATCGTGCTCCTCCACGGGTTCGGAGCGGACAGGGACAACTGGGTCCGCTTCGTCAGGCACCTCCCCGCCGGCTACCGGGTCATCGCCCTCGACCTGCCCGGCCACGGCGACAGCGCCAAGCCCGAGGACCAGACCTATTCGGTGGAGTTCTTCACCCAAAGCTTCGCCCGGGCGGCCGACGCCCTGAAGCTGGGCAGGTTCCACCTGGCGGGCAGCTCCATGGGCGGGTACGTCTCCATCCTCTACGCCTCACGCAACCCGGGCCGGGTCATGGACCTCTGCCTCATGGACACCGCGGGCTTTTTCACGGGCGTGCCCGGGCAGAGCGACCTCATGGCCGCCATGGCCCGGGGCGAAAGCCCGCTTACCCCCGTTACGCGGGAAGAGTACGACCGGCTCCTGGACTTCGCCTTTTACCGGAGGCCCTTCATGCCCTGGCCCGTCAAATCCGTGCTTGCGGACCGGGCCGTCCGGTCGGGCCCCTTCCTGAAGAAGATGTTCGCGGATTTCAACGCCAACCTGGTGGACCCGGTCCCGCTCCTCCCCGGTCTTCACCTGCCGGTGCTCGTGCTCTGGGGCGACCGCGACAGGATCCTCCACGTGTCCACCACGGAAGTGCTCGAAAAGAATCTGCCCCGGGAGAAGACCGTCATCATGAAAGACTGCGGCCACCTGCCCATGCTCGAGCGGCCGGAGGAGGCGGCCCGGCATTACCTGGACTTCCTGAACGCCCATGGGGCGAAAAAGGCCGGGTAGCGGAATGCCCGGTGCGGGGACGGCCGTTTCGGCCTGCGGGAGGGGTGCCTTTCCCGGTTTGACCGCCAGGGGCGGGCAGGGAAACGGCGATGCACAAAGGCGGGAGAATGTGGTACAGTTTCCCCGGGGAAAATCAGCAGAACCCATGATGCGGACGGGGTGAGGGACATGCAGAACGCGTGGATGCTCGACGAGGCGACGCTCTTTTTCAGGTTCGGGACAGCCCTGCTCATCGGCATCCTCGTGGGCATACAGCGGGAATACTCCTTCACGGAATCCGAGACCGAGCACCCGGGGATCAGGACCTTCGCCCTCATGGGCCTCATCGGCTGCACGAGCGCGCTCGCCTCGAACCTCATCTCCTCGCCGCTGCCCTTCGTGGCGGTCATCGTCGTGGTGGGGGCCTTCTTCACGGTCACCTACTTCATCGGCGCGTGGAAGGGGCAGAGCGGCCTCACCACGCCCATCTCCGCCCTCATCACCGTGCTCGCCGGAGCGCTCATCTTCTGGGGCAAGGTCTCCCTGGGCATCGCGCTGGGGGTGGCCACCACGGTCATGCTTTCCCTGAAGCCCGAGACGCACTCGTTCGTACAGCGCCTCACCCGCGAGGACCTCTACGCCACCCTCAAGTTCGCGGTCATAACCGCCATCATCCTGCCCATCCTCCCCAACAGGACCTTCGGGCCGCCGCCCTTCGACGTGTTCAACCCCTTCGTCATATGGCTCCTGGTCGTGTTCATCTCGGGCATCAGCTTCGTGGGCTACATCCTCATCAAGGTGCTGGGCGCGGAGAAGGGAATGGGCCTCACGGGCCTTCTGGGGGGCATCGCGTCGAGCACCGCGATCACCCTGGGCCTGTGCCAGCGGAGCCGGTGCGAAAAAGAGCTGTCCCAGCCGTTCGCCCTGGCCATATTCATCGCCTGGTCCATCATGTTCGCCCGGCTCCTGGGGATCGTGGCGGTGATCAACCTCGAGCTCGCCTCCCTGCTCCTGGCAGCCCTGCTCATCCCCTGCGCCGTGGGCCTCGCCTACGCCCTCTTCCTCTTCGTCATCCACCGCAGCGACCACAGGGCGGAGCTGAGCGTGAAGAACCCCTTCGAGCTGTGGCCCTCCATCACCTTCGGCGCCGTGTTCCTCCTCATTCTCTTCGCCTCCCGCGCGGCCCAGACCTACCTGGGCGACAGCGGCATCTACCTCACGAGCTTCCTCTCCGGGCTCGCGGACGTGGACGCCATCGCGCTCTCCCTCACCCAGCTCTCCGACGGACAGAACGGCATCCATCCTGCCACGGCGGCCAGGTCCATCATGTTCGCCACCGTGGCCAACACCTTCCTCAAGGGCATGTTCGTCATGGTCATCGGGGCCCCGGCCCTGAAGAAGGCCATCCTCCCGGGCTTTCTCCTCCTCATGTGCGCCACCATGGCCGGCGTCTTCATCACGTGACCGCCCCCGTTTCCCTGCCCGCTGGCAATTATTCTATTGACTCATGCCCGATTTTGGTACTTGAGGTAAGTATTGTCAGTGCGTATATTTCAGATGTACCGCCCTTTTTCGGGATGATCATGAAAGGAGGACCGGCATGAAACTGCAGGAAATCAGGCAGATCGCAAAGGGTGTGGGGGTCAAGGCCGGCGTGGGCAGATCGAAGGCCGACATCATCCGTGACATCCAGGCCGCGGAAGGCAACTCCCCCTGCTACAGGAACATCACGGACTGCCGTGTTCTGAACTGCCTCTGGAGAGGCGACTGCCAGACGGAAAAGAAATAGGCCCCCGGCCGGCCTGCCGCCCGCCCATTCGAAAACGGGGAGTGTGATCATGAAGGTGACCTCGGTCGACCAGATGAGGGCCATGGATTCCGCCGCGTCCACGCGGTTCGGGATAGACGAGCTGCTCCTCATGGAGAACGCGGGCCTTGCGGCGTGCACCCTGCTCGACCGCGAGGCGGGCATCCGCGGCGGCTCCTTCGTCGTGGTCTGCGGCCCCGGAAACAACGGCGGCGACGGCTTCGTACTCGCCCGGAAGATCCTCTCCTCCGGCGGCACGCCCCGGGTGTTCATCCTGGGGGACAGGGAAAGCTACCAGGGGGCTGCCCGGAAGAACCTCGAAATCCTGGGCAGGCTGCCCGTCGAGACGTCCACCCTCCGCTCCATCGAGGACCTGCGCTCCGCCATCCTCCACGCCGACGCGGCGGTGGACGCACTCCTGGGCACCGGCCTGAAGCGCACGGTGACCGGACTCTTCGCCCAGGCCATAGGCGCGCTCAACGATTCCCCCCGCTTCGTGCTGAGTCTCGACATCCCCTCGGGTGTGAGCGGTGACACGGGCCGCGTGATGGGATGCGCCGTCCAGGCCGACTGTACCGTCGCCTTCGGCCTGCCGAAAGCCGGCAGCCTGCTTCCGCCGGGCTCCTGGCACTGCGGGAAGCTCTTCGTGAGCCACATCTCCTTCCCGCCGGAGCTCACCCGCTCCCCGGACATCCTGGTGGAGGTGAACGCCCCCCCCGCCCTCCCCTTCCGCGACCCGGCAGGGCACAAGGGCTCCTTCGGAAAGGCGCTCTTCATCGCCGGCGCCCGGGGCTACTACGGCGCCCCCTACTTCTCCGCCATGTCCTTCCTGAAGGCCGGCGGCGGGTACTCGAGGCTCGCGTGCCCGGAGAGCGTCATGCCCTTCGTCGCGGCGAAGGGCAGCGAGATCGTGTTCCTTCCCCAGGCCGAAACCCCCCAGGGGAGCCTCTCCCGCGCGGGGAGGAAGGCCCTGCTCGAAATGGCCGGCAAGGTGGATGTGGTGGCCGTCGGCCCGGGCCTCTCCCTGAACGAAGACACCGCCAGGCTGGTGCGGGAGCTGACAGCCCGCATCGACAAGCCCCTCATCCTGGACGCCGACGGCATCGCAGCCATCGCCGGGGACCCGGGCATCGTCAGGAAGCGCACGCACCCCACGGTCCTCACCCCCCACACAGGCGAGATGGCGCTCATCTCGAACCGCCCCGCAGGCGAGATCGACCGCGACCGGATAAGCTCGCTGACGGCAGCTTCCCGGGACCTGGGTGCCGTCATCGTGCTCAAGGGGGCGAGCACCCTCGTGGGGTTCCCGGACGGCCGCGTCAGGATCAACCTGAGCGGGAATTCGGGCATGGGCACTGCCGGTTCGGGGGACGTGCTCACGGGGACCATCGCCGCAATGTACGGCCTGGGGCTGCCCTTCGACGACGCGGTGTGCAAGGGCGTGCTCATCCACGGCGCGGCGGGGGACCTGGCGGCGCGCGACAGGGGCCAGGACGGCATGACCGCCCAGGACATCCTCGACCGCCTGCCCGAGACCCTCAGGATGGACCGCGACGGCGAGCTCGGAAAGGTCTGCCCGGAGATTGAAGTGATCTGAAACCCCCTTCTTTCGGGCTCTCCCGCCTTTCCCCGGGGACTCTTGTGATCCCCGGGCAAGGAAGCGTCATGCCCCTTTCAGGGGTTCACTTTCCCGCGGCCTGCAGCGGGGCGGCCCCTGCCACTCCCCTGGCAGAGCCCTCCGCCTGCGCCTGGCAGCCGTTCCTGGTCCTGAAGAACCCGCGTCATCTTCTTTCTTTCTACAGAATCTTCTGCCCGCGGCCGATAAGGACACCAGGAAAAAACACTCTCTTCATAACTGCCAGGCGGCACCGTGCTTCCTGGCTATTTTTTTTGCCAACACCCCGGTCCCTCCCTGGCATGCGGCCCGGCAGAACGGCGGTTTCTTCCGCCCTCTTTTCAGGATTCCCCCATGACCATACCCGGTTCGTTCCCGGAGGAAAACACCTGGCAATTCCGTTTCCGGCACTCACGTTCGACAGATGGAAATGCCCGGTGCGTTCCCGGAGAATAACTCCGCCGATGCAGAAAACCTGCCCGGGGGGTCAGGCCCGGAGCAGGCGCACGCCGTCCGCGGCGAGGATCAGGGCGCACCCCCACAGGAGGATGCCCAGGAAACGCATGCAGATCCCGTATGCTCTCCCTCCGAGCAGGTGCCTCCCCCTCCCGGTGAAGGCCGCCAGCACCACCTTGGAACCCACGAGGCACAGGTAGAAACCGGCCAGGAAGGCCGCGGCCCCGCCCCCGCCGTCTTTCCACGCCCGGACGAGGAGCGGCGAGCCCACGGTCGTCCAGAACAGGTAGGGGTGCGGGTTAAGGAAGATGGTGAGTATCCCCCGGCGCAGCGGCTGCGCCCCGCTTTCCGGGGCCCCCACGGAAACCGGCGGGGAAGTGAAGGTCTCGCGGCCCAGGTGCGCGAGGAACAGGGCCCCCGCCAGCGAGATCAGCCCCAGGACGTGGTTCGACCCGGACAATCGCGTCAGGGCGAGCAGGGATATGCCGATGATGGGCAGGTCGGTGACCAGGGGGGACAGCGACACCCGGACCCCGGCGCCCGCCCCGTGCCTCAGCGTTTCCACGAGCACGAGGGTGAGCAGGGGGCCGGGGGCGAGGCCTGACGAAAGGCCGAAGATCATCCCCGTGGCGAGATACGTCAGCATGCGCCCTCCGCTCCTCCTTCCCCTTCACCCGGTGGTCCGGCCTGAGGGTATCGCAGCGCGGAAAGGCCTGTCAACAATGATTGCGGGGGATTGCCGGAGAACGGCAGGCATCCGAACAGTGCCGCACCCCTGCCAGACAGGGAGCCCGCGTCATTTCAGCAGGGCCGGGCAGCGGCGGGCGCCCGAAACATGCCGCACCCCCGGCCAGGAAGGGTTTCCCGGTTCACCCGGCGTCGAGTACTTCCCGGATCTTCCCCGCGAGGTCGCCCAGGCTGAAGGGCTTCTGGATGAAGCCCCGGCAGCCCTTCTCCATGATCTTTTCCGCCTGCCCGTCCAGGCTGTAGCCACTGGAGAGGATCACCCTGACCCCAGGTTCGATCTCCTTGATCTTCTCGAAGGTTTCCTTCCCCCCGAGGTCGGGCATGATCATGTCCAGGAGGACGAGGTCGATCTCGGGCCTCCTGCTGCGGTAGGTCTCCACCGCTTCCCGCCCGCCGGAGGCGGGGATCACCCTGTACCCGAGATGGGTGAGCATCTGCGCGCCCACGTCGAGGATGAAGCCCTCGTCGTCCACCAGGAGGATGGTCTCGCCGCCCTTCTGGATGGGCTCGACAACCTTCGCTTCCGTTTCCTCCTCCCGGTCCGATGCGGGGAGGAACACCACGAACGTGCTGCCCGCACCCTTCTCGCTGCGAACGGTCACGAAGCCCTTGTGGTTCCTTACGATCCCGTACACCGAGGCGAGGCCCAGACCCGTGCCCCTGCTCTTTTCCCGGGTGGTGAAGAAAGGCTCGAAGATCCGCGCCATGGTGTCCTCGTCCATGCCCACGCCGGTGTCCGCCACCGACACGCTCACGTACCTGCCCGCCTCGAGGCCGTGGGGGGCCACGTCGGAGGAGGACAGGCGGGCGTTTTCCACCGTGAGGTAGAGGTCGCCCCCGCCGGGCATGGCCTGCCACGCGTTGACGAAGATGTTGAGCAGGACCTGGTCGATCTGCCCGCGGTCCACCTCGACGGTCCAGAGGTCCTCCTGCAGCTTGTGGTGGATCCTCACCTCCTTCTTCGACCTCCCGAACATCTCCGCGTTCCGCCGGACCAGCTTGCCCAGGTCGGTGGGCCTGACGTCGTATTTGCCGCCCCGGGCGAAGCCCAAAAACTGCCGGGTGAGGTCGGAGCCCTGCCGGACGTACTCCTCCATGTTCCTGAGGCGCTCGTAGAAGGGGTGGCCGCTTTCCAGGTTCATGAGCATGAGCGACACGTTGCCCAGGATGCCCATGAGGAGGTTGTTGAAGTCGTGCGCGATGCCCCCCGCGAGCTTGCCGATGGCCTCCATCTTCTGGGCCCTCATGAACTGCTCCTCGAGGCTCTTCTTTTCGCTGATGTCGATGATGAAACCCCGGACGCCCGCGGCCTGCCCTTCTTCCCTGATGCCGACCGCATGGATGAGCACCGGGAACTCGGTCCCGTCCTTTCTCGTGGCCGTGTACTCGGTGAGCCCCACGTCCTCGCCCTCCCGGATCCTCCGGAAATTCGCCAGGGCGCGCATGCGGTCCCCGGGCGCGAGGACGTCGATGCCCCTGATGCCGCTCCAGAAGTCCTCGCGGGAATAGCCGAACTTGTCGAAGGCCGCCTCGTTCACGAAGGTGAGGATTCCCCCCTCGTCCGCCTCGAACACGGTCTCCGGCAGGAGGCGGGCCATGTCGCGGAAACGCTCCTCGCTCTTGCGGATGGTGCCCTCGGCCTTTTTCCGCTCGGTGACATCCCGCACCACGCCCCGGAAACCCACCGGGTTCCCCCGTTCGTCCCGCACGAGCGAGACGGAGGCCTCCACGGGCAGCCGCGCGTCGTTTTTGCAGATCACCTCCCAGTCGAAGCCCGGCACCGGCTTGCCGGTCGTGAAGACCTTGTGGTAGTGCAGGAAGACCTTCTTCGCGTTTTCCGCGTCCACGAACGTCCGGAAGTTCATGCCGTCCATCTCCTCGTTCGTGTAGCCCAGCGCCCTCATGGCAGTGGCGTTGAAGAAGGTGAAGTTCCCCGCGAGGTCCACTTCGTAATAGGCCTCCTCCATGTTGTCGAGGATGCCCCGGAACCGCTCCCTGCTCTCCCGGAGATCCCGCTCGACGCGCTTGCGTTCCGTGATGTCCATGCAGGAGGCGATCCGCTCCTGCGTCTCCGGGATGACGCCCACGCTCAGGAATACGTCGCGGCGGGCACCGGAGCGCGTGACCATGACGAACTCGTAGGACGACGGCGCGGACGAGGGGTCCTTCCGCCGCCGGGCGTGGAACTTCTCCATCCGCTCCAGGTCTTCCGGGGCGATGAAGGAGGTCCAGCTCATTTTCCCTTCCATCTCTTCCCGGGAATAGCCGGTGATGAGGGCGAAATTCGTGTTCGCAAGGGTGATGACGGTGTCCTCCCCGAAGAGGATGGAGGCGCTGCCCGTGTTCTCGAAGATGGCGCGGTAGCGCAGCTCCCGCTCCCGGACGAGTTCCTCGGAGCGCTTGCGCTCCGTGATGTCCCGCGCGATCCCGTGGATGGCATGGGGCCTGCCGTCGCGGTAGATGAGCGACCCCTTGGTCTCAATCCAGATGCAGCTCCCGTTTCTGCACCGTATCCTGTATTCGTTGGGCTTTTTCTGATACCCGGTTTTCAGGATCTCGGCGATGGTGTCCATGGCCCGGGGGAGCATCTCGGGGACGATAATGTCTTTGAAGCTGATCGACCGGATCTCCTCCATGCCGTACCCGAGCATGCCGACGATGGCTTCGTTGGCGTCCAGGAAGTTCCCCTGGAAGTCGTGCGTGTAGATGATGTCCAGGGAGCGGCCGGTGATGGCGCGGTAGCGCTCCTCCAGTTCCCGGGCGGACTCCCTGACGCTGCGGAGCTCCCCTTCGAGCTCCCGGATCCTGCTCTTTCTGTCTTCCCCGTCCTGCCGGTCCGTCATGTCTTCTCCTCGAGGAAACGGCGCGCCCCGGGCGCCACGCCCGGCACCACCCCGGTTTCTCACAGAAACTGCCCGTGATTCTTCAGCTCTATCGGCAAATCGACACAGAAATATCATACCCGGGTGACGCCTCCCCGCCCCTTCGGGTCAGGGGGCATGACGCGATATGCGGACCTCCCGGTTTTCCGGTCGCGCTGGAGACTTAAGGCACCCGCACTTCCTCGCCTGACACGGGCTTTGCTGCCTGGGAGCAGCGGGAGGCTCTTGCCTTCCGGCCAGCTTTCATTATATTGTAGGTGGTATGAAGAAGCTGGTCATATTCATGGTGCTGCTCTGCATGCCGGGCGTTTCCTTCGCCATGAAGCCCCTGGACGACAATTCCATGGGCCAGGTCATGGGGCAGGCCGGCGTGAGCATCTTCGTGGACATCACCATGAACATCCACATCGGCACCCTCGCCTGGGGGGACTCGGACGGGCTTGCCCCGGGCCCGTACAACCCCTGGAACATCCAGACCTCGGGCGGCTTCATCGGGGTTTCCGACCTGACGGTGTCCGGGCTCTCCATCACGCACGGACTGGCCGGCGTCGGGGCGAACTCCGTGAGCTTCTGGCCCGGGGCCGGGAGCATAGACGTCGTCAACGGCATCCCCTATTACGTGGTGCACGCCGGGCCGGGGAACCCCTGAGCCGGCTGTCTCCGGACCGACCCTCCCGGAAGTGCCCTTTCCCCGCACGGCCTTGACCGGGTCCAGCCTCACGGGGCCGTCCGCATTCTCCAAAGCCCTTCCCCCGCACGGCTTCGACCGGGTCCCGTTTCTTTTCCCCCGGCGCTCCTTGTGCCGGGAAACACGGAATGATCCGGGCCGGTCCCGCCCGAGTCCCGGAGGAACCACTCCGGTGCTGACAAGACCGCGCTCCGTGTGATACCCTGCCCGCAGGCTGAACGGCCGCCCGCCAGGGGCGCCCGTCAAGCCGGTGAAAGGGAGCGGGAACGTGGAGCACGACATACAGCCGGGCAGGAGCTATCCCCTCGGGGCGACGGTGTCCCCCCAGGGCGTCAACTTCAGCGTGTTCTCCAAGAGCTGCACGGCCGTGGAGCTGCTCCTCTTCGACGACCCCGACGACGCCGTGCCCCGCCGGGTCATCCGTCTCGACCCCCGCCGGAACAGGACATTCTACTACTGGCACGCCTTCGTTCCCGGGCTCAAGGCCGGACAGCTCTACGGGTACCGGGTGTACGGCCCCCACGACCCCTCCCGTGGCCTGTTCTTCGACGGCTACAAGCTCCTCGTCGACCCCTATGCCAAGGCGCTCGCCCTGGGGAAAAACTACGACCGCACCTACGCGTGCCGGCCGGGCGACAACACCGCGTGGGCGCCCAAGTCAGTGGTGGTCGACCCCTCGGACTACGACTGGGAGGGCGACGAGCCCCTGCTGACGCCCTACGCCTCCACCGTCATCTACGAGCTCCACGTGGGCGGCTTCACCCGCCACCCGAGCTCAAACCTCCCGGTGCACAGGCGGGGCACCTATGCGGGGCTTGCGGACAGGACAGGCTACCTCAAGGACCTCGGGGTCACGGCCGTGGAGCTCATGCCCGTGCAGCAGTTCGACGCGCAGGACGCCCGGGGGCCCCTGTGCAACTACTGGGGCTACAGCCCCATGGCCTTCTTCGCGCCCCACGCGGGCTACGGCTCCACGGGCGATCCCCTGGAGGTGGTCAACGAGTTCAGGGACATGGTGAAGACCCTCCACCGCCACGGCATCGAGGTCATCATGGACGTGGTCTTCAACCACACCGCCGAGGCAGGCGCCGATGGCCCCACGTTTTCGCTCAAGGGCTTCGAGAACCCTGCCTACTACCTCTACAACCTGGAGAAGCAGGCCTTCGAGAACTTCTCCGGGTGCGGCAACACGGTGAACGCCAACTACTCGGTGGTCCGTTCCATGATCATGGACTGCCTGCGCTACTGGGTGGAGGAGATGCACGTGGACGGCTTCCGCTTCGACCTCGCCTCCATCATGTCCCGGGGCGAGCTCGGCGAGCCCCTGGAGAGGCCCCCCATCCTCTGGTCCATCGAGTCCGACCCGGTGCTCGCCGGCACGAAGCTCATCGCCGAGGCCTGGGACGCGGCCGGGCTCTACCAGGTGGGTTCGTTCATCGGCGACCGCTTCGCCGAGTGGAACAGCCCGTTCAGGGACGACGTGCGCAAGTTCATCAAGGGCGACCCGGACACGGTGCACAAGCTCTCGAAGCGGCTCCTGGGCAGCCCCGACATCTACCCCCGGCCCGACCGCGACCTCAACCGGAGCATCAACTTCGTCACCTGCCACGACGGGTTCACCCTGAACGACCTCGTCTCCTACAACCTCAAGAGTAACCTCGCGAACCTCGAGGAAAACCGGGACGGCTACGAGCACAACTGCTCCTGGAACTGCGGAGAGGAGGGGGAGACGGAGGACCCGGAGATAGAAGCCCTGAGGCTCCGGCAGATCCGGAACTTCCTCACCGTCCTCTTCATCTCCCAGGGCACGCCCATGCTCCTCATGGGCGATGAGGCGAGGAGGACCCAGCGCGGCAACAACAACGCTTACTGCCAGGACAGCGAGCTCACCTGGTTCGACTGGGGCCTCCTGGAAAAGAACGCCGGCCTCACGCGCTTCGTCCGGGGGCTCATCGAGTTCACCGGCTCCTGCGGGATCTTTCACCAGGAGCACGTGCCCGCGAGGTACCCCGGGTCCACCGGCACGGCCATCACCTGGCACGGCGTGCGCCTGAACGGGCCCGACTTTTCTTCTCAATCGCACAGCCTCGCCCTGGAGATGCAGGACGCCGAGGCCCGGGAGCACGTCTACATCATGCTCAACACCTACTGGGAGCCCCTGTCGTTCGAGCTGCCCCACCCGGGGCCCGGGCGGGCCTGGCGCCGCGTCGTGGACACGTCCCTGCCCCACGGCGAGGACTGCCTGCCCCCGGGCAAGGCGCCGAAGGTCCTCCAGGGCAGGTACAGGCTGACCGACCGCTCCTTCGCCATCCTCGTGTCCCTCCCCCGGTCGGGGCGCACATGACCGCCGTTTCTTCCCCGGCGACCCCTTGAGCACCACCTGAATCTACCGGCATGGCGCCGCCGGGCACGCCCGGGAGGCATTTTCCTCCGGGCAAGCCTTTGAGCCCTTCCCGGATCTTCCGGCGCAGCGCCTCCGGGCGGGCCCGGGGCGCGTTTCTCTCCGGGCGAGCCCCTGTCAGGGCCCCTTTTTCCCATCCCGTGCAAGCAGGTCTCCCAGGCCGGATATCCGCTCCGTGCGCCGGGCCACTGCCGAGGCGATCACCCCGGGCGAGGCCCAGAGATCGAGGTGCTCCCTGGCCCTGGTGATCCCGGTGTAAAGAAGCTCCCGGGTGAGCACGGGGGAATCCCCGGGGGGCAGCACGAGGGCGACCTTCGAGAACTCCGAGCCCTGGCTCTTGTGCACGGTCATGGCGTAAGCCGTCTCGTGCTCCGGGAGCCTGGCCACGGAGACCTTCCTGAGCGCCGCACCGGGTCCGGGGAAAAAGCACCCGAGCTCCCCGTTTTCGTCCCGGAGCACCAGGCCGATGTCGCCGTTGAAGAGGTTCATGGCGTAGTCGTTGGCCGTGACGAGCACCGGCCTCCCGTGGTAGTGAAGCCCGGAGGGCCTGATGAGGCCACTGGCCGCCAGGGCCTTTTCGATCAGGCGGTTGAGGCCGGACACCCCGTACGGTCCTTCCCGCAGGGCGCACAGGACCCTGAACCCCCCGAAGAGCGTCAAACGCACGGCCGCATCGGTTTCTTCGAGAAACGGCGCATAGCCCTCGAGCACCACGGGCTCGAGGGCGCGGGAAAAGGAGGCGATCTTCCCGTGGTCGCTGACCAGCACGTCCGTCATGCCCCCGGAGGAGAAAAGCTCCCTGCACGCCCCCGGGTCCCCGTTCTTCACGGCCTCCCCCAGCGCCCTGATCCCGCTGTCCGGGCCGAACCGGTACGCGGTCTTCAGCTCCACGAGGCAGTCCTGCATCCCCCGGGGTCTTCCCCCGGGGAGCTCGTACCCCGCAACCCTGCGGACAAGGGCGCAGGTGCCCGGGGAATAGCGGGGCGCGGCGGTCTCGCCGCAGATGTCGCCCATGACGTGGCCCGGCTCCACGGACGCGAGCTGGTTCCGGTCGCCCACGAGCACGAGCCGGGACCCGGGCTTCAGGGCGCCGACAAGGCGTGACATGAGGGCCAGCGAAACCATGGACGCCTCGTCCACCACCACCACGTCGTGGGGCAGCGGGCGGCTTTGGGAGTGCCGGGCCCGCGCCCTGCCGGGCACGATGCCCAGGAGCCGGTGGAGGGTGGAGGCGCGCAGTTCCCGGCAGTCCGGAAACCCTGTGGCGGACGTTTCGGCAAAGGTTTTCCTCACCGCCTCCTCCATCCTCTGGGCAGCCTTGCCCGTGGGCGCGGCCAGGGCCACATCCGGTCTGCCGGCCGCCGCGCCCAGGAGGGCGAGCAGCTTCGCGACCACGGTGGTCTTGCCCGTCCCCGGCCCACCGGTGACGATGCTCAGGCGGCCCTTGAGGGCGAGCAGCACGGCCACCTTCTGCCAGTCGATGGCCGCCTTTTCCGCGGGGGCGGGAAACAGGCCGGAAAGCGTGCGCCCCACCTCGCCTTCGTCGAAGGCCGCCTCCCCCCGGGACAGGGCGAGCAGGCCTTCCGCGAGGGTCTGCTGGTAGCTCCAGTAGCGCCAGAGGTAGAGCCTCGACGAGCCGTCGATCACCAGGGGCCGGTATTCCCCCGGCTCCCCCGCCACCCCGGACGACAGGAGAATCTCCCGCCAGGCAGAAACGTCCGGCAGGGCCGCCCCCCCGTCCAGGGAAAGTCCCGCGTACGCGCCGAGGTCCACGCAGGTGTGGCCCAGCCGCGTGAACCTGCTCACCAGGGCGGCCGCCTCCCCCACCCCCCTGGTGCCCTGTGCCGCCATCTTTTCCATGAGGCGCGCGAACTGGAGGTCGATGGGCTCGAAGAGCTTCCCTGCCCCGCTCCCCGGCGGCAGGCTCCCCGGCAGCGGATATGCCGGGCGGTCATCCCACGGCGCTTCCATGCCCTTCACCCCCCTTCTTCCCCGCCCCGGGAACACGCGATGCCGCTTAAGTGCTCGATGAGGCCCCGGTCCGGCATGAAGCGGCAGATGCCGCACCCGGGCCCCTTCGTGGAATCGACCCCCCTGACGAACAGGTAGATGACCCCGCCGAAATGCCGTTCATAGGAATACCCCTTCACCCGCGTTCCCAGGTACCGGTGCAGGGCCAGGGCATAGATGTGGGCCTGGAGGAGGTAGCGGTTCTTCTCCATGGCCTCGCCCATCGCTTCTTCGCCATAGTCTCCGGGGGCGTTCCCCAGGTGGTTCGACTTCCAGTCGAGGAGATAGTACCTCCCCTCCCGGGTGAAGACCAGGTCGATGAACCCCCTGATGTACCCGGTGGACTCCTCGAACCCGAGCTCGCCCAGTGCCGGGGGGAAGGTGGCCGGCACGGCGCCCCCCGGGTGGAGCTCGAAGGCCTCCCGGAGCGCCCCGGGGGTCAGCCTGCCTGCGGGCAGGTAGAACTCGAGCTCCCTGAGGGTGTCCTGCCTGCCGATGTCCGAGAGGGAGAACCCCCCCAGCCCGGCTTCGAGCACGCGCCTGACCATCCCCGAGACCGCGGGCCGCCAGAGCGGGTCGAACCCGTGGCCGTCGAGGGCGCGGGCCACGTGCTCATCGATGGCTTCGCCTCCTTCGGTGAAATCCAGGTTCTCGAAGATCTCGTGGATGGCGGTGCCGGCCCGCGCGCCCCTGGGAAAGCCGAAGATGTCGGGCTCGCCCCCTTCTTCCGGCGGCCCCGCGGGGGGGGCGAAATACAGCGCGTCCCGGTCCGCCTCGCCTGAGGCATGGGCGCCCGACACCAGGGACGTGAAGCTCGCCACCCTCCACGACAGGTCGATGCTTCGGGAAAGGCGCCTGAAGGCCACCTCCGTTTTCCCCGGTCCGGGCGGCACGTACCGGGCCGGCAGCCGCGCCGGCATGTCCTGCACGAGGATGTTCCCGCCCGAGCCGGCGCACAGGTTCTCCAGGTCGACCCGCAAGGGGTCGTCGTCGGGTCCGGCCACCCTGGGCCGCTCACCGGCTTCGAGCCGGGAACGGTGGGGGAGCAGCTGGAGCAGGCGGGTCAGGGCCGACCCCTCCGCCCTGTTGAACCTGCCCCAGGCGAGGTAGCACCGGTTCCGGGCCCTG
>JAKLDU010000149.1 GCA_022703355.1 Deltaproteobacteria bacterium | reverse complement strand
AGGAGCACGCTGTCCACCACGCCGATCTTGCCCAGGTCGTGGAGCTTGCCGCCCAGCTTCACGTGCTCGATGTCTTCTTCGCGCATGCCCATCTCCCTGGCCATGCGCGTGGCAATGGAGGAAACCGCCTCCGAGTGCCCCCGGGTGTAGGAATCCCGTGCCTCCAGCGCGTTGCACAGGGACGTGATGCTGGCGAGGATGAGGCGCTGCTCGACCTCCAGGCGCTCCTTTTCCTTGTGCAGGAGCAAGAGCTTGTCCGAAAGGAGCTTTTCCACCGTGATGACAAGCTGGTCGATGTTGAAGGGCTTCACGAGGTAGGAGTCCGCCCCCAGCTGGAGCATGCGGCGCATGATGGGCCGGTCGTTGTTGGCGCTCATGACCACGAAGGGTATGCTTGCCAGCACGGGGTTGGCGTGCACGTCCCGGCAGAACTCCTCGCCGTTCATCACGGGCATGTCGATGTCGGAGAGGATGAGGTCCGGCCTGCGCTCGTGCTCGAGGAGGTCGAGTGCCGCCCGGCCGTTCTCCGCCTTCACCACCTCGAAGCCCACCTCCTTGAGGCCCTTTTCCACCAGGGTCCGGATGGTGTTCGAGTCGTCCACCACGAGGATGAGCCGGCCCCGCTGGAAGGTGGCCTTCTGCAGCACGTTCTCGATGGTCTCGATGAGCGAGTTCTTTGCCTGGCCCTTGGAGATGTAGGTGGTGGCGCCTGCCCGGTAGCCCCGCCTGATGTCCTCCTCCCGGTCGAGCGAGCTCAGGATGACGATGGGGATCTGCTGGGTCCTGGGGTTGAGCTTGAGCTTCCTGGTGAGCTCTATGCCGTCCATGACGGGCATCTCCACGTCCGTGATGATGAGGTCGAACTCCGTGCACAGGGCGAGGTCCATCGCCTGCCGGCCGTTCTCGGCCTGGACGACCTCCACCCCGGTCTTCAGGAGCTCCGTGGAAAGTACGCTCCTCACCACCGCGGAGTCGTCCACGATGAGGATCCTCAGTTCCCTGAGGAACGGAAGCGCGGTCGTCATATGAGATACCCTGTCATCATGCTTTTCGGTGCTCAACTCCCCGCCTGTCTGTGTCGTTTTCACGGGGAGGGCCGTGCGGGCACCTCCCCACATCCCCCTCCTTATCGGAAATTCGTTCGCAATGTTAAAGCGATTGCCGGGTATTTTCGTGAGCAAGGCATCGTGCGGGGTGGCTTTTTGCCGTGCGGGGGGTAAAAAGCGCGACTTTTCAGGGCTGTTTCACAGGAGCGGAAGGCTCGAACGGGGTTGCCTCACCTGAATCTCGTTGTAGTTCGGACAGGCAGATGCGCCTGTGGAACCGCGACAGCATATCGCAAGACAACACCCTGGAACCCGATGCGGTTCGGGCAGGCAGATGCGCAGCAGAAGAACGGCACGCTCGAACGGGGCTATTTCACCTGGGCCTCGATGCCCTCGGCGGCCTGGTGAGCGGGGGCCTCGCAGGTGACCGGCACCGGCCTCCGGATGCTGCTCGTCCAGGCCTTGAGCACCGAATGCAGGAGCGTGGCCAGGGGAATGGCGAAGACCAGGCCCCAGAATCCCCAGATGCCGCCGAACACGAGGATGGCCACGATGATGGCCACCGGGTGGATGTCCACCACCTCCGAGAGGAGGAGCGGGGCGAGGAGGTTTCCGTCCAGGGCGTGGATCACCGCGTATGCGCCGAGGACGTACACCAGGTGCAGGTCGGCCCCCCACTGGAAAAACGCGATGAGCGCCACGGGGATGACCATGACCGTGGCCCCGATGTAGGGGATGAGCACGGCCAGGCCCACGAAGAGCGCCAGGACCATGGCGAAGTCGAGGCCGATGAAGAAGAAGCAGATGTAGGTCACGGACCAGACCAGGATGATCTCCCAGATCTTGCCCCTGATGTAGTTCACGATCTGCTGGTTGACCTCTTTCCACACGGTCCTGGTGAGGCGGCGCTGCTCCGGCAGGAACGAGCCCAGCCACTGGAAGATGGCCTGCTTGTCCTTGAGGAAGAAGAACACGAGGAAGGGGACCAGGACGACGTACACGAGCAGCTCGATGATGCCTCGCACGGAAGAGATGGAGGCGGTGAGGATGTACTGCCCGAGGTCCGTCATGTTCGCGTCGATGTAGGCGAAGACCCCGTTGATGTGCTCCTGGGAGATGAACTGGGGGTACTTCTCCGGGAGGAGCATGAGGTCCTGCTGGCCCTTGGCGATCATGGCGGGCAGCTGGTGCAGGAACTGGGCGATCTGGTCGGTGATGAGGGGGAGCAGGCCCACGATGAGGGCGATGATCAGGGCGATGAAGAGCAGGGTGACGACGGCCACGGCGAGACTCCTCGGCAGGCCGAGGGAGTGGAGCCGGGTGACGAAGCCGTCGAGCAGGTATGCGATGATGAGGGACACGATGACCGGCATGAGCATGTGCCCGAACATGAGCACCAGGATCGTGCCGGACAGGAGCACGAACACCAGGCTTATCACCTCGGGGTCTGAGAAATACCGCGACAGCCAGTCTTCGATGATCTTTTTCATGGCGTCAATACTATCAGGAAATTCTTTTCCTGCAACTCCAAAGAATGCTGACGTGCGCTCCTTTCCCCAAGGGGTGTCGGGGTGTCGCGGGCCCCCGCAGGGGTCGTTATCGGCAGGGGAGAATGAATAAATGAATGAAGCGGGGGGTCGAAGGGTGCGAGCCCTCCAGCCTCCCCGCTGGTGATGTGCAGGACGGTGTTACTTGCCGAGCATCTTGTCTTTCAGGTCAGCCTGGGCGGGTTTTGCGCCGAGCCAGATCCCGAAGTAGGCCTTCTTGAACTCGAGGCCGGCGACGGTGGTCTTCACCGCGCCGTTCTTGATGCACTGCAGGCCCTTGCCCGGGAGGTAGATGAAGTCGAACACGTCGCCGTTCTTGACCTCGTCCGTCATCGCGGCGAAGAACTGGTCATACTGGGCCTTGATGGGGGCGATGTTCCCGCCCGTCGAGAGCTCAAACCCTTCCTTGATGGCCCCGAGGAGCTTGTCCTTGGTGACCATGCCGGAGGTGACCTGGAGCTTGAGTGCCATGGGCTGGTCTGCGCTCATGATCGCCTGGGCATTGCCGCTCTTCTGGGGCAGGTAGAGGCCGATGGCGTAGACCTTCATCATCCACTTCGACCTGAGGCCGCCGCCGTTGATTACCAGGTTGGTTCCTCCCGCGCTGATGGTGTCAGGCATGTTCGCCTTGCCGAGGTCCAGGGAAAAACCGGTTGTCGCCAGGAAAAAACTCACCAAAAGGATTCCCAATACTTTTTTCACCATGATTCCCTCCTCATTGACGAATTATTGTCGCTTAGGGTCTAAGCGCGTATTCCTTGTTTGCACAAAGTGCCGGGGGCGTGGAACCTCCTGATCGTTGCGGGATGCACCATCATACGTGAAGATGTGTACCACTGTTTTCATGAAAATGAAACAAGAGAAATCAACCGCATATGAGACCGGGCCGCATGATGTCCTCGAGCCTCAGCCGCTCGCGTTCGAAATCCCCGGGCCCGTTCAGGCCGGAGAGCGCGATGGGGTCCCCGAAGCGCAGGCGCACCCGGGAAAAGGGCTTGGGCACCATGAACCTGTCCCAGGAGCGGAAGAACCAGGCATGTTCCGCGGTGACGTAAAAGGGTGCAATGACGGCGTTCCCGAGCTGTGCGAGCCTGACCAGCCCGGCCTTTACCGTGCCCGCGGGGCCCCTCGGTCCGTCGACCACGTGGGCGGCGATCCTCCGCTGTCTGAGCAGGCTCGCCATCTGGTCGAGCGCCTCGGACCCGCCCCTGGACGACGACCCCCGGACGATGTCCCAGCCGGTGCGGGTGGCGACCCCCGCGATGACCCCG
>JAKLDU010000148.1 GCA_022703355.1 Deltaproteobacteria bacterium | reverse complement strand
CCAGGATGATGCCCCCGAGCACGACGCCGGGGATGCTCGTGAGCCCTCCCAGGACCGCCGCGGCGAAGGCCCGCATGAAGGGTTCCATCATGAAGTTCGGGTCGAGCACGGACCGGGCGGCGAAGAACATGGCCGCCACGGCGCCGATGAGCGAGCTTATGGCCCAGGTGAAGGAGAACACCCGCTCCACCTTGATGCCCATGATCCGCGCGGCGTTCTGGTTCTGCTGGGTGGCGCGCATGGCGATGCCCAGCTTCGAGAAGCGGAAGAAGAGGAAGAGGAGGACCATGATGAGCAGGGTCAGGGTGAACACGCCCAGCGCCCACTCGCTCACCTCGAGGCCCGGGATGATCTTCACATTTCTCGACACCGACAGCGGAAAGGCGAAGTCCTTCTGCTCGGCCCCCCATTTCCAGCTCGCCAGCCCCATGAGGAGCATCTCCGAGCCCAGGGTGATGATGATGAGGCCGAGCACGGTGGGGTCCTTGGCAGGCCTGAGGAAGAGGAACTCGATGAGCACTCCCAGGAGCACGGCAAAGGCCATGGTGAGGGCAAAGGCGGCCCAGAAGGGGGCCCCGTAGACGGTGAGGATGTGGTATGCCACGAAGGTGGCGATCATCCCCATCTCGCCCTGGCCGAAGTTCACCACGTCGGAGGTCTTGTAGATGATGGCCACCGCCACGCCGAACAGGCCGTAGCACGCCCCGATCGCAAGACTCTCGATGATGAGCTGCTCTATCATGCCTCACCCTTTCCAGTTCACTCCCGGGGGCCGTGCCCCGGCGGCATTCGCTTCAGAAGGGCCATGTCTTCCAGTACTTCTTTATCCGTATCCAGATCCCGAACATGCCCAAAGGCTCGAAGATCACGATCCCGATCATGATGAGCCCCAGGGCGATGGAGCTGAAGTTCTGCAGTCCGATGACGGTCAGGTATTTCTGCGAGATCTTCACGAGGGCCGCCCCGATGACCGGCAGCTCCTGGATGTTCTTCAGGAGCTCGTACTGCAGGTAGGTGATGAGGGTCGCTCCCATGATGGCCCCGAGCACCGACCCGAGCCCCCCCACCACGATCATGACCAGGAACACGATGGAGAGGACGAGGTTGAAGGTGAAGGGGTCGAAGAAACCCAGCACGAAGGCGAAGAGCCCGCCGGCAACCCCGGCGTAGAAGGCGCTCACCGCGAACGAGAGGGTCTTGTAGACCGTGAGGTTCACCCCCATGACCTCCGCGGCGATGTCGTCGTCCCTGATGGCCACGAACGCCCTGCCTACGCGGGTCTTCATGAGGTTCCTGGCGCCGGTTACCATGATCATCGCGATGACCAGGATGAGGTAGTAGATCTTGATGTCCGAATCCACGGGCACGCTGAAGCCCATCCGGGGGAGGCCGATGTCGAGCGGCGGCGTGGAGATGCCCATGCGGCCCCCGAAGACCTCCCACCTGCCGATGACGTGCATGATGGTGAGCCCGAAGCCCAGGGTGGCGATGGCCAGGTAGGGGCCCTCGAGCCGCAGCGCGGGAAGCCCGATGACGAAGCCGAAGAAGGCCGCGATGAGGCCGGACGCGATGAGCGCCGGGAAGAAGGGGACGCCCAGCCTGGCCATGAGGAGGGCCGTCCCGTAGGCGCCGATGGCGAAGAAGCCCGCGTGCCCCAGCGAGATCTGGCCGGTGTAGCCCACGAGGATGTTCAGCCCCACGGCCAGGATCACGTGCACGAGGATGATGTTGCAGAGGTAGAAGTAGTACGAGGGGACGAACAGGGGCATGGTGAGGAGAAAGGCCAGGAGCGCGGCCGACCAGAACAGCACGGTGCCGCTGCTGAACAGCTGGACGTCCTCGTAGTAGTCGCGCTTCATGTCCATACCTTAAACTCCGTGGAGATGATTGGTGTTACGGATGTTGACGAGGATCGCCCCGGAAGCAGACCTGCCCCGTTGAAAGAAACCCGCCCCAGCCTCAAGTTCAGCAATCATCAATCTCATCATTTCGTAGGATGTGTGTTTGTATACGTTTTTATAAAAGATAAGGGGCACTCACCCCGTGTCAATGCACGCGATGAGATTTTCTTTGCAGACTCCGGGCGGGTTCGATCGGGGAGGGCTGCCGTGACGGATGCACCCGGGAACATTTTTCAGGAAAATGACGAAAAAAGAAGCAATGAAGAGATGTCCGGTTATCGACAATTTGTAGAAAACTCTCCCGGAGCACGGCGGGCCCTTGTCTTGACCGGGGTCCTCGAAAAGAGAGGCAAATTGTGGCTCTAGAAAATAAGTATGAGATTTAAGGCAATAATTTTAGATGTTCACGGAAGGCGCATGGATGGCCAAAACCGAAAAGCGCACGGTTTGAATTCTTCCGGGGATGAAGGCATGATCCCCCCATACTTTTTCAATAGGCATCAGACTTATACCTGGGGGAGATGGTGGAAGGTTACGCAAATGTCAGGGAGTCTATTCTTGCGTCAATTCCCGGTGAATCGGACAGGGCACTTCTGGAGCAGGTGGGCATTCTCGAGGAGGACGGGACCGTTTTCATTGTGTGCCCCAACAAGTTTTCTCATGCCTATCTGGGCAGGCAGTACCGGGACCTCATCATCCGCTGCGTACGGGAGGCGCTTGGGCGGGACGCGCACGTGAGGTTCAGCATAAGCGACGGCAGGGGCGTGCAGGCGGACAGGGCACAGGAGGAGCGCCCGGTCCAGATGGCCCTGCCGTATGCGCAGGCGGCCTCGCCCGTCTCCGGGCTCAACGGCAGCTTCACCTTCGACGAGTTCGTGGTGGGCAGGTGCAACGCCTTCGCCTTCGAAGCGGCCATGGCCGTCTCCGACGGGGAGGCATCCAGGTACAACCCCCTGTACTTCTACTCGGACACCGGCCTGGGCAAGAGCCACATCGCCCACGCCATAGGCAACAGGATGGCGGGCGCGAAGAAGCCCGTGAAGATCAAGTACACCACTGCCCGGGACTTTTCCCACGACTTCGTGCACAACGTCCGGAACAACTCCATGGGCATGTTCGAAAAGGCGTACGGCCCTTCGGGTATCGACATCCTGTTCATCGACGACGTCCACCTGTTCAAGAACAAGGAAAAGACCCAGGCGGAGCTCTGCCACGTCATGGACGACCTCATCTCCGCGGGCAGGCAGGTGGTCCTCTCGGGATTCCGGCCGCCGAGTTCCATGAGCCAGGTGGACAAGGGCCTGCGCTCCCGCTTTTCCTCCGGCCTCGTCATCGACATCAAGAAGCCGGACAAGGTTACGAGGGAAAAGATCGTCAGGCACAAGGCCAGGAAGAACGGGCTCGAGCTCCCGGATCAGGTGGTGGAGTTCATCGGCTCCCACGTCCTGGGCAGCGTCCGCGAGCTCGACAGCGCTGTGCTCACCGTGGCCGCCATGAGCTCCCTCATGAAGCGGCAGGTCACCCTCGACCTCGCCCGGGAGCTCCTGGAGGGCGTCCTGGAAAAGCAGCAGGCTCTCACCATCGAGTTCATCCAGAACTTCGTGGCCAGGAACTTCTGCATCACCAGGGAGACCATGATATCCCCCTCCCGGAAAAAGGAGATCGTGTATCCGCGGCAGGTGGCGATCTTCCTGTGCCGGCGCTACACCCCGGAGACCCTCCAGGCCATCGGCGGGGCATTCTCCCGGAAGCACTCGTCCGTCATCCACTCCCTGGAGACGGTGGAAACCATGTACAAGGAGAACCTCAAGGCGCGCAAGGAGATCCATTTCCTCATGGAGAAGCTCGAGGGCGAGACGGGCCGGTAAGCGCCCGCCCGGGGGCTTCAGTGCGCAGGGAAGGGGGAGCGGCGCTCTCTGTCACCACCTCAACGGTAAACGGACGCCTCCGTGCTCAGGGAAGGGGGAGCGGCGCTCTCTGTCACCACCTCAAC
>JAKLDU010000147.1 GCA_022703355.1 Deltaproteobacteria bacterium | reverse complement strand
GTAGAAGAGGCCCAACGGCCACAGAGCCCTAGGCAGGACCTGACGGGAGGACAGGTTCGTCAATCCGAACAGGCACATCCAGGTTCCAAACAGGGCATCGTAGGCGCCCAGGCGGATCAGGGCCGCCGTGAGAAACGGCTTTCCCGGGGTGATGGCGCGGGAGGAGCCGGACGTCGCCTGCCTCCAGGAAACCAAGGCCGGCATCGACCAGGTCAGCATCGACCTCCCAGGCTACAAACAGTACTGGAACAGCGCGAAGAAGCGCGGCTACTCGGGGACCGCCATCTTCACCCGGGTCGAGCCGCTCTCCGTGTCCTATGACATGGGCATCCCCGAGCACGACCAGGAGGGCCGGGTCATCACCCTGGAGTTCGACCGGTTCTTCCTCGTGAACGTGTACACCCCCAACGCCCGGCACGAGCTCCTGCGGCTCGAGTACCGCATGCAGTGGGACCGGGACTTCCTCGCCCACCTCGTGAAGCTCGACGGGATAAAGCCCGTGGTCTTCTGCGGCGACCTCAACACCGCCCACAAGGAGATCGACCTGAAGAACCCCAAGGCAAACGAGCGCAACCCGGGCTTCACCCGGGAGGAGCGCGAGGCCCTCGACCGGTTCGTGGAAAACGGCTTCTCCGACACCTTCCGGGAGTTCCACCCGGGGCCGGGGCACTACACCTGGTGGTCCTACCGCTTCAAGGCCCGGGAAAAGGACATCGGGTGGCGCATCGACTATTTCTGGATCTCAAACCGGCTCAAGCCCTCCCTCAAAGCCGCCTTCATCCTCAAGGACGTGCCCGGCTCCGACCACTGCCCCGTGGGGATCGTCCTGGACTGAGCGCCCTGCCCCCGCCCCTGCACGAAGAGCCGCAGGGACACCCTGCGGCGACGGGCCCCCCGTCACGCACTGCTCCCACCCTGCCCCTACTTCAGGAGCTGCAGGCTCAGGGCCATGACGAGCATGCCCGTGATGACCCCGGTGATGGGGGCGTGCTCCGAGTCCAGGGACTTCGCCACGGGGATGAGCTCGTCGAGGGAGATGGCCACCATGATGCCCCCCACCGCTCCCAGGGCGCAGCCCATCAGGGCGGGCGACAGGAACGGCAGCAGGACCGCCGCCGCCAGCAAGCCGCCGGCGATCTCGGCCCCACCCGAGAACAGCGACCACAGGAACGCCTTTTTCCGGCTGCCGGTGGCGAAATAGACCGGGGCCGATATGGCCAGCCCCTCGGGGATGTTGTGCAGGGCGATGGCGATGCCCAGGGCCATGCCCAGGTGGAGGTCCTGCATGGCCCCCACGAAAGTGCCCATGCCCTCGGGAAAGTTGTGGATGGTGATGCCCACCGTCACGAGCAGACCGGTACGCTCCATGGCCCGGGCGTTCATGGCCTCGCCGGGAGCGGGGCGGTGCCCGGCGTGGTCGTGCTGGCCTATGTAGTCGTGGGGGATGATCAGGTCGATGAGGAAGTAGGCCGTCATGCCCGTGAAGAAGGCGATGTGGGCGCCCGCGAACCCGAGCTCCGGAACCTCGAGCGCCGTGGGCAAAAGCTCGGCGAAGGCCACGAAGATCATGACCCCGGCGGAGAAACCCATGGTGAAGGCGAGGAAGAGCGGGGACGGCCTCTTCGAGAAGAAGCCGATCACGCTGCCGACGGCGGTGGAGAGCCCCGCGAGGGTGGTGATGGCGAGCGCTTCGAGCACGTGGGCATCGCCCATGCCCGGATCCCTCCCCGGCGGCCCGCTACTTGCCGCCCTGCCAGGTGAAGTTTTCCTTCTTCACGCTCTTTAAGTCCACGCCGATGGCCTCGAGCTCGGCCAGGATGAAGTCCTGCATGGGCGGCGGCCCGCAGAGGAACACGGAAACGCCCGCGGGGTCGAGGTGCTTCTTCAGCACGTCCCGCGTGCACCTGCCGGCTTCGTACTTCACGCCGGGAAAGTCACTGTCTTCGAACCTGCCCATGTCCGAGCCCTTCTCCTCGCGGCTCAGGTTGTGCACCACCTTCACGGAAAGCTCACGGGTGATCTCCTTGAGCTCGTCCAGGGCGAAGGCGTCGTCCAGGGTCCTGTTGGACCAGATCAGGAGCGCCCTCTTCTTTATCCCGGCCCTGCGGAAATGCCTGAGCACGCTCAGGAAGGGGGTGATGCCCACCCCGCCTGCGATCATGACGATGTTGTCCAGGGTGTCCGCGCCCTTGCAGAACAGCCCGAACGGGCCTGCCAGCGCGACCTCTTCCCCGGGCTCGAGCTGGTGGACCCTCTGGGTGAAGGGGCCGGCCTTCTTTATGGTCACCCTGAGGAGGTCGTCTTCCGGGGCGCACGAGATGGTGAACGGGTGGGGCTTGCTCCACTGGCCGTCCATCATGATCTTCATGGAGAGGAAGCCGCCGGCGCTCCTGTTCCTGAACGCCTCGTCGAACCCCTCGAACGTCAGCGACCTGATGTCCCCGGTTTCCTGCTCGACCTTCACGACCCGTGCCCGGCCTTTTTCCATTCCATCCCCCTTTTGTGCGATAGTCGGAACTCGTCAGTGGTTCACCAGAAGCTATAACGGGAGTTCCCCCGGAAATCAAGCCCATACCTGACATCGGCATGCAGCACGCCCGAGCCCCGGCAGCGTGGAGACATGGCCCGGCCCCGGTGAAAAATGTTTTGCTTCCCGCTGCGCGTGGGATAGTATGGCAAAATTGAAGAAAATCCCCCGAGGTGGCTTTCATGCGCATATTCCTTCTGGTGATCCTCGGCCTCTACGGCGCTCTCCACGCGTACGCCTTCGTCCGGGTCAGGGCGGCCTTCCCCTTCGGGGCCTGGGCCGGGCTCGGTCTGGGCCTGTTCATGACGGTCATGATCCTCACGCCTGTCCTGGTCAGGGTGCTCGAGGCGCAGGGGTGGGAGGCCCCGGCAAGGCTCCTGTCCTACGCGGGATACGCCTGGATGGGGGTCATCTTCCTGTTCTTCTCGCTTTCCCTCGCGGTGGACCTGTACCGCCTCGCCGCCTTCGGGTCCGGGCTCCTGCTGCACAGGGACGCGGGGGCGTTTGTGCCCTCCGCCCGGACGGCCCTGCTCGCCCCGCTCCTCCTGAGCCTCGCCTTCGCCTCCTGGGGTGCCCTCTCCGCGCTGGACATCAGGCCCCGCCGGATCGTGGTGCACACGGAGAAGATCCCCCCGTGGGCGGGACGCATCCGGATCGTCCAGATCTCCGACGTGCACCTGGGCCTCATCGTTCGTGAAAAAAGGCTGGACCGGATCATCAGGGTGATCTCCGGGGAGAAGCCCGACCTCCTCGTCTCCACGGGAGACCTCGTGGACGGGCAGATCGACAGCATGCCCGACCTGGCGGACGCCCTGGCCCGCGTGCGGCCCCGCTGGGGCAAGTTCGCCGTCACAGGCAACCACGAGTTCTACGCCGGGATCGGGCACTCCCTCGAAATCACGAGGCGGGCCGGCTTCACCGTGCTCCGGGGCGAGGCCTGCGCTATCCCGGGCGTGCTCTCCATCGCGGGCGTGGACGACCCCACCGGCAGGCACCTGGGCATGCCCGCCGGAACGCACGAGGAGGAGCTCCTGAAGGGGCTCCCCGGGGACGCGTTAACCGTCCTCCTCAAGCACCAGCCGACCGTGCGACCCGGGTCGGCCCGCCTCTTCGACCTCCAGCTCTCCGGGCACACGCACGGCGGCCAGATCTTCCCGTTTCGCCTCCTCGTCAGGCTCTTCTTCCCCCACGTCTCGGGGCTGCACGAACTGCCCGGGGGCTCGCTCCTCTCCGTCAGCAGGGGCACGGGCACCTGGGGCCCTCCCATCCGCTTCCTCGCCCCGCCCGAGGTGACGGTCATCGACCTCGTGCACGGACAGCGCACCCCACGGACGGAAAGCTCCCTGCCCGCGGCTCCCCGGTGAACTCGCCCCG
>JAKLDU010000146.1 GCA_022703355.1 Deltaproteobacteria bacterium | reverse complement strand
AAGGTTTCGAAGGAGATGTCCCAGACGTGCTCGGAGATCATGGTGCGGGTCACCACGCTCCCGGCGTTCCGCATGAGGTACTCGAGGAGGGCGTACTCCTTCACCGACAGGGGGATGGCCTCCCCCGCCCGGGTCACCGTGTGGGTCGCCATGTCGAGGACCAGGTCGTCCACCGCGAGGCGGGTGGCCTGGTGCTGGTACTTCTTGCGCAGCAGGGCCCTGATGCGGGCCAGGAGCTCCTCGAAGGCGAAGGGCTTCGTGAGGTAGTCGTCCGCCCCGGCGTCGAGCCCCCGCACCTTGTCGCTCACCGCGTCCTTGGCGGTGAGCATGAGGATGGGGGTGTCGCAGCCCGCGGCCCTGAGCCCCGCGCACAGGGTGACGCCGTCGACCCGGGGAAGCATGACGTCCAGGAGGATGGCGTCGTACTCGCCCGACGAGGCCAGCTCGAACCCGGCGTCGCCGTCGAAAGCGGCGTCCACGGCGTACCCCTCCTCCACGAGGCCGTTCCTGATGAACTCCGCGACCTTCTTTTCGTCTTCGATCACGAGGATGCGCATACCCCTCCCGGCACCGTCGGTTGAACCGCCCCCATACTGACTCATTTGCCTGGATGTTTCAAGTCGTCAAAGAGACCCGAAAACTTCAAACAGGGCATCCATACCCCCTTCATCCTCCCTGACACAAATGTTTTGACATGACCAAAGAGACCCGGGGCTTCTTCCCGTTGCACGGCTTTCGATTATGCTCTATGCTTTTTCCCCATGTTCATCCCCGCGACGGAATCAGAGATGCGCGCCCTGGGCTGGGACCGGCTCGACGTGGTCCTGGTCACCGGCGACGCCTACATCGACCACCCCTCCATGGGCGTGTCCCTCATCGGGCACGTGCTCATGGACGCGGGCTACCGGGTGGGTGTCATCGCCCAGCCTTCCCTGGAATCGGGGGACGACATCTCCCGCCTGGGCGAGCCCCGGCTGTTCTGGGGGGTGAGCGCGGGGAGCATCGACTCCCTCGTGGCCAACTACACCCCTTCCCTGAAGCGCCGCAGGAGCGACGACTACACCCCGGGGGGCCTCGGCGGCAGGCGCCCGGACCGGGCGGTCATCGCCTACGCGAACCTCATCCGGCGCTTCTTCAGGAACACCCGCCCCATCGTGCTCGGCGGGATCGAGGCGAGCCTCAGGAGGGTCGCCCACTACGACTTCTGGACGGACTCCATCAGAAGGTCGGTGCTCTTCGACGCCAAGGCGGACTCCCTCGTCTACGGCATGGGGGAGAAGGCCGTGCTTCAGCTCGCGGGGCGCCTGGCCGCGGGCAGGGACTTCCGCGACGTCCCGGGGACCTGCTCCATCGCGAAGGACAGGCCCGAGGGGGCCGTCGAGCTGCCCTCTTATGAAGAGGTGTCCCGCGACGACGAGGCCTTTGCCCGGATGTTCGGGCTCTTCTGCGGGGCCGGGGACGCGGCCCTGGCCCAGCGCCACGGCGACCGCTGGCTCGTGCAGAACCCCCCCCAGCCCTGCCTCACGACGGAGGAGCTCGACCGGGTGCACGGCCTGGACTTCGAGCGGGGCCTGCACCCCTCCTGCGGGCCGGAGGGCAGCGTGCGCGCCCTGGAGACCATCCGCTTCTCCCTCACCACCCACCGGGGCTGCTTCGGGGGCTGCAGCTTCTGCTCCATCTCGGTGCACCAGGGCCGGGCCATCGTGTCGCGGTCCAAGGCCTCGGTGGTGGAGGAGGCCCGGAAGCTCACGGAGCACCCCGGGTTCAAAGGGATCATTGCGGACGTGGGGGGGCCCACCGCCAACATGTACGGGGCGCGGTGCGGCAGAAGGAGCGGGGCCTTCGCCTGCAGGGACAGGCGCTGCCTCTGGCCGGAGGTCTGCCCGTCGCTGCGGGCGGGGCACCGGCAGCAGACGGAGCTGCTCACCGAGCTCCGTAGGGTGCCGGGGGTGAAGAAGGTCTTCGTGGCCTCGGGCATCCGCCACGACCTGGTCATGGCGGATGCGGAGGCGGGCAGGGAGTTCCTGGCCCAGGTCGTTGCCCACCACGTGTCCGGCCAGCTCAAGATCGCGCCGGAGCACTCCGAGAAAGGCGTCCTGGACCTCATGGGCAAACCGGGCACGGAATGCCTCGTGGCCTTCAAGGACCTCTTCTACAGGCTGAACCGCTCCTGCGGGAAAAGCCAGTTCCTCACCTACTACCTCCTGGCGGCCCACCCCGGCTGCACCCTCGAGGACATGGAGAAGCTCAAGCGGTTTGCCACGGAGGAGCTCAGGACCAACCCCGAGCAGGTGCAGATCTTCACCCCGCTCCCCTCCACGTGGTCCGCCCTCATGTACCGCACCGGCAGGAACCCCTTCGACGGCTCGGAGATCTTCGTCCAGAAGGACGCCCGCGGAAGGGGGCGCCAGAAGGACGTGCTCACGGCCAGGGCCCGCATCGGGAAAAGGCGGCGCTGAAGGATCGTGCCGGGGGCCGGGAAGGTCCCGGGCGGTCAGGAGTTCTTCCCGAAGGGGATGCCCAGCTTGCGCATCCGGTGCCGCAGCTCACCAACTGCAAGAAATGCCGTTCACCCGCGAAGGTGCGATGATAACCGGCCGGAATGATTTATCTTGGCATAGCTGAGTATATATGCGAATATTCGGCGCTGAGAGTTTTCCGAACAAAAACACCATACAAACGCACCAGGAAAGGGAGAAGCATGCCATGAAGAGAATACTGAAACCGGTATGGGGAGCCCTCGGGCTTCTTTTCTTGCTGACGGGCCCCGCCTGCGCGGGCATGACCTGCGCCTACACGAACGGCGTCGAAGGGATCAAGGCGGCCTCGCTGCCCCCGGCCGGTACCTACTACCTCATGTACAATGTATTTTATGACGCGGACAAGCTCATGGACGACCGGGGAGACGAGCTCAAGCCCGTCGACATGGAGCTGAGCGTCTATGCCATCGTGCACCGGCTCCTCGTGATGACCGACAAAAAGGTCCTCGGCGGGGATTACGGGTTCGACATCGTCCTGCCCACGGTCAACACCGACGTTTCGAACGTCATGGGCTCGGACAATTACTTCGGCCTGGGCGACATCACGGTGGAGCCCTTCATCGTGTCCTGGCACAAACCGCGCTATGATGCCGTGATCGGGGCCGCGGTCACCCTGCCCACGGGCCAGAGCGACGAGGGCAGGATGGCGCAGCCGGGCAAGGACTACTGGACCGGCATGCTCACCGCAGGCGGAACCGTGTTCTTCGATACGGACAAGACGTGGTCCGCCTCCCTGCTGGCCAGGTATGAGATGCACGGGGAAAAGCGCTCCGGCGATCTCAAGGCGGGCGACGACTTTCACTTCGAGTGGGGCGTCGGCAAGTCCGTAACGAAGACCGTCGACGTCGGGGTGGCCGGCTACTGCCAGTGGCAGGTGACAAACGACAGGGGCGACGACGTGACCTGGGAAAAGAACGATCGCGACCGGGTCTTTGCCATCGGTCCCGAGGCCGATATCTTTCTCCCGGGCGTCACGCTGTTCGTGAACTGGCGGACGCTTGCCGAGTTCGACGCGGTGGACCGCACCGAAGGCGTGATCATGGCCATCAAGCTGGTGAAGCCGCTCTAGCATCCCGGGATTCTGACCGGGCACGGACATTCGATTACCTCCTCACCCGGGCGGCAGCGCTGAACGATCGCTGCCGCCCCGTTCTGTGCCGGATCTCTGGCTGCGCCCGGGGAGAAAGCGCCCTCGCTCAGTGCCATCGACAACCGGCAGGACGTTCGGGGGTGCGCAAGGCGAGAAAGCCCCGGCGGACCCGCCGGACGCCTCCGGCTCCGGGCCTCGCCTTCTTCCCTGGACTCCCTGACCCAGCGCTTCGCTCTCCCCCGTGGACTCCTTGAGCCCACGCCTCACCTTCCGCCAGCGACTCCTTCCGGTATCAT
>JAKLDU010000145.1 GCA_022703355.1 Deltaproteobacteria bacterium | reverse complement strand
TATGTTGTACATCCACTCGTAGTAGGTCTTTTCCCACTGTTTGGGGATGATCCTAGTTTTGCCTTCTTTCACCGCATCGATGGCCTTTTCCGCCAGGGGCTTGGTCTTCACGAACCACTGCTTGGAAAGGGCGGGCTCGATGATCGTCTTGCAGCGGTAGCACTTGCCGACCGGCACCTTGTAGGGGGTCTTGTCCACGAGATAACCCTGTTCCTGCAGGTCCTGTTCGAGCTGCTGCCGGCACGCGAAGCGGTCCAGGCCGGCGTAGGGCCCGGCGTGCTTGTTCATGACCCCGGATTCGTCGATCACCACGATGACTTCCAGGCCGTGGCGCAGGCTCATTTCATAGTCGTTCAGGTCATGCGCGGGCGTGATCTTGACCGCACCGGTGCCGAACTCCTTGTCCACCACGGAATCCGCGACGATGGGGATCTCGCGGTTCATGACCGGCAGGACGAGCCTCTTCCCGATGAGGTTCGTGTAGCGCTCATCGGTGGGGTTCACCGCCACCGCGGTGTCGCCCAGCATGGTCTCCGGCCGGGTCGTTGCCACAACCACCTCGCCGGAGCCGTCGGCAAGGGGGTACCTTATGTGCCAGAGGAACCCGTTCTCCTCCTCGTGCTCCACCTCCAGGTCGGAGATGGCGCTGTGGCACCGGGGGCACCAGTTCACGATGTAGTCGGCGCGGTAGATCATGCCTTCGTTGTAGAGGGTCACGAACACCCGGCGCACCGCGTTGGAGAGCCCCTCGTCCATGGTGAAGCGGATCCTCTCCCAGTCGCAGGAGGCTCCCAGGCGTTTGAGCTGGGTGATGATGAGGCCGCCGTGCTTCTCCCTCCACCGCCAGACCTCCTCGATGAAGGCGTCCCTGCCCAGGTCGTGCCGGGAGGTCCCCTTCTCCGCCAGGGCCTTTTCCACCACGTTCTGGGTGGCGATGCCCGCGTGGTCGGTACCGGGCATCCACAGGGCGTCGAACCCGTCCATGCGCTTGTAGCGGATCATGATGTCCTGCAGGGTATTGTTCAGGGCGTGCCCCATGTGGAGGACGCCGGTGACGTTCGGGGGCGGGATCACGATGGTGTAGGGCGGCTTCTCCCCGTCGTTCTCGTCGGCGTGGAAGTACCCTTTCTCGAGCCAGACCTGATACCACTTCTGCTCGATGTCCTTGGGATCGTATTCTTTCTCCAGCATGCGCTTCTCCTCATGGATATGTCCCCATTTCCATAGCACGAAAAGCTCCGGAATGGTACCCGCGGTTCACGCCCGCCGAAAGGATCCCTTCAAGACCGGGGGAAAATTCCTGAAAAGGATGAGGTCGGTTAAAGTATACGATAACAGCCTGAAAGAGGGGGCCGAGAAAAAATACACGACAGGTTTGTTTCTCCGGCTGCCCATGAAGTCCATCCGAGAGGTGTCGGGGGACTCTCGAAGACGGGAAGCATCGTGCTGAAAGGCACCATCGGGAGGCTCCGCACCATGGTCACCAGACTCGCGGTGGCGGGCGCCCGTTCAGGATATCGGAATAACGGGATTCAACCCGCCCGCAGGGTCTATGAATCGAGCTTCCTGAGCTTCTCGATCTCTTCCCGGACGATTTTCTCAACAATGCCCGGGAGCTGCTCGCGGGTGGCGGCGATCATGTCCCTCACGAGCTCGGCCATGAGGGGCTTCACGATGGCCTCGATGATGGCGGGCGCCTGCTCGTGCAGGGCGGCTGCAATCTCGTCTCCATCGATCTTCGGGGTGACCGCCCCGCTGTCTGCGGCGGCCTTGTCGATCTTGCCCTCCACCCCGGCGGTTGGTCCCCCGGCAGCCACCTGTTCCCCGAACTCGGGGGCCTTGTCGGAGTACTCCTCGAAGGACAGGTTCCGCACGTCATCGATCACCGGGGCGGGCGCTGCACGATCGAACCCGGGAACGGCCCTGAACGAGGCATCCGGGACCGGGCCCCGGACCAAAAGATCGTTCGGAACTCCCCGGGACTCGTCCCGGGCCGTGGGCGACGCCTCCACCGGAGCGTCGGGATGCTCTTCGCCCAGGGTATCCGCAGAGAAATCGAGCTCCTTCACCTCTTTTTCATCCAGAACCGCCTCTTCCTTCAGCTCCTTCTCCAGGGCGAGGGCCGCTTCCTCCTTCACGGAAAGGTCCCCTTTGACCTCGAGACCATCGGTGCCGTCTATCTCTTCCACCGACACGTCGTACTCCATGGAGATCTCCTTGCCCAGGTCGAACGAGTCGGGCTCGTTCATCGGGGCATGGGGCTTTGCGCCCTGCTCTCTGACGGGCGCGGCCTTCTTCGAAGACTGGCCCTCCTCCAGGAGGTCCGTGAGGTCAATGATATCGTCATCGTCAAGGATCTTGTCTTCCATACTCATATCCGCATTCCTCCCCCGAAAGGATCCGCGCCTTTCCTAATTCTTCATGACCCGCTGCCCGGTCGATTCCCTCACCGACATCCACAGGGCCCCGTTCACGTCGATCTTCTTCCGTTCGCCTACGCTGATGGCTATGGGAATATGGACGTAGCGGTTGTTCCACAGGCCGATGAGCATGTCGGTCTTGCCGCTCATGCCCGCGTGGACCGCCATCTGAGCCAGGAGCCCGCAGAAGATCGAGTCGGAGGCATTGGCCGCCACGCTCCTGATGACATAGCTCGGATCGATGTACTTGAGATTCACGGCGAGGGCCCGCGCCTTGCAGTGCTCCTCGATCTTGTCCTTGAGCAGGAGCCCGATGTCGCCCTTCTTCACGTTCCCGGAGGCATCGGTCTCCTTCGGCATGCCCTCGAAGAATTTCTGCCCTGCCCCCTCGGCCACCACGACCACCGCGTGGCCCCGGGACACCAGCCGGTGCTCCAGCGTCCGGAGGAAGCCGTTCTCGCCCTCGAGGTCGAAGTCCTCCTCGGGCACGAGCACGAAGTTCGCGTCAGGGCAGGCCAGGGCCGCATGGGCCGCGATGTAGCCCGAGTCCCTGCCCATGAGCTTCACGAGGCCGACCCCGTAGGGCGCCCCCTTTGACTCCGCGTGCGCGCACTGAATGATCTTCCGGGCCTCTTCCACGGCCGTGTCGAAGCCGAAGGTCTTGGAGACGAAGCTGATGTCGTTGTCGATGGTCTTGGGGATGGCGATGACCGAGCACCGGTACCCGCGGCTCAGGGCCTCCCGGGCTACCAGGGAGGCGGCCTTCATGGTGCCGTCGCCGCCCACGAAAAACACGACGCTCATGTTCACCCGCTCGATGGCGTCCACGATCTCGCTTATGTCCTGGGAGCCCCGCGAAGAGCCCAAAACGGTGCCGCCCATCTCGTGGATGTACTCGACGTATGCCGGGGTGAGGTCCACGAAAGAGTGCTTGTAGCCCGGGATGAACCCCTGGAGCCCGTAGGGGATCCCGTAGATGTTCTCCACGCCGTACATGTAGTAGAGCTCGAGCACGATGCCCCGGATGACGTTGTTGATCCCCGGGCAGAGCCCGCCGCAGGTGACGATGCCGCACTTGGTCTTCGAGGGGTCGAAAAAGATCTTTTCCCTCGGGCCGGCCAGCTCGAAGGAGGGGATCTCCCGGCCTTCCCTCAGGCATTTCTCCACCGCGCCCAGGTTCGGGTCGATGACCACCCGCTCCAGGTCTTCCATGCACGTGGTCATGGCATTGAGGGGTGAATCTATGGCAGGCTTCCCCACCGTCGAAATGGCCGTATCGAGCCCCGCGCACATGACTTCTTCATTCATGCAACAGCCTCCACAATGCAAGTTATCGGTTCCCGGGCAGCCTATCTTTATATTTCAACATCCATGCGTCCAGGCCGCTTCCGAACCGGCCTGTCTCCGGGTCCGCCGCACGACCGCCCCCCTTTCCTGCACCCCATTATATAGGAACTGAAAATCCGCGCATCGTGCTATTCTCCTCTGCGCCGGACGCAGGGAAACCGCACCCGGGGGGTATGTTCGCCTGGAGGGTGTACAGGGGCGCA
>JAKLDU010000144.1 GCA_022703355.1 Deltaproteobacteria bacterium | reverse complement strand
TCTTCGGTCGCAACCGGGACCATTTTCGCTCGATTGCCTGGACCGAGATGATCAAGCTGACGCGCACGGGGTTTTTTCGTGAGGCGGAAGATCTCGGACGAGGGTTTGAGAAAGCCGATTTGCTGCCGGGGCAAGCGCCCGGGGCTCGACCTTTTCGAGCACCGCGGTTTTTGACCGGAGCATGTGCGACAGCACCGGGTAGCGCGGGACATTGATCCCCGACTGGACGGTCAGCACCGCCGGGAGCTTGAGCGTGAACCCCTCCCTGCGCCCGTCCTCGATCTCCCGCTGAACGAAGACCTCGCCCGCCCCGGGGTCCGTCTCCTCGAAGATGACGCTCGTGGCGCACCGGTATCCGAGGGTCTGGGCGACAAGCCCCCCGACCTGGCCTTCCATGTCGTCTTCCGCCATGACCCCGGCAAGGATGAGGTCATACCCCTTTGCCTCGGCCGCGCCGGCGATGAGGAGCGCCCTTTCCCGGGGGCTCGTGTACCCGTGCCCCTCGATGGCCACGCGGATCCCGTGGTCCGCCCCCATGCCCAGGGCTCGCCTGATGACGGCCTCAACCCCATCGGGGCCCACGGAGAGGGCGTGGACCTCTGCCCCGGCAACGCGCTCCCTGATGCGCAGGGCCTCTTCGACGGCATACTCGTCGTAGCGGTTCATGCGGAACACGGCATGGGGGCCCCACGTCACCCACCGGGCTGAATCGTCGGGGGAAACCGTGTCCGCCCCGTCACAGACCTGCTTTGTGAGTACGAGGATCCTCATGCTTTCTCCCCCTGTCCCGATCGTCGACATACCCTATCATATCGGAGAGGGGCGGGCTTTTCAACATTAAAAACGAGCGCTCGCTCGATATTTTATTGACACGCTTCTTCGCCCCTGCTATGGGGTAAGGCATGAGCATGCTGTACCTCATTCGCCACGGGCAGGCATCTTTCGGGCAGGACAACTACGACAGGCTCTCCCCCCTGGGCATCGCGCAGGCGGGGATCCTCGGAAACCACCTCCTGGGCATGCGCGTCTTCCCGGACGCGGTCTACTCGGGGGAGATGTCCCGGCAGCTGGACACCGCCCGGGAGGTGCGGGCTCGCTACGGGGAACAGGGCGTGTCCACCCCCGAACCCTCTGTTTTGAGCGGCCTCAACGAGTTCGATTCCACCGCGGTGATCACCTCCCAGATACACGACATGCAGAGGGAAGACCCCACCCTCGGGGAGCATCTCTCCCGGATGTACCAGGACAAGGAATCCTTCAAGATGGTGTTCGAGGGGGCCATGCTCCGCTGGGTGTCGGGGGCCCTCGACAGGCCCGGGACCGAGACCTGGAAGGAGTTCACGGACCGGGTGAACGGGGCGCTCGCCCGCATCATGGAAGAGCAGGGCACGGGCAGAACCGTCTTCGCTTTCACCTCGGGCGGTCCCATCGCCGCGTCCCTCCAGCTCGTCCTGTCTCTCACGCCCGAGAAAGCCATCCGGCACAACTGGCAGATCGTCAACACCTCGTACACCAAGTACATGTACAATTCCTCAAGGGTCACCATGGCCGGGTTCAACTGCACCACCCACCTCGAGATGGAACAGGACCGCTCGAGGCTCATCACCTATCGATAAAAAATATAAAAGGAGGTCGCACATGGATTTCGAAGTCCCGGATAAGATGAAGGTCATCATCGAGATGATAAATGAGTTCGTGGACAAGGAGATCATTCCCCTGGAGCCGGAGTTCGCCCACAACAGGGATTTCCGGGAGATGCTCCCGGTGCTCGAGGAAAAGCGCGCCATGGTCAAGAAGATGGAGCTCTGGGCGCCGAATCACCCCAGGGAGTACGGGGGCATGGGCCTGAACCTCGTGGAGCATGCCTTCGTGTCCGAGTGCCTGGGCAGGACCCCCCTGGGGCACTACGTGTTCAACTGCCAGGCCCCGGACGCCGGCAACATCGAGATCCTCCACCTCCACGGCACCCCGGAGCAGAAGGAGGCCTACCTCAGGCCCCTGGTCGAAGGCACGATCAGGAGCTGCTTTTCCATGACCGAGGTGGAGATGCCCGGCTCGAACCCGGTGATGATGGCCACCACCGCGGTCAAAGACGGCGACGACTACGTGATCAACGGGCAGAAGTGGTACTCCACGTCCTCCGACGGCTCGAAGTTCGCCATCGTCATGGCGGTGACGAACCCGGAAAACCCCACGTACCTCCAGGCGAGCATGATCATCGTGCCCACCGACACCCCCGGCTTCAACCAGGTGCGGACCATCCCGGTCATGGGAGAGGCGGGCACGGACTACACGGGCCACGGCGAGATCCTCTACCAGAACTGCCGGGTGCCCCGGAAGAATCTGCTCGGCGGCGAGGGCATGGGCTTCGTCATTGCCCAGGAGCGCCTCGGGCCGGGCAGGATCCACCACTGCATGCGCTGGATCGGGATCTGCAACCGCTGCTTCGACCTCATGTGCTCGAGGGCGTCCAAGCGCATCATCTCGCCGGACGGCAAGACGCTTTCCACCCGGCAGATTATCCAGTCCTGGATCTCCGAGTGCGCGGCCGACATCCAGGCGGCCAGGCTCATGATCCTCAACACCGCCTGGAAGATCGAGAAGTACGGCCAGAAGGAGGCCCGGCAGGACATCTCCATGATCAAGTTCTTCACGGCGGGCATCATGCAGAACGTCATCGACAAGGCCCTCCAGGTCCACGGCGGGCTGGGCATGACCGACGACATCATCATCCCCTTCTTCTATCGCCACGAGCGGGCCGCGAGGATCTACGACGGCGCGGACGAGGTGCACAAGATGTCGCTGGCGAAACGGATCCTGAACGGGTATGCCGACAGAGAGGTCCGCTAGGAGAAAGGCTTGAAGTTCGAGGCTTTCAAGGACTCCGTCAGGCTCTCCATGGAGGACATCTGCGAAGAGTTCCTCGCCCGGAACCGCGACCGCATCAAGGTCAAGAAGGACCGGGTCGCGGTGAAGAACCTCGCGAAGATCTTCGAGGCGACCCTGCGGGTGAGCAACGAGAAGGGGTTCGCCTCCATGAGCCTGCGCGACCTGAGCCGGGAGGCGGGCCTGAGCATGGGGGCCCTGTACTCCTACATCTCGAGCAAGGACGAGCTCCTCGACATGGTCCAGCAGCAGGGCAGGTCCCTCGTGTTCAAGATCCTGGGCGAGCACATCGAGGAGATCCCCGACCCGCGGGAAAAACTCAAGGCGGGCATCCAGACCCACCTGTACCTGAGCGAGGTGGTGCAGCCGTGGTTTTATTTCTCCTACATGGAGACCAAGAACCTGCCCCGGGGAGTGCACCGCAAAGCCATAGAGGCGGAGCTCTTCACGGAGAAGATCTTCGCGGGGATCATCGAGGAGGGCATCGGCAAGGGCCTCTTCCGGAAGGTCGACCCCCAGATGACCTCGGCGGCGCTGAAGGCCATGCTCCAGGACTGGTACCTCAAGCGGTGGAAGCACGAGCGGCGCAGGCTTTCCGTTGAACAGTATGCGGAATTCGTCATAGAGCTCATGAGCGCGTATCTTGATGCGAAGGAAGAAAAGGGGGGGTGATCATGGACCTTTCGGACCGGGCGGTTGGTATTCGGGAGGGGGAAGAGCTCGACGTGCAGAAGGTTGGGGAATTCCTGAAGGACTCGATCTCCGGGCTTTCGGGCGACCTGGTGGTGGAGCAGTTTCCCAGCGGTTTTTCCAACCTCACCTACCTCATCAGGGTGGGGAACAGGGAGATGGTCCTGAGACGGCCCCCCTTCGGCAGGAAGGCGAAGTCCGCCCACGACATGGGGCGGGAATACAGGATCCTGAGCGCCCTCGACGGGGTCTATCCCTACACGCCCACGCCCCTGCTCTATACGGAAGATGCCGGGGTGATGGGGTGCCCGTTCTACGTCATGGAGCGCATCCCGGGCATCATCCTGAGGAAAGAGCTGCCCAGGGGGCTCGATCTTACCCCCGGGCAGGGCAGGGCGCACTGCCACAGG
>JAKLDU010000143.1 GCA_022703355.1 Deltaproteobacteria bacterium | reverse complement strand
AGGTACTCGCGGATGGGGTCGAAGGCCGTGTTCTCGCCGTTCGTCATGGTGGATATGCCCTGGAGGAAGAAGGGGTGGCAGGCGTAGAGCGTGATGGCGTAGTTGGTGTTCTGCCTGCCCTGGGCCATGATGATGCGCGCCTTGAGCCCCTTGTTGTCCAGCCCCAGGTACTCGGCGATCTCCAGGGGGTCGCCCACCTCCTTGATCATGACCACGTCGGGCCAGAAGGAGAAGACCATCATGGAGCCGTCCTCCTCGCCCATGGTGCGCAGGTCGATGCGGATCTTCATGAGGCGGTTGTTGATCTCGGCCTCGGGCAGGCCGTCCCACTCGTAGGGGTACTCGTAGACGCGGATGAGGTACACGTCGCGCTTGGGCGTGCCCGCCGGCGGCTCCTTGGTGGGGCGGATGGAGAACTTGAACTTCGTGAGCAGGCCGAGCTCCATCATGTAGCGGTCGAGCTTCTTGATGCCCTCCTGGGAGAACACCCCCGAGAGGATGGGCGAACCCTTGAACTGCTCGAGGTCGCCGCCAAGGTCCGTCATGAAGAGACCCACGCCGGAGCCGTCGTGACCTTCCCGCATGACGTTGAGCGCGCGCAGCGCCACCATGGGGGATACCGGCTCCCGGCTCGACAGGGCGAATAGCCTGCACATGATTTTCTTCCTCCTGTTTTCTCCCCCCTTTTGAGCGAAATTCGTGCCACGAAACGCGCACCCCGGCGCGCCGCGACCCTGTCGGTCGATTCAGCGAATGATACCGGTCAGTTGGATGTTTTTTTCCCGGGTAGATGAGCCGTCCGGAAGGCGTTTCGCTTATAATGGGGAAGAGGGCATGTTCTGCAATATTGTTTCCCCCGTGCCTTTTAAGACAATATTGTGCATTCTGAGGGCGGTCGGGCACGGCCCCTCTGGCTACCCCTTTTTCGCTTTGAACCGCTTCACGTCGATGCCGAACTTTTCCACCTTGTACTGGATGATGCGCTTGGTGGTGCCGAGGAGGCGGGCGGCCTGGCTCTGGTTGCCCCGGGCGTCCTTGAGGGCGTCGACGATGAGCGAGCGCTCGTAGGTGTTGATGAGGCTCGAGAGCTGCCCCTGCTTCTTCTTCTCCGGGGCGATGACCTTCATCTGGAGCGAAGGCGGCAGGTGCACGCTGTCGAGGGTGTCGCCCGTGGTCAGCAGCACGGCGCGCTCGATGCAGTTCTCGAGCTCCCGGACGTTGCCGGGCCAGTGGTAGGCCAGGAGCGAGTCGATGGCGGGCGTGGAGATCCTCTTGACGTTCTTCCGGAACTGCCGGGCGTATTTTTCCACGAAGTAGTCCGTCAGGAGGAGGGTGTCGCTGCCCCGCTCCCGAAGCGGCGGCATGTAGATGGGGAAAACGTTGAGCCGGTAGTAGAGGTCGGAACGAAAACGTCCGGAAACCACGTCCTGCTCCAGGTTCCGGTTCGTGGCCGCCACGATGCGCACGTTGACCTTGACCATGCGCATGGTGCCCAGGGGCTGGAACTGCCGCTCCTGGATGACCCGCAGGAGCTTCGCCTGGGCCAGGGGGGAGAGCTCCCCCACCTCGTCCAAAAGGATGGTGCCGCCGTTGGCCTCCTCGAAGCGCCCGTGCCGCTTGTGGGTGGCCCCGGTGAAGGCGCCCTTCTCGTGGCCGAAGAGCTCGCTCTCGATGAGGGTGTCGGGCATGGCCGCGCAGTTGACCTCCACGAAGGGCCCCTCCGCCCGGGGCGAGTTCCGGTGGATGGACCGGGCCACGAGCTCCTTGCCGGTGCCGGTCTCACCGTGGATGAGCACGGTGGTGTTCGAGTCGGCCACCTGGGAGACGAGCCCGAAGATCTCCTTCATGGGGTTCGAATTGCCCACGATCTCCGAGGACGGCCGCTGGCTGCGTCCCAGGATGTTCTTGAGCCTGAGGTTCTCCTCCTCGATGGAGCGGGTGTACACGGCCTTGGCGATGAGACCCGCCACGGCGGAGAGGAACCCGATTTCGTACTCCTGGTCGTCCACCTGGTGGGCGACCTTGTCCGCGGAGAGCACGCCCACGACCTTGCCGTCGTAGACGATGGGCACGCAGATGAACGAGAGCTCCGAGCGGTCGAGGTATTTGCGGGCGCCGGTGCGATCCAGGAACTGCTCGTCCTTGCCGAGGTTCGCCACGATCATGGGCTTGCCCGTGAGCGCCACCTGGCCGGTGATGCCCTCGCCGGGCTTGTAGGTGATGTCGAGGCCCTCGATGTCGACCCCGTGGGCCAGGTCGAGGATCGCTTCCCCCGAGTCGCGGTCGAGGATGGAGATCATGCCGCGCTCCATCTCGGCCTCGTCGCTCAGGATGGAGAGCACCTGCTCCAGCTGGTCCTTGAGCTCCAGGGGGGTGCCGATGATCTGTGCAAGATTGTAGAGAACTTCGAGGTCGCTGTGGAGAAACCTGGTCATGCGCTCATCCCCCGGGTTTTTCTACCCGTCTGATTTTGTTCGGACTCTGATCCCATCAGGGAACAGGTCCCGTGTACCGTCTTTGTGCCATCCGGGCACGCCGTTCGTTCCTCTATATCAGATGCCGGGCGCTTTTTGAACCAGTATTTTTGATCGATACGATTTTGAGCCTGCTTTTTGTGTTATGTACGTTTACGTTGCATATAAATTCTAATCAGAATTGTTTTATGTCTTTATTTCAACCAGTTACCACTTCTCTTTCCTTTGGCACCGTCATTGCTCTCCTGCACGGCATCACATCGAAAGGAGCTTTTATGATCGACACGGGAGACACCGCCTGGATGCTCGTTGCCACTGCCCTGGTCATGCTCATGACGCCCGGGCTCGGGCTGTTCTACGGAGGGCTCGTCCGCCAGAAGAACGTGCTCGGGACCATCATGCAGAGCTTCATCAGCCTGGGCGTCATATCGGTCGTCTGGGTGCTCTACGGCTACAGCCTGGCCTTCGGCGGCGACACCCACGGCCTGATCGGCACCTTCCAGTGGCTGGGGCTCAAGGGGGTCGGGCTCGACGCGGGGCCGTACTCGGACAGGATCCCCCACCTGCTCTTCTGCGCGTTCCAGCTCATGTTCGCCATCATCACGCCCGCGCTCATCACCGGGGCCTTTGCCGAGCGCATGAAGTTCTCGGCCTTCCTCCTGTTCACCGTCCTCTGGAGCACGCTGGTGTACCTGCCCGTGTGCCACTGGGTCTGGGGCGGGGGCTGGCTGGGCAAACTCGGCGCCCTCGACTTCGCCGGCGGCACGGTCATCCACATCAACTCCGGCGTCGCCGCCCTGGTGGCGGCGGTAATCATCGGCAGGCGCACGGGCTACGGGGCCCAGCCCTTCTACCCCCACAACCTGCCCATGACGGTCCTCGGGGCGGCCCTGCTCTGGTTCGGCTGGTTCGGCTTCAACGCGGGCAGCGCCCTGGCCTCGAACGGCACCGCGGTGCTCGCGTTCTTCACCACCCAGGTGGCCACCGGCACGGCCGCCCTTTCGTGGGTGCTCACGGAAAAGCTGGTCCGGGGCAAGCCCACCACCCTGGGCGCCGCCTCCGGCGCGGTGGCCGGCCTCGTGGCCATCACCCCCGGCGCCGGTTTCGTGGGGTCCACGGCGGCCATTCTCATCGGGCTCGCCGCCGGGGTCGTCTGCTACCTGGCCATCTTCCTCAAGGAGAAGCTCGGCTACGACGACGCCCTGGACGTTGTCGCGGTCCATGGCGTGGGCGGCCTCTGGGGCGCGCTCGCCACGGGCCTCTTCGCCTCGGCGGGCGCCACGGGGCTGTTCTTCGGCAACCCCCGCCAGCTCTGGGTGCAGCTTGTCGCTGCCCTGAGCGCCATGGCCTACTCCGCCCTCGCCACCTCCGCCATCCTCCTGGCCCTGAAGCACACCGTGGGCCTGCGGGTCACCGAGGAGGAGGAGCTGCAGGGCCTCGACCTGAGCCTGCACGACGAAACCGGCTATTCCATAAACTGACGCCATCACCCATAATAGGGGAATGACGTACTCAAGGAGCGAACCA
>JAKLDU010000142.1 GCA_022703355.1 Deltaproteobacteria bacterium | reverse complement strand
TTCTTTTCGATGCGGTCGGTCACCTGCGCATCGACCTGCGCCGTCGTGGCACCCGGCCACAGCGTGCGCACCGTGAGGCAGGCCCTCGAGGACGCCGGCAAAGACTTCTTCTTCCGGAACTCCCTCATCGACGCCCGGCCCGTGTGCGGCTCCCGGGCCGTGTTCGACGCCTTCGCCCGGGCCGCCTCGAAGAGCCGGCGCCTGAACGACGGCAGGGCGTACGTGGCCGAGCTCGCCCTCCACACGGCGAGGCGCCACGCGCGGTACGGCGACGCCGTCTATTTCCTCGAGCCCCACCTCAAGGAGGGCCACGGCGGCCTGAGGGACTGCCAGAGCATTTTCTGGGCGCTGAAGGTCCTCGGGGGAGATCCCAGCCTCAGCCCCCCCATAAATAAGCGCGACCTCGACGAGGTCAGGGAGGCGGGCGCCTTTCTCCTGAAGACGCGCTTCGGGCTCCACAGGATCACGGGCCGGAAGACCGACCGGTTGTTCCTCGAGCACCAGGAGCCCCTCGCCTCAGCGCTGGGCTACTCTGGGGGGGCGGACTGCAGCCCGGTGGAGGCGTTCCTCAAGGACTACCACACCCGGGCCCTCACCATCCGCACGGTCATCGACTCCCTCCTCCCCTTCCTCCACCGCCCCCGGGGGCTCAGGTCGCTGCTGGCCTCGAAGTCCCGGGAAAGCCCCTTCACGCTGTCCGGTGGCCTCCTCGATTTCGCCGACCCCGGCAGGGCCGGGAAGGACGCCGTGCTGATCATGAAGGCCTTCGCCCTCCTGGGCGACCGGGCGCTGAAGCTGAGCCCCGTGGCCCGCTCGCTGGTCAGGGACTTCGTGAGGGGAGGCGGCCTGGCAGGAAGAGGTGTTCACGATGAGGGCAGTCGCCAGCCGGTCGAGGACTTCTCGAAGGGAAACGGCCTGATGGGGAAAGCTGTTCAACATGACAACGTACGCCCGGCGGGCGAGAACTTCATGAGGGAAAACAGCCTGGCCGGAAAAAGCGAGGGCCATCGCACGCCGGTCGAGGACTCCTCGAAAAGAAGCAACCCCCTGTCGAGGGATCCCAAAGCCCGCGCCCTGCTCCTGAAGATCCTCCAGTCGAAGCACGGGGAAGACGCGCTCGTCGCCCTGCTCGAGACCGGCGCCCTCGAGGCCCTCGTCCCGGAGTTCAAGGCCCTCAGGGGCAGGACCATCTTCGACCTCTACCACACCTTCTCTGTCGACCTGCACAGCATCCACACCGTGAGCGAGCTCAAGAAGCTCGAGGAAGCCGAGCCCGAGGCCTTCGCCCGGGTCGGGGACCGGAACGCGCTCTTTTTCGCCGCGTTCCTGCACGACATCGGCAAGGGCGCAGGCAGCGACCACGCCTCCCGGGGAGGAGACATGGCCCGGCCCGCGGCGCAGGCCTTCGGGTTCGACCACGCCCGGGCGGCGGTTGTCGCCTCCCTCGTGAGGAACCACCTGGTGATGGCGGACATCGCCACGAAGCGGGACCTGTCCGATGAAAAGGTCATCGGCGACCTCGCCCACCGGGTGGGCAGCCCGGCTGTGCTCTCGATGCTCTACCTCATCACCATCGCCGATTCCCGGGCCACCGGCCCCAACGCCTGGAGCGAGTGGAAGGCCTCCCTGCTCCGGGAGCTCTACCTCCGGACGCTGCGCCTCCTCGAACAGGGGATCATGCGGGACCGGAAAACCGCCACGCGCCTGGAGGAGAGATGGCACAAGCTCGTCGAGGAGTCCAAGACCGAAGCGGGCGCCTCCCTGGCGGGCCGCTTCTGGGCCCTGCCCCAGGCCTACGTGCACGCAACCGACCTCGCCGACATCCGCTCCCACCTCGCCTTGAGCGCCCGGCTGAAGGGCCCGGACGACCTCCTGGCGGAGTTCTCGAAAAGCCGGGGGCACACCCGGATCACCGTGGTCACCCGGGACCGGCCCGGGCTGTTCGCGCTGCTCACGGGCATCCTCGCCATCAACCGGATGGACGTCATCTCCGCTGACATCTTCACGTGGTACGACGGCACCGCGGTGGACACCTTCCGGGTGAACCCGCCCTGGGCGGACTTTCACGACTGGGCCGCCATCGAGCGGCAGTTCCGTGAGCTCGGGGAGAGCGCAGCAGGCCTGAAGGCGCGCATCGGGAAAACGAAGGCCCTCAGGAGCGAGACCCCGCCCCCGGTCAAATCCGCCGACGCGGTGAGCGTGGGCATCGACAACGCCTCCTCGGACTACTTCACGCTGGTCGAGGTGAAGGCTCACCGGCGCATCGGCCTTCTGCACGACGTGTCCCAGGCGCTCAGCGCCCTGTCCATGAGCATCCACCGGGCCTTCGTCTCCCGGAGCGCCGACCTCGCCGCCTGCGTGTACTACGTCGTGGACGCCGACGGGGAGAAGGTCACCGCCCCCGCCGCAATGGACGAGCTTTCGAAAAAGATCAGGGAGGCCGCCCTCGGCCAGGCCATCCCCGCTTCGCCCCTTTGAATCGCCGTGCGTGGCAACCCTCATCGGAATACCTTCTTCACCCCGGGGCGAAAACGCGATATAGAACAGTTCTGACCGGAATCGACTCCGGGCACGGGGGAGTGGAGCCATGCTGAGCAAGCGGATCATCGTCTGCCTCGACGTGAGGGCGGGCAAGACCACCAAGGGCATCAAGTTCGCGGGGAACGTGGACATCGGGGACCCGGTGACCATGGCCCGGCAATACTACGAGCAGGGCGTGGACGAGCTCGTGTTCTACGACATCACCGCGTCCCACGAGAAGCGGGACATCATGATCGACGTGGTGGACCGGGTGGCCCGGGAGATCTTCATCCCCTTCTCCGTGGGCGGCGGCATCCGCACGGTGGACGACATGTACCGCACCCTCGACGCAGGCGCGGAAAAGATCAGCGTCAACTCCGCGGCCGTGCTCGACCCCGACCTCATCACCGCCGGCGCGAGGCACTTCGGCAGCCAGTGCATCGTGCTGGGCATGGACGCCAAAAAGACCGAGGTCTCGCGGGTGTTCCCCTCGGGCTACGAGGTGGTGATCAACGGCGGGCGCACGCCCATGGGCATCGACGCCCTGACCTGGGCGCAGATGGCCGAGGACCTGGGCGCGGGTGAGATCTGCCTGAACTCCATCGACGCGGACGGCACGAACGAGGGCTACGAGCTTGACCTCACGGGCATGGTCTCCCGGGGCGTGGGCATCCCGGTCATCGCGTCGGGCGGCGCGGGCAGGCCCGGGCACCTGCGCGACGTGTTCCTGAAAGCCGACGCGGACGCGGCCCTCATCGCCTCCATGGTGCACTACGGGTGGTACACCATCCCGCAGATAAAGGATTTCCTGAAGAGCGAGGGCATCCCGGTCCGGGACATGATCTGAGGGCGTTTCACCGGTAAGATCCCCCCTCACCCCTGGAGGCACAGGGGTGAGGGGGCTTTCCCAAGATGCTGCCGCCCTTTCCGGTTGCTGTCGATCACTTCCGCGCACGCCTACAGCATGTCGCGGTATTCTCCTTCGAGCCGCGCGGAATCCGTGAATGGCCCCAGTGCCGGGCCTTCCGCGCCTTTCCGGTTTGCCAGCCTGACGGGCACCCGGACGAGGTACTTCCCCCGCTCCTTCGACTCCTCGAGGAGGAACCTCGGCTTCACCATGAAGATGACCACGGGCAGGATCGTCAGCGTGCTCACGATGCAGGCCAGGATCGAAAACGAGATGAGGAAGCCGAAGAAGCGCAGCGGGATGAAATTGCTGAACAGGAACACGAAGAAGCCCACCACCACCGAGAGGCCGTTGTACACGATGCCCTTGCCGATGGACGTCATGGTGTCCACGTAGCCCCGGTAGAGGTCGCCGTGCGCCACTGACCGCTCCCTGAGCCGCCAGAGGAAGTACGCCGTGTAGTCCGTGCCAGCACCGATGCTGATCCCGGTGAGCGCCGTATTGATCGTGGCAGGCATGGAATGCGTCTCACCACCTGCGCCCCATTGGTAGCCACCGGTCACGTTCTCAGCATTGCTCGAATGGGTGTGGCCGGGATCGCTGACACCGTGCGTATGGGCAGGCTGT
>JAKLDU010000141.1 GCA_022703355.1 Deltaproteobacteria bacterium | reverse complement strand
CTCCCTCTTCGCCGGGTCCATCGGCAGGACCGATCTCCCCGGGGGCGACTACAACACCCTCATCCAGTCCATAAAGTCCAAATTGATTCCGCTGGGGGATGATGTTAAGGTTTTCACAGGTCACGGGCCTGCAACCACCATCGGCACGGAACGCAGGTACAATCCTTTCCTCTAAGGGGGCGACGATGAAGAAGCGGTACGCGGGTGTGGTCGTGGTGCTCATGATGGGCGCCCTTGTGTTGACGGGATGCGCAAGCCTGCAGGAAAAGATGAACGGGGGCCAGGAGAGCAAGCAGGCCCAGCCTCAGTCCCGCTACCTCGATTTTTCCGATGTCCTGATCCCGGGCGACCTGGAGAAGGACGCCAAGGAAAGCTACCTCATCAACAACAGCCACGGCAGGCTGGTGGTCAAGGGCAGGGTGTACGCGGACTCGCTCGCCCAGTTCTTCATCACCTCCATGAACACCGACGGCTGGGCCATGCTGAACCAGTACAAGTACCAGGGCTCCATAAAACTCTTTTTCAAGAAGAGCGAGCGCTTCTCGACGATCCTCATCACCGAGAATCCGCTGGCGACGTGGGTGGAGATATGGGTGGTGCCACAGGAGAGGATCTAGCGGGAAGGACGGTCGTATACGGCATAACCGGGGGCATCGCGGCGTACAAGGCCCCCATGGTCGTGCGGGGGCTCAAGGCCCTGGGTGTCGACGTGCACACGGTCATGACCGAGGCGGCCACCCACTTCGTGACCCCGCTGACCCTCCAGACCGTCTCCGGGCGTGCGGTCTGCACGGAGCTCTTTTCCGGGCTCTCCCCGGACGCCCACGAGGTGGAGCACATCGCCCTGGCCGACCGGGCCGACCTCCTTCTCATCGCACCGGCCACGGCTGACTTCATGGCAAAGATGGCGCTGGGCCTGGCCGACGACCTCCTTTCCTGCGTGGCGCTCGCCACCAAAGCCCCCATCCTCGTGTGCCCCTCCATGAACGTGAACATGTACAACCACCCGGCCACCCGGAAGAACATCGAGGTCCTCAAGGAACGCGGGGTGCACTTCCTCGAACCCGCCTCGGGCGAGCTCGCCTGCGGCTGGGAGGGGGCCGGCCGCCTGCCCGAGCCCCCGCGGATCGTGGCCGAGGCCAAGCGGCATCTTTACCAGAAGGACCTCGCCGGCATCTCCATGGTCATCACCTGCGGGCCCACGGCCGAGGACATCGACCCGGTGCGCTTCATCACCAACCGCTCGTCGGGCAAGATGGGCGCGGCCCTCGTGGAGGCCGCCTGCGTCAGGGGGGCGAACGTGAAGGTCGTCTCCGGGCCCGTCGCCACGGAATACGCACCCTGGGCGGAGGTGGTCATGGTGCGCTCCGCCGAGGCCATGCTGGACGCGGTCACCGAAGGGCTCAAGGGCACGGACGTGCTCATCATGGCCGCCGCCGTGGCGGACTACACCCCCGCCAGCTACCGCTCCTCCAAGATCAAGAAAAAGGACAGGCTTACCGCGGTGGAGCTCAAGTCGACAGCGGACATCCTTTCCACCATCAAGCCCCTGAAGAGGGACGCCTTCTTCGTGGGGTTCGCCGCCGAGACCGAGAACCTCTCGGACTCGGCCCGACAGAAGCTCGTCTCCAAGGGCCTGGACATGATCGTGGCCAACCGGGTGGGGGAGGCGGGCAGCGGCTTTGCCTCGGACACGAACAGCGGTCTGATCCTGGTCGGCCCCGGTGTGCTCGACACCTTCGAGCACCTTGAAAAAGAAGCGCTCGCCCATAAAATACTCGATTATATAAGGGAAAGGGTGTGAAGGACCTGATCGTCCAGGCCCTTCGCGAGGAAGCCCGGTTCACGGGCGGGTTTCTCCTGCTTCCCGAGGATCGGGCCATGCCGGGGGAAAGCTCGAAGACCGGCGCGCTCGATGCCGTCCGGAAGCGCCTGGAGGGCTGTCAGCGCTGCCCCCTCTGCAGGACGGTCAGGCACGTCGTGTTCGGGGAGGGCAGTCCCGATGCGTCGGTCATGTTCATCGGGGAGGCCCCGGGGGCGGTGGAGGATGAGACGGGGAGGCCCTTCGTGGGGCCTGCCGGCCGCCTCCTGACGGACATCATCGAGAAGGGCATGGGCCTGAGGCGCAGCGACGTGTACATAGCGAACATCGTCAAGTGCAGGCCCCCGGGGAACAGGGATCCGCTCCCGGAAGAAATCGGGGGGTGCTCGGGCTTCCTCGACGAGCAGATCGGGGTGATCGGCCCCAAGGTCATCGTCGCACTGGGCAGGATCGCCGCCCAGACCCTGCTCGCCACGGAAACACCCATCAGTCGGCTCCGGGGGAGATTTGGAGAGTACCGGGGGGTCAAGGTGATGCCCACCTACCACCCCAGCTACCTGCTCCACAATCCAGCCAGAAAGAGGGACGTATGGGAAGACATAAAAACAGTGATGCAGGAGCTCGACATTCCCCTGCCCGGATAGCTTCTCTCGCGGCTCTGGCCTGGGTGGTTTTCCTGCTGCCGGCGGTTCTGCAGGCCGCGCAGATGACGGTTCTGGATATCAAGGACGCCATAACCCCGCCCGTGGCCTCGTTCATCAAAGAAAAGATCGACGGGGCGGTATCCTCGGGCAAGGTTGCCGTCATCATCCGCCTGGACACGCCGGGCGGCCTCGACACGGCCATGCGCGACATCGTGCAGAAGGAGATGAACTCGCCCATCCCGGTGATCGTCTACGTGTTTCCCCCCGGGGCACGGGCGGCCTCGGCGGGCGCCATCATCACCCTGGCCTCGGACATCGCCGCCATGGCCCCGGGCACGAACATCGGCGCGGCCCACCCGGTGGGCATAGGCGGGGAAGGGGGGGAAGAGGGCAAGGGCGAGAGCAAAACCATGACCGAAAAGGTCACCAACGACGCGGTGGCCTACGTACGCAGCATCGCGCGGGAGCGCGGGAGAAACGAGGCATGGGCCCAGGACGCCGTGCTCAAGAGCATCTCGACCCCCGCCCACGAGGCCCTGCAGCTCAAGGTGATCGACCTCGTGGCCTCGGACACGAACGACCTGCTCAGGCAGCTCGACGGCCGCACCGTGAAAAAGGGAGCAACCACCATCACCCTCGACACCAGGGGCGTCACCCTCGTCGTGGAGGAGATGGGATTCCAGTACCGGCTGCTGTCGGCCCTGTCGAACCCGAACATCGCCTACATCCTCATGCTCATCGGGATGGCAGGGATCTTTTTCGAGCTCTCGAGCCCGGGGGCCATCCTTCCCGGGGTCATCGGCGCGATCTCGCTCATCCTCGCGTTCTTCGCCTTCCAGACCCTGCCGGTGAACTATGCGGGGTTTGCGCTCATTCTCCTGGCCGTGATCATGTTCATCGCCGAGATCAAGGTGCCGAGCTTCGGGCTCCTCACCGTGGGGGGGCTCATCTCCATGGTGCTCGGGTCCCTCATCCTGTTCCGGGACGAGGAGATCTACGCCCAGGTCTCCCTGGTGGTCATCGTGCCCGTCACCCTGCTCTTCGCGGCCTTTTTCGCGGCCACCGTGGCCCTGGTGGTCAGGGTGCACCGCAGGAAGGCCCTCACCGGCGCCCAGGGCCTCGTGGGGGAGCACGCGGAGGTCTTCGTCTGGGGGCCCTCCGGGCAGGGCAAGGTCTTCTGCCACGGGGAGTACTGGAACGCCGCGGGGCCGGAGGGCCTGGTGCCCGGGGACCGGGTGGAGGTGGTGGAGCTCAGGGGTTTGGAGCTCGTGGTCAGGCCCGTCACGGGATCTGCGGCCCGGGAAGCGTGAAGCCCCTGTTCGCGGACTGAAGGAAGCATGGAGCTCGTCCTCGTATCGTTCATCGTCGTCCTCCTGCTCCTCTTCTGCGCCCTGTTCGTTTTTTCCCTCGTGATCTTCGCCGTGCACCACAAGACCGGCGGTGCCCTGTTCGTGCCCACCCCCAGGGTCATGGTGAAAAAGATCGTGGATTCGATCGACTTCTCCTCCTTCCGGGACATCCGGGAGCTCGGCTCGGGCGACGGGAGGTTCATGACGGCCCTCGAGAGGAGGTACGGCAGGCCGGTGACCGGCTACGAGGTGAACCCCATCGCCTATGGGCTGTGCCTGTTCAAGATCGGGCTGTGGAGGCTCAAGTCCAGGGTCTTCTACCGG
>JAKLDU010000140.1 GCA_022703355.1 Deltaproteobacteria bacterium | reverse complement strand
TAGAATCCGCATGACCGAACCACGAAGTTGGCACGGTTCCAGCTTATATATGTGTGGATGCGGAAACAGGCCGTGAGCCCAGGCCCGCACCGGAACGTACCACAACACCCTATGGAGGTTTATCATGAAGAGCGTCGTCACCTACAATCCCGAATCCGTCCTGTCCGTCTTCGACGACTGGGACCGCCTGATGGGCGACTTCCTCGGTCGCGGCCTGCGCGAGGGCGCCAGCGCCTCCACCTGCGGCTACCCCGCGGTGGACATCCGCGAGGAGAAGGAACGCTACGTGCTCGAGGCCGAGCTTCCCGGCCTCAGCGAAAAAGAGGTCGACATCAAGGTGAACGACAGGATCCTCTCCCTGTCGTCCGCCAAGGCCGACGAAAAGGCGGAGCGCAGGGAAGGCACCTGGCTGATCCGCGAGCGTGGCATCCGCAGCTTCCGCCGGGCCTTCTCCCTGCCCAGGGACGTGGACGGCGACGGCATCCAGGCCAGCTTCAAGGACGGCTTGCTGACCGTGGTGCTGCCCAAGCGCCCCGAAGCCCGGGAAAAGTCCATCAGCATCACCAGGGCCTGATGCCCTGAAAGGTTCGCGCCGAGGCGCCGCCGGTTACGGCGGCGCTTCGTGCTTTCATGCGGAGAAACGCACCGCCTGCCCCATCCCGCGCGGGACTGCAATCGCCGCTCACTTTGCGCTTGTCAAATTTTCCACGCCGGAATACAATACCCCAGCAAGTTCCACAAGGAGGAACCATGAAACGTGTTCTCTCTGCCCTGCTTCTGGTCGCTCTCGCGGCGAGCCTGTTCGTCAGCTGCAACCAGGGCCCGGCCCAGACCGCCGAGTTCATCATGAACAACGGCACCGAACCCGCCACGCTCGATCCGTCCAAGATTTCCGGCGTTCCCGAGCACAAGATCTACATGGCCCTGTTCGAAGGCCTCGTGATCAACGACCCCAAGACCTCCAAGGCCCTGCCGGGCGTGGCTGAGAGCTGGACCGTCTCCCCCGACGGCCTGACCATCACCTACAAGCTGCGCAAGGCCGTCTGGTCCGACGGTACCCCCATCACCGCCCAGACCGTGGTCGACAGCTGGCTGCGCACCCTCAATCCGGAAACCGGCGCCGAGTACTCCTACATGATCAACATGGTCGTGAAGGGTGCCGAGGCGTACAACACCGCCAAGGGTCCCGCCTCCGACGTCGCCATCAAGGCCATCGACGACCGCACCTTCGAGGTGCAGCTCCTCGGGCCCATGCCCTACGCCGTGGACATGATGTCCCACTACGCGTTCGCGATCCTCCCGATGCACGTCATCAACGCCAAGGGCGAAGAGTGGATCAAGGTCGAGAACATCGTGGGCAACGGTCCCTTCAAGCTCCTCGAGTGGAAGCCCCAGGAATCCCTGACGGTCGTCCCGAACGAGAAGTACTGGGATGCCAAGAGCGTCAAGCTCGCCAAGATCACCTTCCTCCCCATCGAGGATGCCCTCACCGCCTACAACAAGTTCAAGGCCGGCGAGATCGACTGGGCGCACGGCGTCCCGCTCGAGCTGATCGACGAGATCAAGCTCCGCCCGGACTACCAGGTGGCTCCCCAGGTCGCGACCTACTACTACATCTTCAACGTGACCCGCGCCCCGTTTGACAACGTCCTGGTCCGCAAGGCCTTCGCCATGGCCCTGAACATGCAGGACGTGGTGGACAAGGTCACAAAGGGCGGCCAGCTCGCCACCTCCGCCATGGTCCCGACCATGGAAGGCTACACCCCCGCCCCGGGCAACGGCTACAACGTCGAGGAAGCCCGCAAGCTCCTCGCCGAGGCCGGCTACCCCGACGGCAAGGGCTTCCCCAAGGTGACCCTGCTGTACAACACCAGCGAAGGCCACAAGAAGATCGCCGAGTGGGCCCAGGAGAACTGGAAGAAGAACCTCGGCATCGAGATCGCCCTCACCAACCAGGAGTGGGGCACCTTCCTCGACACCCGCCAGAGCTCGCACGACTTCCAGTTCTGCCGCGCCGGCTGGATCGGTGACTATCTCGACCCGAACACCTTCCTCGACATGTTCCTCTCCGGCTCCGGCCTCAATGACGGCCTCTACGCCAACGCCGAGTACGACGCGCTGGTCCGCAAGGCCGGCACCATGGCCGCCGGTCCCGAGCGCATGGAGATCCTCCGCCAGGCGGAGAACTTCCTCGTGCACGAGGACCAGGCCGTCCTGCCCTTCTACCACTACGTGGAGCAGGACCTCATCGACCTGACCAAGTGGGATGGCTGGTTCCCGAACCCGCTCGGAGCCCACAACTGGAAGTTCGTCGGTCCCAAGGAGTGATGAACTCCACGGTCAGGGAAGCGATTTCCTGAACCTGAAGGCCGCCCCTCGCGGGGCGGCCTTTTTATTTGTTGAAACGGCATTTTGGAAATTCGAAGCCCGCAGCCCTGAATTCAGTAGCGTTTTCCGGCGGAACGCGGTATACTGCCCGCGTTTGCGGTGTGCTTGAGGGGCGGTTGGGCAGCCATCCGCCCGTAGCGCCCACCGCGTCGGGCCGCATCATCCCTCCCCCAGCGGCCCGAAATCCTCACAAGCGAGGCTACGATGTCCAGATTCATCGTCCGCAGACTGCTGAGCACCATCCCGACCTTGTTCGTCATCGTCACGCTCAGTTTCTTCCTGATCAGGCTGGCCCCGGGCGGCCCGTTCTCGCGAGAGAAAAAGGTCCCGCCGGAAATCCTGGCGAACCTCATGAAAAAATACCACATGGACGAGCCCCTCCTGAAGCAGTACTTCCGGTACGTCGGCAGCGTGCTCACCTTCGACCTGGGCCCGTCGTTCAAGTACAAGGACCAGACGGTCAACGACCTCATCGGGAAGACCTTCCCGGTGTCGCTGACCCTCGGCATCATGGCCCTGGCCCTGGCCACCTTCCTGGGCACGACGGTTGGCATCATCTCGGCGCTCAAGCAGAACAAGTGGCAGGATTACGCGGCGATGTCGGTGGCGGTGCTGGGCATCTCCATACCCCTGTTCGTGGTGGGACCCATACTGATGCTCGTGTTCGCGCTCAAGCTCAAATGGCTGCCCACCTCCGGCTGGATAGGAAGCCGGGCGGGCTGGGCCACCGTGGTCATGCCCGTGCTCACCCTGATGCTGCCCTCCTTCGCGTACATCGCGCGCATGTCCCGCGGCTCCATCATCGAGGTCATCCGCTCCGACTACGTGCGCACCGCGCGGGCCAAGGGCCTCAAGGAACGCGTGGTCATCGTGAAGCACGTGCTCAAGGGCGCCCTCCTCCCGGTGGTCACCTTCCTCGGGCCGGCCTTCGCGGGCATCGTGACCGGATCGGTGGTCGTGGAGCGCATTTTCGACATACCCGGCATCGGCAAGATCTTCGTGCAGTCGGCCTTCAACCGCGACTACACGGTGATCATGGGCGACGTGCTCGTGTACTCCATCATCCTCATCAGCGCGAACTTCATCGTGGACATCCTTTACGGCTTCCTCGATCCGCGCATCTCCTACAAATAAGGAGCGTACCAATGCCGGTACTGACCAAGAAGAACGAGAACGCCGTCAACGAGTTCAACCAGTACGTGAAGCCGGTCTCGTTGTGGGCGGACGCGTGGAAACGCCTCCGACGCAACAAGATGGCCGTGCTGGGCATGTGGATCGTCGGCATCTACCTGTTCGTCACCTTCGGCGCGGGGATCCTGCCCTTCTACGCCTACACCGACCAGGAACTCCTGCACGCCAACCTGCCGCCCTCCTTCAGGCCGGCCGGCGTCGTGGCCCTGGAGAAGCTCGAGAAGCGCGAAGTCGAGCTCTCCGACGCCATCTGGGCCACCCAGCGCGAGGACCTCAAGACGGACCTGCTCCGGGTGCAGGCGGAGATAGCCCAGGTGCAGTCCGAGCTGACCACCAACCCCATGCACCAGCGGGTGTACATCCTGGGCACGGACTCCCTCGGCCGCGACATGCTGGCCAGGACCATCTACGGCGGCCAGATATCCATCCTGATCGGCCTCATCGGCACCCTGACCGCGGGCCTCATCGGCATCGTGCTCGGGTCCATGGGCGGCTACTTCGGCGGCTGGTTCGACAACCTGCTCGGGCGCTTCATCGACCTGATGTACAGCCTCCCGTACATGCTCATCGTGATCATCATCATGTCCATGCTGCCGACGGGCTCCAACTCGATC
>JAKLDU010000014.1 GCA_022703355.1 Deltaproteobacteria bacterium | reverse complement strand
TCGTGGACGGCCTACACCATGGACCTCCCGGGGCCCATCTCCACCTACAACCTCACCTGCGAGTACTACACCCTCGGGCTCACCTGGCGGCTCAAGGCAGGCGAGCAGGCGAGCCTCACCGTGGACACGGCGATCATCCCCTATGCGAAGGTCTCGGACGAAGACGAGCACCTCAGGAGATTCCGGAGTTCGAAGACGGACTGCGACGGCTCCGGGACCGCGCTCTCCGTGACGGGCAGGCTCGCGCTCACCCCCAGATGGTTCGTCTCCACCTCGTGCTCACGGGTGCGCATCACGGCGGACGGCCACCAGAAGCAGTACTGGTGGGGCAACGACCCCGGGGCGGCGGGGAACGAGACGGGCACGGGGATCAGCGGCATCGACGCCAAGATGAAGCAGGACTCCCTCCAGATCGGCCTCAGCCTGGGCTGCAGCCTCTAGGGTCTTCCCGCCTGCCCCCACGGATTCAACGAAGGAGGGTCAGCAGAATCTCAGCAGCTCGAAGACCTTCCGGTCCTGCGTCGCCACGATGTGGTACAGCTTGTTCTGGGGCACGTAGATGTAAGGGACGTCCTCCTGGCGGCGGTAGAGGAAGTGCGACAGGATCATGCGGTTCACGGCCCGGTGGCCGATGATCATGATGTTGTCGGGCTTCTGGTTGAGGTAGAAGGCCTTCTTGATCCCGATCTTGATCCGCTCCTTCATGGTGTTGTAGCCTTCGCCGCCGGGGTACTCGTAGTTGTACTTGTCCGCCTTCCGCGCGGAGTAGACCTCGGGCTTGAGGCGCTGGATCTCGTCGTAGCTCATGCCCTCGCACACGCCGGAGTTGATCTCGTTGAACTCCTTGAGGTGCACGATGGTGCAGTCCTGCTGGAGGCTCCTGATGAGCTCGGCGGTCTGGATGGTGCGCCTCTTCTCGCTGGTGAAGATGTAGGAGATCTTTTTCCTCTGGAAGAACCTCGCCAGCGACCCGGCCTGCCCGATGCCCTTGGGGGTGAGTTCCGCGTCGCCGCCGATGCGGTCGTCCACGTTGTAGTAGGTTTCCGTGTGGCGGATGAGGTAGAGGCTCCTGACCACGTCGGTGACCAGGCAGTCCCGGATGCGCGAGTACAGGGGGAGCTGGTCGGTGAGCCGTTCGTCCAGGATCTTGTTGTGGAGGGAGTCCATGCGGATGTAGTTTCTCTCCCTGCCCAGGGGGGAATAGATCATCTTGTAGTAGTCGATGCGCTTTCTGAACTCAACCATGGCCTCGGCCTCGCTCAGGTTCGAAAACTCCGGCGACCTGACCTTCTGGCGGATGCTCATGTCCACGATCTCGCAGTCGTTGTTGACGCACTCGATGAAGAGGATGGGGTGATCGTCGAGCATGCCCTCAATGGTCCTGCGGCGCTCGGCGCTCACGTTGGTGGCGTCGAGGATGGCCACCTCGCCCGCTGCGTTCACGTACTCCCGGGCGCGCCGGATGTTGATGAGGGCGAAGCGTCTCCTGAGCCCGGCGGCCTCCTTGTTGCCCGGATTGTAGAATTCCGCGGCCCAGGTGTTCCTGTCCCGCGCGTACTGCCTGCGGAGCTGGCCGTTGTTGAAGATCCGGGTGGGGATGTCGTTCTTGGTGAAGATGTCCTTGAGCCGGTAGGCGACGGTCGACTTCCCCTGGGACGGCAGTCCCACCATAACTATATAGAGTCTTTCGTCCTTTGTTGTCATGTCACCCTGCATACCATCTGCCGCAAACCCCGGCAAGGGGGCTTTTGCAGGCGGTTTGAAAAAGCTTGACAAGGAACAACCCAATGGATAGAAGGTCATAAGTTGACCGTTGGGGGATCGTTCAACGGTAGGACAGCGGACTCTGACTCCGTCGATCTAGGTTCGAATCCTAGTCCCCCAGCCAGCGAAAAATACGGGTATGGTCCCATCGTCTAGTGGCCTAGGACACTGGCCTCTCACGCCGGAGACAGGGGTTCGACTCCCCTTGGGACTACCAGCTGACGGAGCCTGGAAATTCAACGATTTCCGGGCTTTTTTTATTATTCAGGGTCCACTTCCCAGAAACACAACCTGCCCGATTCCACCACAAAACATGCCATTCCCCCGGCTATTTTAGCAGCATTTCAGTACCCGATCCCGGGCAAAAAGATATTTGGTCATTATGTATTTTACCAACCCGACGTGAACGACGCATAAGCCGTCGTCACAGAAAGACTCTCTCCTGGAAGAGGGGGAATGCCTTCCCAAGCTTTCCCCGTTTGTTGATGACCGCAGTTGTTATATACTGGCGCTGATCGGATCTGACGAATATGCAGGAGGATGCATACCTATGGATTTCAGAGAGCTCTTGAAAGTCAGGCGGGCGGTGAGAGAGTTTCAGGACCGGGAGGTTCCCCTCTCCCTCATCCGGGAGATCATCACCGACAGCTGCGAAGCGCCCAGCGGAGGAAACAACCAGCCCTGGGCCTTCATCGTGATCACCAGCAGGGAGGTACGCAGGAGGATCTCGGTCGAGAGCAAGAGGAACATCCTTGCCCTGATCAATGCCGAGCCGGAATCGGCGCTTGCCAAGTACAAGCCCATCCTCGAACTCGACGACTTCGACGTCTTCTACAACGCGCCGGCGCTCATTTACATTGCCGGACCGAAGACGGTGCGCTCCGCAGCCGTGGACTGCGCACTTGCGGCGGGGTATTTCATGCTCTCTGCAGCGGACCGCGGTTTGGGTACCTGCTGGGTCGACCTCGGTTCGGCCATTTCCAGCAGTGAGCTCAAAGAGGAAATCGGGCTGCCCGACGAGTACACCATCGTAGCCACCCTCGCCCTGGGCTACCCGGTTCGCATCCCGGTCAGGCCCTCGCGCAGCGACCCCCGCATCCTCAAGGTCGTCACCTGAAAGAATAAGGGGTCGGGATTGATCCGGCCCGACCCTACTCCTTCGCTTCCGCGGCAGCCTGGTGGGCCATGTCTATGGCCCGGCCCAGGGTGTTCATGACCTGGTCGGGGTTGTGGAAGCCCATGCCGTTTTCCGCGGCCACGATGTCCCAGAACCACTGGGCTTTCCGGAGCTGTTCGCGCGCCCTGGCCAGCCGGGCCTCGTCGGCTGTGTTTGCGGCCTTCGCGACGGCCTCGTGCGCCCTCGCCACTGCCTGCCCTGCGGCCTTCTGCAGCTGCCAGACGTTGTTCTGCTCGGTTCTGACCCGCTCCAGCAGCCATTGCTCACCCTGGGTGTGACAGGTCGTGCAGGATGCCTCCACATGCTTCAGCGGGCTCGTCACCCAGTGGGACGAGTACTTCTGCCCGTTCGAGCGCATGAAGGGCATGTGGCAATCGGCGCAGGCCACCCCTGACCTGCCGTGCACGCCGCCGGAGAAGGTTTCGAAGTCGGGGTGCTGGGCCTTGAGCATCTTTGCCTGTGAGTCGGGGTGGATCCAGTCCTGCTCGAAACCGGCCGGCTTCTGCTCGTAATAGGCGTACATCTGCTCGGGAAGGAACCCCTTGTCCCAGGGAAAAACGACCTTCTTCGTTTTCGGCTCGAAATAATATTCCGCATGGCACTGGCCGCAGACATAGCTGCGCATCTCTTCCCGGGACGCTTTCTTCACGTCGACCCCCCTGCGCTCCATGGCCTCGACGAAGGCGGGGTTCACGACCCTGAGCTTCATGGTGCGGGGGTCATGGCAGTTGGCGCAGGACACCGGGTGCTTCATCCGCGAGAACAGATCGGCCAGCGGCAGCATGGCGTAATCCCACCCCTTCTCCTTGTAGATGTCGATGAGGTTGGCGGTCTTGCACGTCATGCAGGCGCCCACGCTGGCGGGGCCCACGCGCTTCGAACTTTTGAGGTCCTCGATGGCGTAGGGGTGGCCCCGGTCTTCCGTGTAGTCCTTGCTGAAAGGCATGCCCTTGAAGTTCACGAGGAGGGCCGGCTCCATGACGGACTTCTGCACCTTGACGCTCCCGCCGTAGCCCGTGGGGGACGGAGCCATCTCCCGGTTCTTCAGGTAGCTCTGATACTCGAGGGGATAATGCCTGCCCCAGACCGCAGGGTCGTACTCGCCTTCGGGCAGCACGGCGAGCTTCATCGTGTGGGCGGGCTTGAGGACAAAGGCCTGCATGATCACTGCCGCCAGGACGACTGCGGCGAAACCGGCGACCACGAGCATGATTCGTGTCATGTTATTCAACGCTGATCCCTCCTGTTGCCAATCCCGTGCCATGGACGAGCCCGTGATGGCACTTGTGGCAGTTCGCCCCGGGTGCGGCCATAAACGTGTTCTCCACGGTGGAGAAGTGACAGCGCAGGCAGTTGCCCTCGGCGATGGCCCTCCCCTCGTCCGATATCCTGATGGAGGCGGGGTAGGACCGCAGCGTTTCGTGGTACAGGTCCCTCATCCCGGCCTTGGCCTTGTAGGCGGCCTGCACGACGATGTTGTTGTCGGGCAGGTGACACTCGATGCACGCGAACTGCTTGTGGGCCGATCCCTGCCAGTGAATGCCCACGTCCGTCATGCTGTGGCAGGACAGGCAGAAAGAGGGGCTGCCGGCGGCATGGTACGCCCCGAAGGCGAAGAGAACGATCAGTATCCCGATGAATGCCCCCGCGGCGAGAACCTTCAAGACGGCACTGCGGGGTCTGCCCTGGCTGCTCATGTTTCATGCCCCCACCGGTCAGAATGCATGGATGCCTATATCAAATTATAATCTAAGCATAATAGCCAGGGGCAGGGAAGTCAATACCGTTCGGAAACCGGACCCCCTCGCCGCAGTTTCTCCACGATTTCCCATCAGGGCAACGGCTGCAAGGCTGACCGGATCAGATCCCCGCAGGCGCCTCCTGCAGGAGGATCGGGACAGCTCATTATGGTTGTTCCTGTCCGACCCGTTCCGGTTATTCTGCGCAGCAGCAGGACGCCCCCTTGCGACCGAGCATGCCGTTGATGACGGCGGCGGCGCAGCCTACGCCGGCCTTCACGGTGAGTGCGCCCGCAGGGCAGTTCAGACTGCAGGCCCCGCACTCCATGCAGGCGTCTCGGTCGCGGATCCGCACGGTTCTGCCGTCCATCTGGAAGACCTCGTGGGGACAGACTTCCAGGCACATCCCGCAGCCCGTGCACCGCTGTTCGTCCAGCGCCAGGGTCACCACGTCCTTGAGGTATGTCAGTCCAGCCATTTCTCCCTCCTATGCGAAGAACCGCGCCGCCACCCACAGGGCGAGACCCGAAGCGCATGCCGCAACCTGGAGCGGCAGGTACCTGCGCATCTCGCGCTTCACCCCGGAAAGAGACGTGAAGGTCGACGAACCGGTGAAGTTCATCACCAGATACGAAGACAGGGAAGAAATCATGAGCAGCCAGGAGACCCCCCTGAGAAAACCGTAGGCCGTGCCCGTGTCGTATCCCTTCAGGGCAATGAGCGCAAGCGCCGCGAGAATGCCGGCGGCAAATCCCCTGGCGCCGAAGGCCCGTCCCGGCAGGTATGGCAGGAGAAGGGGCCCCAGCACCGTGCCGGCAAACAGGGCCCCCATGACAGCAGCGAACGAGAAGACCCCCTCGTCGACAAGATTGGGCACAAACCCCCCGCGGCCGAAGAAGCCGCTCAGGAAAAACATGACCGCGGCGACGGGGAGCGCCGCCTTGAGCACGGCAACGAGTTCGATGGGGATGAGCACCGCCCGGTCCCACAGGGGGAAGTCCTTCCTCCTCATCCCCGGCGAGGCCTTCATCCCTGCATCGAGGTATGCGGGGAGATCCTCCGCCCGGACCGGCCCGAACCTGACCCGGAACCCGGAGAGCTTCCTCGCCTTCGGGGCGGACACGCCCGGAGCCCCCAATTGGGGTACGATGAGCTCCCGGTGGGTTACCACGTCCCTGAGCGACGCCTGCGCGATGCGCCCCACGAGCTCGATGGTGCCGAAGGTCCCTTTGCCCGCCGCGCACCAGACGTTGATGCCCCGGGTGTCCAGGACGAGGATCCACGCGTCCCTCCCGGGCAGGGCCACCCTGAGGCTGTCGAAGCTCATCTTGTAGTTGGCGGTCACGAGCACCGGCGAGTCTTTCCCGGGGCTGCCCAGTCCATAGAGGCCGGGGTCCACGGTGTACCCCATCCTCCCCACGCCCCACCGCGCCTTGAACGTCCCCCAGCGATCGGCCTTCTCGAGGGCCGATGACACGGAAGGGATCTTTCCCCGGGGCCCGTGGATGAACCCCGTCACGAAAGGCTGGTCAAGCCGGGGTGGGGCAGAGCCCACGGACGCGCCCCCCAGGCCGACCGACGGGGCCATGGGCAGTACCGCCTGCGGGCCTTGCCCGCCTCCGCAACACTCTTTTCCCGCCATGTCGTCACCTCTTTCCCCGGTCATGCCCCGGGGCCGTCCCTACCCCGCACACCCGCAGGATCCCGCACCGGCTCCACACCGCATGAGCGAAGCCTTCCGCAGGGCGCCCAGGAACGTTCGAATCCCGTCGAAAACCGCCGCCCTCTCTCCCTCGGGCAGCTGCCCCTCGATGCTCCGGAGAAACGACAGCAGGCATTGCCACACCTCCCCGTGAACCCGCTCCCCGTTCTTCGTCAGCCGAAGCACGGCCGCCCGGGAATCGTGGGCAGCCTTCTCCCGGACCACAAGCCCCCTGGTGATGAGCGGCGTGGCCAGCCTGGTGGTCGTGCTCTTGTCCACCGCGAGCACGTCGTGCAGGCTCGCCATGTTCAGCTTCCGGCCCCGGGAGACGGCGTCGAGAATGACAAACTGGTTCAGCGTCACGCCCTCGCAGAAGACCTCGTCCTGACGGCAGCACCGGACCGCCTTGGAGAGCTCGACAATGATGGAGAGCATTTCGCGGTCTCGCGGGAGGATATCCTGTTTCATAGTTGTATAATACAACTATTTGCCTCCTTGTCAAGCGCCCCGTGGCGCTGCCCTGAACCGGCCCGGGGCTCCGATGGAGCGCCTCGACGAACCGCTCACCCGAGGACTGCCTGTCCAGGCTGCTGTGCAACTCAAGGGCTTTCTTGAGGCCCAGGGCACCGCCCCCCAGGGCTGACGGCAGGGTCGGGGTGCTCGTGAAGGCGGCGTGAGGGGTGTGGGGAGGTCCGGGGCTGCCTGTTTGAAAAAATGGATCCGTGTGCTATAGGAAAGTCGGCTCGCATCTCATCACACTACCCATAACACGGAGACCATCATGGAAGAGGCGAAAGCAAGCGGCACGGCGGCCCCGGGGACGGAAAGCGCGGGGGCGAAGCCCGTTGACTTCATCCGCGCGATCATAAACGAGCACAACAGGTCAGGCCGGTTCGGCGGCAAGGTCCACACCCGCTTCCCCCCCGAGCCCAACGGCTACCTCCACATCGGCCACGCCAAGTCCGTATGCCTCAACTTCAAGATCGCGGCCGACTACAACGGCCTGTGCAACCTGAGAATGGACGACACCAACCCGGTGAAGGAAGAGGTCGAGTACATCGAGTCCATCATTCAGGACGTGCACTGGCTGGGCTTCGACTGGGACGACCGGCTCTTCTATGCCTCCGACTACTACGACCGGCTCTACGAATACGCCGTAAAACTCATCAGGCTGGGCAAGGCCTACGTCTGCGACCAGGGCCCCGACGAGATGCGGCAGTACCGCGGCACCCTCACCGAGCCGGGCCGGGAAAGCCCGTGGCGCAGCCGCTCCGTGGAGGAGAACCTCGACCTCTTCGAGCGCATGCGCAAAGGCGAGTTCGGGGAAGGCGAGAAGACGCTGCGCGCCAGGATCGACATGGCCTCCCCCAACCTCAACATGCGCGACCCGGTCACCTACCGGATCCTGCACTCCACGCACCACCGCACCGGGGAAAAGTGGTGCATCTACCCCATGTACGACTTCGCCCACTGCCTGTCCGACTCGCTCGAGGGCATCACCCACTCCATCTGCACACTGGAGTTCGAAGACCACAGGCCCCTGTACGACTGGTATCTCGACGCGCTGGACGTCTACCACCCCCAGCAGATCGAGTTCGCCCGGCTCAACCTCACCTACACGGTCATGAGCAAACGCAAGCTCCTGCAGCTCGTTCAGCAGAAGAACGTGAACGGCTGGGACGACCCCCGGATGCCCACCATCGCGGGCATGCGCCGGCGGGGCTACACGCCCGGGGCCATCCGGAACTTCTGCGAGCGCATCGGCGTGGCCAAGAACGACAGCGTCGTGGACGTTGAGCTCCTGGAGTTCTGCGTCCGTGAAGACCTGAACCTGAAGGCGCCCCGGCGCATGGCGGTGCTCGACCCCCTCGAGGTGGTCATCGAGAACTACCCCGAGGGCCAGGTGGAGGAGTTCCGGCTCCCGAACCACCCGGACGACCCGAGCCTGGGCTTCCGCACGGTCCCCTTCTCGAAGACCGTATACATCGAGAAGGAAGACTTCATGGAGGAGCCCTCCGCGAAGTTCTTCCGCCTCGCCCCGGGCAGGGAGGTGAGGCTCAGGGGCGCCTACTTCCTCACGTGCACCGGGGTGCGGAAGAACGGCAAGGGCGAGGTGACCGGGCTGACCTGCTCCTACGATCCGCAGACGAAAGGCGGCGACGCCCCGGACGGCCGCAAGGTGAAAGGCACCCTCCACTGGGTCTCCGCGGCCCACGCCATCAAGGCGGACATCAACCTCTACGACCGGCTCTTTCAGGTGCCCAGCCCGGAGGGGGGAGATAACTTCCTCGACCTCCTCAACCCGGACTCGCTCAGGAGGCTCTCTTCGGCCATGCTCGAGCCGTCCCTCGCAGACGCGCGGCCCGGCGCCACCTTCCAGTTCGAGCGGCAGGGCTATTTCTGCCTCGACGAAAAGGACGGTCAGACCCCGGTGTTCAACCGCACCGTGACGCTGAGGGACACCTGGGCGAAGATCGACAAGGGCGAGGGGGACAGGGGCAGGAAGAAGGCTCCGGCACCCGGGGTCAAGCCCGCGCCGAAAAAGGAGGAAGCCCCAAAGATCGCCATGGAGGACTTCGCGAAGGTCGACCTCCGGGTGGGCCTCATCCGCGAGGTGAGCCTGGTGGAGGGTTCCGACAAGCTCCTGAGGCTCATGGTGGACGTGGGCGAAGGCCGTCTCCGGCAGATCTTCGCGGGCATACGCCCCGCCTGCCCCGACTTGGACGACCTCCTGGGAAGGAAAGTAGCGGTGGTGGCGAACCTCAAGGAACGCCAGATGAAGTTCGGGCTCTCCGAGGGCATGATCCTCGCCGGCGGCGAGGGTGAGCGCATGGGCATCGTCACCTTGAACGGCGACCCGCTGCCCGGGGACAGGATCTCCTAGCCAGGGGTTCCCGTGGCGGCATCGCCTTCCTTCACCGCCGCTGCGTCTCCTGTTCCCGGTTTCCCCGGGCCATGGAAGCCGCTGCGCCCAGGGCGCACAGGATGGTGAAGATGACGAAGCCTGCCCTCATGCTGGCCATGAACTCCGGGAAGACAGCGGGCACGATCCTGCTCCCGCCCATGAAACAGGAAAAGAGGAGAAGCACGATGCCCATGCTGGCCGCCTGACCCGTGAGGCGCATGGTGGAGATCATGCCCGAGGCCAGGCCCTGCTTGCCCCGGTCCACGGAGCTCATGATGGCGTTCGTGTTGGGCGAGGAGAAGAACGCGAACCCCAGCCCGATGACCAGGAGTGGGGCCAGGATCTGCCACAGGGGGGCGTCCTGGTGGAGAAAGGCCAGGGGAAAGAGCCCCAGGCAAGTGATGGCCATGCCCAGGGTGGCGAGGATCCCCGGGTCCGCCCGGTCCGAGAGCCTCCCGGCCAGGGGGGAGAATGCCATCATGACCAGGGGCTGGGACACGAGCACCAGGCCCGCCCCCTCTGGGCTCATGCCCCTGACGTACTGGAGGTAGAGGCTCATGAGGAACGACAGGGCGAAGGTGGCGCTGTAGTGGATGAACGCCGCGGCGTTGGAGAAGGCGAACTGCCGGTTGCACGTCATGAGGCCGATATCGAGCACCGGGCTCCGGGCCTTTTTTTCAACGGTGACGAAGAGGGCGAGCCCCAGGAGCCCCAGAACGGTGAGGCCCACGCCCAGGGGCTGCGTGACCTTCGAGAACCCGTACATGGCCGCAATGAGGCTCACGGAATAAATCAGGGAACCCTTAACGTCAAGGGCTTCCCCCTCACGCCCCTTCCCGTCGTCCTCGATCCCTTCCAGCGCAAGGGCGAGGGCCGCCAGGCTCAGGGGGACAGTGGCCAGGAACACGCCCTCCCAGCCGAGGGCGCCGGTGATCACCCCGCCCGCGAACGGCCCGATGGAGAGGCCCAGGTAAGTGGCGGCGATGTTGATCCCCAGCGCGGAGCCGCGCTCCTCGGGGGGATAGACCGCGGTGAGGATGGCCACGCCCGTGCCGAAGATCATGGAACTCCCGAGACCCTGCAGGACGCGGGCTGCGATGAGCAGGCCGGGGCTCCAGGAGAGGCCCGCGAGCACTGAGCTCACGGTGAACAGGGCAAGGCCCCCGATGTAGAAGCGCTTTTTCCCGTAGATGTCCGCCGCGCGGCCGATGGGCAGGAGGAACACGGCCGAGGCGATGAGGTAGGAGGTGGAAATCCAGTTGAGGGTGACGGCGTCGAGGGAGAACGCCCGCCCGATGTCCGGCAGCGCGATGTTCACCGCTGACCCCATGAAGGGGGTGAGAAAAGACGAAAGCGACGCCACGGCGAGGACCGCGGTTTTCCTGGTCCTGATCCTCATGGGTTAGGGGGTGCGGGCAGCCGCCTGCTCCGGGCCGGACGCATCAGTCCCGGTCTTCCATCCGGAGCCTTTTCCTGGTGAGGTTGTACTTCTCGGCCTTGAGGTAGAAGGTCTTGTAGTTCAGGCCGGACTCCCGGGCCGCCTCGGCGATGACCCCGCCGTGCTTCTTCAGGAGGTGTTCGAAGTACTTGCGCTCGAACTGCTCGATGAGGGTCTGCTTGATCTCGTGGTAGCCCGCCCCGCCTCCTGCGTCCACCCAGATGGTGGGCGCGTCCGCCGCCTCCTCCACCGGGGTGGAGACGACCTCGTGGAGGTTCCTCCCCAGGTCGGGCAGGGTCTCGATGCGCTCCGAGCGGCAGGACACGATGGCCCGCTGGACGGCATTCTCCATCTCCCGGACGTTGCCGGGCCAGTGGTATGCCAGGAGCTGGTTCATGGCCTCCCGGGAAACGCCCTTCACGGGCGAGCCGAACTTGGCGGAGTACTTCTTGATGAAGTGGTCCACCAGGAGCGAGATGTCGTCCTTGCGCTCGCGCAGCGGCGGGATGATGACCGGGAAAACGGAGATGCGGTAGAAGAGGTCCTCCCGGAAGAGCTCCTTGCGGATCATGTCCTGGATGGGCCGGTTGGTGGCGCAGATGACCCGGAAGTCGCAGTCGATCTCCCGGTTGCTCCCGAGCCGGGTGATCTTGCCGTCCTCGATGACGCGCAGGATCTTGGCCTGGAGGTCCAGGGGGATGTCGCCGATCTCGTCGAGAAAGAGGGTGCCCGTGTGGGCCTTCTCGAACTTGCCGATGCGCAGGCTTACCGCGCCCGAGAAAGCCCCCTTCTCGTGGCCGAAAAACTCCGACTCCAGGAGGTTCTCCGGCACGGCGGCGCAGTTGATGGTGACGAAGGGTTTTGCCCTCCGGTCGGAGCGCGAGTGGATGGAGCGGGCCACGAGCTCCTTGCCCGTGCCCGTCTCGCCCAGGATGAGCACGGTGAGGTTGGTGTCCGCGGCGGTGAGGATCTGGTCGTAGAGCTTCTGCATCCTGGGGTTCGCCCCCACGAGCTGGTCGAGGCCATCGGCGTACTGGCTGATCCTGCCCTTGAGCTCGATGTTCTCCGCCAGGATCTCCTGCTGCCGGATGATCTTGGAGATGGAGAGCTCCAGGGTGTTCATGTTGAAAGGCTTCTCGAGGAAGTCGTAGGCGCCGTACTTCATGGCCTCCACCGCGCCTGACACCGAGCCGAAGGCGGTGATCACCACGACGTAGGTCGAAGGGTACTGCTTCTGGATCTCCTGCAGGAGGGCATAGCCGTCCATCCGGGGCATCCTGATGTCCGTGATGACGATGTCCTGGGCCTTGAGCTTGAGCTTCTCGAGGGCATCGACCCCGTCCCGGGCAGTCTCTATCTCAAGGTCGAGGCTGGACATGAGGAGGGCCTCCTTGAGCTGCTCCAGGAAGACCTGCTCGTCGTCCACGATGAGGATCTTCTTCCTGCCCGGGCTGAACCCCTCCCCTTCGCTCTCCGGTGCGCGTGCCGTGCGGTTCTTCTTCATGCTTTTCCCTTGGCGCTGTTCGATACGGCCGGCCCGGCCAGGGTCTGGTCCTTGGGTATGCGGACGGTGAACCGGGAGCCCAGGCCCGCCGCGCTCTCCACCTCGATCTCGCCGTGGTGCATGTCCGTGATCTTCTGGACCAGCGCCAGGCCGAGGCCCGTCCCCCGCGCCTTCTGGGTGTAGAAGGGCTGGAAGATAAGCTGCAGGTCGTCCTGCCCGATGCCGATCCCCGTGTCCTCCACGATGATCTCCATGGCGTCCGCCGTGTACTCGTGGCCCTGGGACTTGAAGGTATGTTCGGGCTTGAGGATCGTGGTGATGGTGAGCTTCCCCCCTTCGGGCATGGCGTCGAGTGCGTTTTCGATGAGGTTTTCCAGGAGCTGGCGGATCTGCACCCCGTCGATGACGAGGGTGTCGTTCCGGTAGTCGAAGTCCGTGGCGATCTCGATGGCGTGGTTGTCGCACTGCTCCATGCGGTTGAACAGAAGGCCCTCGATAATGTTGGAGAGGCTGTAGGACTTGGGCTTGATCTTGCCCGAGCGGGTCCAGTCGAGGATCTGGGTCACGAACTTTTCCAGGGTGTCGATGCCGCTGGTGACCCCTTCGAGAATCCTCTTCTGCCGGTCCTCCAGGGACATGGCTCCCTTGAGGAGCTCGATGCCCGTCTTGATTTTCTGGAGGGGGTTCCTCACCTCGTGGGCCACGTGGGCGGACATCTCTCCCAGGACCGCCATCTTCCGGGTCTTCTCAAGCTCCTTCTCCATGCTCTTCATCTCGCTGATGTCGATGATGGACACGATGCTCTGCCGGGTACCGGGGATGAGCCCGATGGTGAGGAAGGCGTCTTTGATCCCGCCGTTCTTGTCCAGGAGCCGGAACTCGTATTCCGAGGGCACGTCCCTGCTGCCTTCCCTCCTGGCCTTGTGGTAGCCCACCATGCGCTCCTGGTCCAGGGGGTGGACGATCTCGGTGAAGGGCATCTTGCCCTCCATCTCTTCGCGGGTGTAGCCCGTGAGCTTTTCCATCTGCCTGTTGACGAGGGAAATGACCCGGCTCTCCTCCAGGAGCATGATGCCGGTGCCCGTGTGCTCCACCGTGGTGCGGTACTTGGTTTCGGAGGCCCGCAGGGCCTTCTGCTGGATGCGCTTCTGGGTGATGTCCCGGATGATGTTCTGGGTGGCGGGCCTCTTCTCGTACTCGATGAGGGAGGGGGTGATCTCGAAGGCCCGCCAGGAGCCGTCCTTTGCGTGCAGGGCGATCTCGTACTGGTCGGGGACGGCCTCGCCCTTGATCCGCTTGTCGTAGCGGTTCTCGATGAGCTGGGCGATCTCCGGGCGCATGATGTCGAGGAAGCCCATTTCGGAGAGCTCCTCGGCAGTGTACCCCAGGAGCTCGCGGAATTTCGGGTTGGTGTACTTGAAGCGGTGGTCCTGGTAGACGAAGATCCCGTCGTTGGCCTTCTCCACGAGCATGCGGTACTTCAGCTCCGAGGACTTGAGGCTTTCCTGGACCTCCTTGATGGGCCTCAGATCCCGGAAGATGCTGATGCCCACCAGGGGCTTGCCCTCGTGGTAGACGTAGCTCGCCGACAGGGAGATGGGGATGAGGGTCTTGTCCTTGAGGTAAAGGTAGGTTTCTTCGCCCACCAGACGGTAGGGATTTTCCGCCGAACCCTGGTCCAGGAGCCCGAGGATCCGCGTGCGCTCCCCCTTGGCCATGAAATCGTCGATGTTGATCCTGCTGGAGAGGATCTCCTCGGCGCTGTAGCCGGTGATCTCCTCGGCGGCCCTGTTGAAGACCAGGGCGTTGCCCTTCAGGTCCGAGGCCACGATGGCGTCGCCGGAGTTCTGGATGAGGGCCTTGAGAAACTCGCTGTAGGAGAGGACGGCATCCTCCATCTGCTTGCGCTCGGTGATGTCCCGGGCGATGCCCAGGATGGCGGGGCCGGTGCCCAGGCTGATGACCGAGTTCGCGATGGAGATGGTGCGCTCGACCCCGAACTTGGTGATGAAGACCGCGTCGTACCTGCGGGGGGGGTCTTTCCCCTGGAGGAGCTTTGTATAGAGGGCCCTGATGTCCTCATAGGAGTCGGGGCGGGTAATGGCTTTGAGGGATGTCCCGTCGAGCTCGCCGGACCGGTAGCCGAGATTTCTCCGGAAGGCGGGGTTCGTGTAGAAAAACGCGTCGTCCTGATACACGAACAGCCCGTCGCTGGCGTTCTCCACCATGACCTGGAAGATCGCCTTGCTGATCTTCTTCAAGCTCGCGTCTTTTTTTGCTGCCCCGGTGTTCATATCATCTTGGAAAAATACACGATGGGCATTGATCTATCAACAGGAAACATTTGTTTTCCCACCCCGGGGAGGGTCGGGAAAGACCTGCGGGAGAAGGTTGGCAGTCCGGTCGGGGCGGTCGCAGGCGAAAGCGCTGGTTACAGGCGCTGCGGAGGGGAAAACCACCCGGAACAGGCCGGGCCAGGCATCGGCGGCAGCAGCAGGGTGAACTGTTACGCCTTGAATTTCCCGAAATCCTCGGGGCTCATTTTTTCCAGGATTTCCTTGAGCTTTTCCTTGTCCTGCTCGAAGCCGACCATGCCCTTGCCGGCGGGCTCCTTCGAGGCGTCCACCCGGATGGCTTCCTTCACCACGCTGTCCGCAACGAAGATGGAGCAGTTCATCCGCAGGGCGATGGCGATGGCATCGGAAGGCCTGGCATCAATGGCGAGGGTGGCGCCATTGTACTCGACGGTGATCAGGGCATAAAACACATTGTCGCGGATATCGACAACCTCGATCTTCACCACCTTCACGCCCAGGGTGTCGGCCAGGGATTTGAAGAGGTCGTGGGTCATGGGGCGGGAGTACCGCACCCCCTCGAGAGATGCGGCGATGGCGCTCGCCTCCATGATCCCGATCCAGATGGGGAGGACATATTTCCCCTCGCTGTCCTTAAGGACCACGATGGGCGCGTTGCTGGAGGGATCGAGCGCAATGCCGGCGACCTTCATCTCCAAGAAACCAGGCATCTCCATTCCTCCTGACATATAACATTAAGGCCGTATTACCCATTAGTCAATGATCCCCGTGACCCCGGGCCGGTCCGGACGAATCATCCGTTTTCAATCTGACTGCTGGCAGGAAGGGGCGACTTCTGATTTTATTTCCCTGGTATCGGGCTCTTGTCCCGGTTCGACCCGAGGCGTATTTCTTTCAGGAGCTCTTCCATTTCGAAGGCCTCTTCCCCGAGGGTGATGCCTTCTTCTTCGAGCTTCTTTCTCACCGAAAGGACGAGCGGGGGTTCGATGCCCGCCCGGCGGAGCGCGTCGAGGCTGCCCGGGAGCTCTTCCCGCTTGAGATCCGCCACGAGCCGGGCCCGGGAAAGCACGAGGCACCGGGTTATGAGAGGGAGGAAGTCCTCGAGGTTGTGGGTTACGATGATCACCGTGGTGTCCGAAAGCCCCGAGATGATCTTCACGAGCTCGCGCCTGCCCGAGGCATCCATGCCCGCGGTGGGTTCGTCCAGGATGAGCACCTCCGGCATCGAGAGGAGGGCCGAGGCGAGCGCGAGCTTCCGCTTCTCCCCCGAGCTCAGGACGAAGGGCGACACCCTCTTGAGGGCGTCCGCGTCCATGCCGAACCGCCCCATTATGCCCCGGGACCTGGCCTCGATCTCCCCCTCGCCCAGGTCGAAAAAGTTCCGCAGGGAAAAGGTGAGCTCGTCATAAGCCGTCTCGTGGAAGAACTGATGCTCCGGGAACTGGAAGAGGAGCCCGATCCGCCTCCGCACGCCTGTGAGGGCCCGGGCCTTCGCCAGAACCTTCACGCTCTGCCCGTCGTAGAGGATGTCCCCTCTCTCGGGCAGGATCAGCGCGTCGAGCAGCTGGATGAGGGTGGTCTTGCCCGAACCCGCGGGGCCTATGACCGCGATCTTCTCCCCCTGGCACACCCCGAAGGACACCCCGTCGATGGCCGGCCCGCCGGCGGGACCTTCGTAGCGGTAGGAGAGTCCGGAGCACGTGATCTTCATTTCTTCCCCAGGAACCTCACCGCTTCCGGGACCTCCCAGGCATTGAGGCACGACCCCGGGGTGAGGAACCCTTTCCTCCCCATCATGACGCCGTAGCGCATATCGTCGAGGCCGCCCACTGTGTGGGCGTCCGGCGACAGGGCGATGATCCCCCCCCTCCCGACAAAGGGCTCGATGAGCCTCCAGTCGAGATCGAGCCGGATGGGGTTGGCGTTGATCTCCAGGGCCACTCCCGTTGCCAGGGCACCCTCCAGGACCGCGTCCATGTCCACCGCATAGGGTTCCCGGGCCAGGAGCAGCCTTCCCGTGGGGTGGCCCAGAATGCTGGTGAAAGGGTTCTGCAGCGCCTTGACGATCCTCCGGGTCATGGTCTTTCTGTCCATCTCCATGCCCGAGTGAACGCTCGCCACGACAAAATCGAACAGCGCGAGGATCTCGGGAGGGTAGTCGAGGGAACCGTCAGGGAGGATGTCGGACTCGATGCCCTTCAATATGGTGATGCCCCCGAGGGAATCGTTCAGCTCGTCTATCTCCCGGTGCTGCTTCTCGAGGGCGTCCACGTCGAGGCCCCCCGCGTAGGAGGCGCTCCGGCTGTGGTCCGAGATCCCGATCCACCTGTACCCCCTGTCCCGGGCCGCCCGTGCCATCCCGGAGAGGGTGCACACACCGTCGCTGTAGGTGCTGTGGTTGTGGATCGTGCCCCGGATGTCCTCCAGGGTGATGAGTCCGGGCAGCGAGAAGCCCCGGGCGAAGGCCATCTCCGAAGGCCGGCCCTCCCTCACCTCGGGTGGCAGGTACTGCAGGCCAAGGAGCCCGTAGAGGTCCTCCTCGCCGAAGACCGCAACCGGGCTCCCCCCTTTGAAGACCCCCTTTCCGGAGACCTCTACGCCCAGGGCGGCGGCCCTCTCCCCGAGAGCCCGGACGTGGTCTTCCGAGCCTGTGGAAAGGAGCAGGGCGGCAGCCCGGGACTCGGGGGGTGCCGCGTGCAGCACCACCGGGGCATGGTGCAGACCCGAGGGGATAACGAGCGTGTCACCCCGGATGAACGCCTGCGCCGAGCCCAGCGAAGAGGCGAGGCCCTCGAGCGTTCGTAGATCACCCTGCACGAGGAGTTCCACGGCATCTATCACGTCTCCCCCCCTGCGGCACTGCCCCGTGACCTCGGAGAAAACACCCAGCGAGGCGAGCTTCGCCCCCATTGAGAAGGCGGCCTCATAGGCCTCGTCGAGGGTGCTCTTCCCCCGGTAGCCCATGACCCGTTCGATGGCCGGGTGCAAATCCTCGAGGAACTTCCGCGGGAAGGCCCTCAGCCCCGAGAGCCGGCCCTCCTTCAGGGCCAGCAGGAGGTCATCCACCGTCTCGATCTCCCGCTCCCGCTGGAGGGTTCTGATCCGCTTGAAGCCCAGCCCGGGAACCTTCAGAAGCTCGTCGAAGCCCTTGGGGAGGAGGGAAACCACCTCACTGAGGTCGGAAAAGTCCTCCTCGATCGCCCAGGCCCTGATCTTGGCGGAGATGGCCTTCCCGATCCCCGGGACCTGCGGCAGAAGATCCTCCCGGGCGAGCTCCGCCGCTTCCCGGTCGAGGCGCATGACGGCTTCCGCGGCCTTTCGGTATGCAGCCACCTTGAAGGGGTTCCCGTCAAGATACTCCAGGGCGCTCGCCATCCGGAGCAAAAGACCGGCAACCGTTCCGTTATTCAAGCGCCCTCCCTTTGGCGTGGCCCTCGCACGCCTGAGTGAGCACGATCCTCACCAGGGCATGTACCGGGGCCTCCCCCGCCACCTCCACCTTGATGTAGTTCGACGTGAGCCCCGTGAACCCGCCCCCGTATGCGCTGGTCACGACGGCCTCTTCCTCGCGGCCGATGCGCGAGGAGATGAAGGCGCTCCTTTTGGCCTTCGAGAGCTCCCTCATCCGGCGCGCCCGTTCCCTGGCCACGCCTGCGCCCACGACCCCTTCGAACCCCGCCGCCGGGGTGCCGGGGCGCTTCGAGTAGGGAAAGACGTGCAGATAGGCGAGATCGAGCCCTTCCACGAGGCTTTCCGTCTCGGAAAAATCCCCCTCCCCTTCCCCGGGGAAACCCACCATGACGTCGGAGCCAATGGCCATGCCCGGGGCCTCCTCCCTGAGCCGGAGCACGAGGTCCCGGAAATATCCCGCCCGGTAGGGCCTGTTCATCCGGGAGAGCACCGCGTCCGACCCGCTCTGGAGCGGCAGGTGGAGGTGCCGGCATATCCGCCCCTCCCGGGCGATGAGGTCGACGAGCTCCGTAGTCACGGTCCAGGGCTCGATGGAGGAGATGCGTATCCTCGGCATGGCGCTGCCCTCGATGATCTGTTGGAGCAGGCTTGCCGCCCCGCCCTCGTAAAGCCCGATGTTGATGCCCGTGAGGATGATCTCCCTGAACCCCGCCTCGTGGAGGCACTCGATCTCCCGCAGGATCTCGCCCATGGCCCTCGATCGCGGCCCCCCCCTGGCTTCCGGCACGATGCAGAACGTGCAGCGGTTGCTGCATCCGTGCTGAACGTTCACGAAGGCCCGGGAATGGCCCCGGAAGCGGGTGATGTGCCCGGGCAGGGGCACACCCAGGGCTTCGGGCAGGTTTCCGAAGGGCACCACTTCCAGGGAGCCCGAGAGCGCACGGACCTCCCGCGGGTACGCGCCCGCCATGCACCCGGTGACCACGAGCCGGCTGCCAAAGGCCGCGCCCCTGCGGATGAGCTTGCGCGCCTCCGCATCCGAGCGGTGGGTGACCGTGCAGGTGTTCACGAGGTAGAGGTCCGCTCCGGGGAGCGAGAAGTCCTGCTCCACGGCCCCGCCCTGCACAAGGGCCTCCCGGACGAGCTGGCTCTGGTACTGGTTGACCTTGCATCCGAGGGTGGCGATGGCGAACTTCATAAGGCGGAACCGTTCCCGTTGCGGCTTCTCCGGCGCCGGAAAGAGTCCGGGCCGGGCTTCTTATGCTTCATCCTTGAGCTTGCTCTTGATCTCCTTGAGAAACTCGTCGGTGGCGTCCGTGATCTTCACCCCGGTTTCCACACTGCCCGAGACGTCCTTGATGGACCACAACGCCTTGCCCTTCGCCGTCTTTCCGGCGATGGAGATCTTCATGTCCCGGTTCGACGAGACCTTCTCCCGGGTCTTGAGGAGCAGGCTGTCGTCTTCCGCGTTCAGGAGACCGCCCTCCTCGGGCCCCAGGCCGATGTCGTAGACCAGCGGGGCCTCGGTCCTGCGGTGCCTGAACTTGAGGTGCTGCTGGTAGGCGTCCTTGTGCTCCATGCTCCTGAGCTGGGAGTCCATGTTGTAGATGGTATTGAAGTACTTGATCTTCTGCTCGTGGCGGGCAACCTTGGACACGTTCTTGAGGAGTTCCTTGCGCTGCCGCTGGAGAGTGTCGAGGAGGTGCTTCCATGAGGCTTCGTACTCACGGTTGCCCCGGTTGGCGAGGTAGGTGTTGATCATCGAGGGGAGCCTCTTCTTCACCTGGACCTCGAAATCCTTCAGCATCGCCTCGAACTCTTCGCGTGTCATGGACGTACCATAAATCATTACACGAGCAAAAATCAAACGGTGTTTTCCCGCCTTCGAGATGCCCGAGTGCGGGGCAAGGGGGGCAATGGCCCTTTACCGTCGGCGCCCTGTTCTGTTAATATAACCCGTATGAAGATACTTTTCTGTTCACCCGAGGCGGCACCCTACGCGAAGACCGGGGGTCTGGCCGACGTGAGCGGGGCCCTGCCCGGGGCTCTCAGGGAGCTCGGCGCCGACTGCCGGGTGGTGATGCCCCTGTACCAATCCGTGAAGAAGGCCTTCACAGGCCTGAAGCACGTGACCGACATCTCCTTCCTTTCGGGTCAGGGCGTGTCCCAGGGCAGGGTCTATGCGGACGGGCCCGTGCACTTCATCGAAAACGACGCCTACTTCAACCGCGACGGAATCTACGCCTATGCCAACCGGGACTTCCCGGACAACCTCGAGCGGTTCGCCTTCTTTTCCCGGGCGTGCGTGGAACTCGCGATCACCTTGGGCGACGTGGACGTCATCCACTGCAACGACTGGCAGACCGGGCTTATCCCCGCCTACCTCCACGCCCTCGAGGCGAAGGGCATCAAGTCCTGCTATACCATACACAACCTCGCCTACCAGGGGATCTTCGACGCGGTGCTCTGGCCCCTGCTCTTTCTCCCCTACGACTTCTTCCGGCCGGACCTCATGGAGTTCTTCGGCAACATCAATATCATGAAGGCAGGCATCGTCTTCGCCGACCAGGTGACCACGGTGAGCCCCTCGTACGCTTCCGAGATCCAGACTCCGGATTTCGGGGCAGGCCTCGACGGGCTGCTCCGGGCCGTGTCCTTCAAACTCTCGGGCATCGCCAACGGCATCGACACCGTGGTCTGGGACCCGGCAACCGATCCCCTCATCCCGCACTCCTTCGACAAGGATCGCCTGGATGGGAAGGCCCGGTGCAAGCTGGAGCTCCAGAAACGCTTCTCCCTGGAGCAGAAGCCCGGTTCGCCCCTCTTCGGCCTCATCGGGAGGCTGGTGGACCAGAAGGGGATCGACCTCGTGATCAAGATCATGGAGGACCTCCTTTCCCGGGACGCACAGGTGGTGGTCCTGGGCACGGGAGAAAAGTGGCACGAGGAGAACCTGCGTCGGCTGGCCGAGCGCCACCCGACGAGCCTGGCCGCCTTCATCGGGTTCGACGAGGCCCTGGCGCACGTCATCGAGGCGGGCTCGGACTTCTTTCTCATGCCGTCCCGCTTCGAGCCCTGCGGGCTCAACCAGATGATCTCCATGCGCTACGGAACCATCCCCATCGTCACCGGCGTGGGAGGCCTGAGGGACACGGTCACCTGCCTGGGCGAAGGGGATACCCCCCAGGGCGTCCGGGTGAAGTTGCCCGCACCGGTCCAACTGCTCCACGCCGTGGACGAGGCCTGCGCCCTCTACCGGGAAGACCCGGCCGCCTTCTGCCGCTTGCAGAAAAACGCCATGGAAAAGAATGTGGATTGGACCCAGTCCGCATTACAGTATTACGATATGTACAGTAAAATGTTGAATTCTCGAGAAAGAGAGAGATAAACAAAGGACGGAGTTTTCTACAAATTGTAGATAACTCCATCCGATGGTGAGAGGAGCGGATTCCGGCTCGCCCTCTCCCAAAATCAGCACCGGCAAGGGTTCATTTTCCAGCTACTCGATATTATTAATGAATTAACTGTTCAGGCAAAATTAACAAACCTGGTGATAATCGCTATGCGTTGGGTTTGATCTTTTCCCGGGGAAAAGTCATTATGCCCCGCATACGCATTGCAGTATGCTGTCACCTTGGAGGTTGATGTGGATCGCTATGAAGTAATCAGGGAGTCTATGCTCGCACGGATTCCTTCCGCTTCCGAAAGGGCGCTCATAGAACTGATTGACATCTCCGAAGAGGATGGAACGATCGTCATAGCCTGTCCCAACAGCTTCTCTCAGAAGTACCTGAACAAGCAGTACAAGGACTTCATCGCCCGGCGAATCCGCGAGCTGTTCGGCCGGGACGTGGAGTTCCAGTTCTGCGTCCGGGCGGGGCGCGAGCTTCCCCGGGACGGCGGGGAGCACCCCATCCAGATGACGCTGCCCGCATTGAGCACGCCTTCGCCGGCAAGCGGCCTCAACACGAACTTCACCTTCGAGGAGTTTATCGTGGGCAGGTGCAACGCCTTTGCCTACGAAGCGGCCATGGCCGTCTCGGACGAGGAGATCTCGAAGTACAACCCCCTGTACTTCTACTCGGACATCGGCCTGGGCAAGAGCCACATCGCCCACGCCATCGGGAACAAGGTGGTGAGCGCCAAGTCCTCCACGGGCGTCCGGTACACCACGGCCAGGGACTTCTCCCAGGACTTCGTCCACTCGGTGCGGAACAACTGCCAGTCCCTGTTCAAGAAGACCTATGCACCGGCGAAGCTCGACGTGTTCTTCATCGACGACGTGCATCTCTTCAAGAACAAGGAAAAGACCCAGATGGAGCTCTGCCACGTCATCGACGACCTCATCTCCGCGGGCAAGCAGGTCATCCTGTCGGGCTACCGCCCGCCGTCGTCCATGTCCCAGATCGACAAGGGCCTGCGCTCACGCTTTTCCGCGGGCCTGGTCATAGACCTGAAGCGTCCCGACAAGCTCACCAGGGACAAGATCGTGCGCTACAAGGCTTCGAAGAACGGCATCACCCTGCCCGAGGAGGTGGTAGAGTTCATCAGCGCCAACGTGGTTTCCTCCATCCGGGAACTCGAGAGCGCGGTCATGACCATTACGGCCATGAGCTCCCTCATGAAGCGCAGGATCACGCTGGACCTCGCCCGGGAGCTCCTGGAGGGAACCCTCGAGAAGCAGCAGCGCATCACCGTGGAGCTCATCCAGAACTTCGTTTCGAAAAACTTCGCCATCACCAGGGAGACGCTGGTGTCGCCATCGCGGAAAAAGGAGATCGTGTACCCCCGACAGGTGGCCATCTTCCTCTGCCGCCGCTACACCAGGGAGCCGCTCCAGAACATCGGCAACGCCTTCTCACGCAAGCATTCCTCCATCATCCACTCCCTCGAGGCCATCGAGGCCATGTACAAGGACAACCTCAAGGTGAAGCGGGAGATCGACTTCCTCATCGAAAAGTTCGAGGCGGAAACGGCCTGAGGCCGGGGCGGGAGTCCACCCGCTTGTTTTTTTCCAGTGCCCGCCTATTATCAATCATCAGAAGCCTTCCTCCCTGATAGGCCCACGCATGAGATGGGGCCGGTTGCCTCCCGCGTATTACCAGTCATCTGAAACCTTCCTCCTGCAGACCAGATGAAAAGGGGATCCCGTGGATGAGCTCAGAACGAGATACAAGTGCTTTCAGTGCGAGACCAGGTTCTACGATCTGGGCAGGCCTCTGCCCGTCTGCCCCTCCTGCGGCGAGAACCGGCACAACCGGGAGTACCGGCAGGTCGTCGAACACAGGAAAAAGCGCTCGTCCCGCAACCCCTATCGGGACATCCATCTCGTTTTCGGTGAACAGGTAGACCTGGTGGAGTGTGCGGACCACGAAGACCACGAAACCCTGCACGAGGTCGATGGAGAAAAGGGAGGGGAGAGCTGTCACGAGGAGGAATACCCCCTGGAAGCCAAAGAGTTCGGGGCTGGCGAAGACGGGTACCGGCCGGACTCACCCGGGCCGGAAATTCCGCCGGGGAAATCTTCTTCAGGCCGAGCCCTCCTTGACGATCCCTGCGGCTTCCCTGCTGAGGTCCCTGAAGTTGTCCACGCCGGTAAAGAACTCGCGCATCATGGCCACCCAGTAGTACTGACCCTTCCGGGTGAGCTTTATCCTCTTCCCCTCGAAGGTGACGGCCCCGACGAGACGGAAGAACAGGAGCTCCGGCCCGAGCAGGCTCCAGACAGGGGCATGAAACTTCTCCCGGAACATGTCCGTGTCCATGCTCAGCCCGAAGAGCCCCATGAGCAAGGCATACCTGGCCAGCTCCCTGCGGGAAAAGATCTTGCGCGCGGACAGGGGAAACCTGCCCTCCTTAATGCGTCTTCCGTAGTCGGACAGGGAGAAGGTGTTGGCGTAGATCCCGCCCGCCACGAGCCCGAAAGCGCCGCTTCCTGCCCCCACGTAGTCATCGTTGATGACGATGTACTCGTCGATCATTGACGCACCCCTGCGGGAGAAGCACCAGGCCGAGCTCGGCTGGTAGAGGCCATCGAGGGCACCGGTGATGATCCCGTAAAAGCGCTTTTCCGTTTCCTGACCGGAGATGCCCATGATTCCCTTCATGCGGTCCCGGGTGAGGCTGGAGACCATGAGGGGATAGAAGGTGATCTGGTCCGGCGAGAGTTCCACGAGGGTCTGCAGGTCCTGCCGGAGCATTCTCTCCGTCTGGATGGGGAAATTGTAGATCATGTCCACGTTGAGGGTGTCCACGATCCCCTGCGCATCCCCGATCCTTTCCCTGAGCAGCGCGGAGCTGCCATACTTGTGGAACCTGCCGATGGCCTGCAGGATGCCGTCGTCGAAGGTCTGGACTCCCACGGAGACCCGCTTGACGTTCCTGTCCGCAAGGTCGGCGAGGAGCCGCCTGTCAAGGCGGTCCGGGTTGGTCTCCACCGAGATCTCGGCCGGGGAGAAGTACCCGTTCAGACTGTCGAGCAGCCCGAGGAGCTCGTCGGGCAGGACGGTGGGTGTGCCGCCGCCGATATAGACACCGGAAAAGGAGTACCCCCGGTCGTGATACATCCGGAGCTCTTCCTTCAACGACCGGAAGTATTCCCGGGCAGCGTCTTCCCGGAAGGCCACCCGGTGAAAGGAGCAGTAGGGGCAAAGCTCGGAGCAGAAGGGCACGTGGAGGTACAGGTGCACGGGTTTTTCCGGGGCCGGGGGGGGCTCTATCTCCCCCTGGTTCTCGAAGGAAAAGCAGTGCGCAGTGTTGTGCCTGATGACCCGGGAAATGAAGCGTTCTACCAGCATGCCCTACCTCGACATCCTGATGATGAAGAGGACGGCGCTCACGAAAGCGCTCAGGACGATGCAGGTGGTGATGGGAAGATAGATGCTGCAGCCGGGCTTCACGATCCTGATGTCACCTGGAAGCCTCCCGATCCAGGACAAACCGACCCCGGCATAGAGCAGGACGCCGACGAGGGTGACGAAGGCGCCCAGGAAAACGAGGGTGATGCCGAGATTCTTCATGCACAGGTATATAGAGGAATCGTTCGCTGAAATCAATGTGCGAAGGGCGGGGCCCTGCGCTCCAGGGGAGGTGGATTACGGAATAGTAACCCCTTGCCGGGTGCATCCTCACCGGCCTGCGGCGCCCATCGGCGCGAGCCCGTGCTCCTCCCGGAAAACCTCCTCTCCCCGGTGCTTTACCTTGCACGCCAACAGATTCCATGGTAATGATCGGGGTGTCATCGGATGAAGCTTATCCGGTTTTGTGGGGGGGGAGACCATGATAGTACGTCACTTCCTTGACGTTGAGGAAGTAACATCCTTGAAGGGGGCGAACGGGGTCAGCAAGCGGACGCTTCTCGGCAAGCCTGAATCAGCACCGAACTTCTATCTCCGCCGTTTCCGCGTCGAAGCGGGCGGGAACACTCCCCGGCACTCTCACCCATGGGAGCACGAGATCTATGTGCTCTCGGGTGCCGGCGAAGTGACGGTATCGGGGGAGGGCTCGGCCCTGAGCGAGGGGGTCGCCGTGCTTATCCCTTCAGGGGAGGAGCACCAGATCAAGGCTGGCCCAAACCCTTTGGAATTCATCTGCGTCATACCGGCGGTCGAGGAATACTGACGCATGATCCCGGTCAGGGACACGAGCGTTGCCCGGGGGTTCGCCCCGGCAACCGCCGTGCTCATCTTCACCAACTTGGTGGTCTTCGTGGAAGAGCTCCGGGTGGGTGACCAGATCTTCGCGCTCTTCTCCGTGAGCCCGCTCGACGTCTACCGCTACCTCACGAAAGGTGCGGGCAGCATCCTCGCCATACACTGGGACATCCTCGTGTCGGCATTCATGCATGCGGGGTACGTCCACCTCATCGGGAACATGATATTCCTGTCGGTGTTCGGTCCGGCCCTGGAAAAGAAGGTCGGCATACCGAAGTTCCTCCTCTTCTACCTGGGAGCGGCCATCGGCGCCTTCTACGTCCACACGGCAGTCTACCCCACGTCGCCCATCCCCGTGGTGGGAGCGTCAGGAGCCATCGCCGCGGTCATGGGCGCCTACCTTATCTTTAATCCAAAGGCGAAGATTCTCACCATTCTGCCCCTGCTCTTCTTCATCGAGGTCATCGAGATCCCCTCGGTGGTCTTTATCCTCGTCTGGTTCATCCTGCAGGGGGCGAACGGGTTCCTCAGCGTGCAGAGCCATGCGAATGTCGCGTGGTTTTCCCATATCGGGGGGTTTGTCATAGGGGTCATCGTGGGCATCCAGATGAAGTGGTTTCAATGAGCCGGGGGGGGTCCCGTCGGGAAAAGAGGGGGTGAAAACCCTGGAGCCATTCCCGGAAAAAGGAGCCGCTTTCCTGGGGCAGCTCCGAAGGAGGATTGTTGGGGCATGGAAGGCTTGAATTACCTTTTCGTAATTCGAATGTGTCAGGGGTCTGGAATCCGCAACCGCCTCCCATGTCCTCCCATGCCTTTCAATCTCCGTCCCCGGGCCGTACTTGAGATTTTTTTTAAAGGTAATTTTTAGTTATCCCGATAGAAGGTCTATGTATGCGGAAGAGTCAAATTTTAGACACTGTCAGGCGGCACGCGGAAAGCCTGGGCACGATGAAGGTTTCAAAGGCCTTCCCGTATGCCCTGGTCATGGTGACCCTGCTGCTCCTGCTGTTCACCGTACCCGGAGAAAAAGGGCTCATCAGGAGCTACCAGCTGCGGCAGGAACTTCAGGACCTGCAGGTGCACAACGTCGCACTGAAGAAGAAAAACCAGACGCTGGCTCAGGAGGCCCTCATGTTGAGGGAAAACCTGGCATACATCGAGCATGTAATCGTTCAGGAAATGAACCTGGTGAAACCCGGGGACATTATCGTCGTGTTCAAAAAGGGAAAGAAATGATCACGGGGTGAGAGGATGATTTTCGAGAAGAAAACATTGTTAGGACTGGACATCGGCTCTCAATCGATCAAGTTGGTGGACCTCGCGAAGGTCCGGGGCGGCTATGAGCTCAAGTCCCTGGGGTTGGGGCTGATCCCCGCCGAGTGCATCGTGGACAAGGACATCATGGACTCCGAGACCGTGGTGGACACCATCAAGAACCTCAGAGAGAATCTCAAGCTCCGCGCCCGCGGAACGGCAAGCGCCATTTCCGGCCACTCGGTGATCGTGAAAAAGGCCGAGCTGCCGCTCATGAGCCAGGCGGAGCTCCAGCAGACACTCATGATCGAAGCCGAGCAGTACATCCCCTTCGACATCAACGACGTCTACCTCGACTCGTTCATCCTCGGAGAGAGCCTGGAGCGTTCGGACATGATGGACGTGCTCTTCGTGGCGTCGAAAAAGGAGCTGGTGGACGACTACTCCTCCGCCATCCGCAACGCGGGCCTCAAGCCCATGCTCATGGACATCGACGTGTTTGCCCTGGAGACCATGTACGAAGTGAACTACCCCGACGCCCCCGAGTCGGTGGTGGCCCTGGTTGACGTGGGGGCCTCCATGATCAACATCAACGTGCTCAAGGACGGGATGTCCATCTTCGCCCGGGACATCTCCATGGGGGGCAGACAGCTCACCGAGCGCATCCAGCGGGAATTCGGGGTGAGCTACGAGCGATCGGAGAACATCAAGACCGGATCGGACATCGAGGGCATCGACCTCGAGCGCATCAACTACATCTTCAAGATGGCGGCCGAGACCTACGTGCAGGAAATCCGCCGCACGCTCGACTTCTTCCTCTCCACCATGGTCAACGAGAACATCGAGAAGATCTACATGTCGGGCGGCTCCTGCAGGATCCCGGGGCTTGTGCCCCTGCTCGGCAAGCAGATGGACATCCCGGTGGAGATGGTCAACGCCTTCAACAATATCCACTGGGACGACAAGATATTCGATCCAGAATACATGGCCTACATTGCACCTCAGATGGCTGTGGCTGTGGGTCTCGCCTTAAGGAGGGCCGATTATAAATGGTAAAGATAAATCTGCTTCCCATACGATCGGAGTTAAGGAAAAAGGCCCTTATCGAGCACATTGCGCTCCTCGGCCTGTGCATCGTCCTCATCTTCATCCTTTCCTGGTTCGTCCAGACCTCCATCAACAACAAGAAGGAGATGCTCCAGCAGGAGATGGCGAGCACCAAGCTCGAGATCGCGCGGCTCACCGTCGAGGCCGGGGAGATCGAGAAGTTCAAGCAGCAGAAGCAGGAGCTCGAACGCAAGCTTGACATCATCAAAGATCTCAACGCCAAGAAGACCGGACCTGTGGCAGTCCTCGACCAGCTCAGCCTGCTTGTCCCCGAGAAGGCCTGGATCACCTCCCTGGCCAATTCGGGACCGA
>JAKLDU010000139.1 GCA_022703355.1 Deltaproteobacteria bacterium | reverse complement strand
GCAGATCTCGCTCATGCTCAAGTCCGCGCTCCAGGCCACCGGCATGGCGGGCCTGAAGATGAACGCGCCCAGGGAGAACCTCGAGAGGATCATTTCCATGCTCCCGGCACTCACCTCCCCCACGGTGGCTCCACTCCACGACTCCAACTGGTACTCCCTGGAGATCATCATCCACGAGTCCCAGTCGAGGAACCTCATCCCGGAACTCCTCCGCGCCGGGGCTCGCGGCATTATCGAGTACCCCCTCAAGAAGGTTCTGGTGGATGATTAATATAAAGACAGATAAGGAAATCGGAATAATGCGGGAGGCCAATCGCCTCCTCGCCTACCTTTTCGAGCACCTGGCGCCCATGATCCAGCCGGGCATCACCACCCTGGAGCTCGACAGCGAAGCAGAGCTCTACATCCGCTCCCGCGGCGCAGCCCCGGCCTTCAAGGGCTACCGCGGCTTCCCCGGGACCTTGTGCACCTCGGTGAACGACGAGGTGGTCCATGGCATACCCGGCCCGAGAACGCTCAAGGAAGGGGACATCCTCAGCATCGACGTGGGGGCCCTGTACGATGGCTTCTATTCCGACGCCGCCCGGACGTTCCCGGTGGGCGAAGTCACCCCGCAGGCCCGCGAGCTCATGGAGGCGACCAGGAAGGCTTTGGAGGCAGGCATCGCCGAGGCCGTGCCCGGGAACCGCATCTCGGACATCTCCAATGCGGTCCAGAAGGTGGTCGAAGCGGCCGGGTTCAGCGTGGTCAGGGATTTCGTGGGCCACGGCGTGGGCAGGAGCCTCCACGAGGAACCGCAGGTCGCCAATTTCGGCAAGCGGGGGAAGGGCCCGCTCATCCTGGAGGGCATGACCCTGGCCATCGAGCCCATGGTGAACGCGGGGGACTGGGAGGTCAAGATCCTGGGCAACGGCTGGACCGTGATCACGGCCGACGGCTCCCTCTCGGCGCATTTCGAGGACAGCGTCGCCGTCACGAAGAAGGGGCCCGTCATCCTGTCCGCGCCCTGATCCTTCACGGAAGCAGGAGGCCCGAAGGCCTCGTCCCGGATCGGGCCCGCCGGTCAGAGCGCCTACTGGGCGCCCCGCCCCTTGATGGCCACCTTGATGGTCTTGAAGATGATCACCAGGTCCAGCCACAGGGACCGGTGCTTCATGTAGAACAGCTCGTACTTCAGCTTTTCCTTGGCGTCTTCGATGGTGTCCCCGTAGGGGTAGTTCACCTGCGCCCACCCGGTTATCCCCGGCTTTGCGTGCAGCCTCAGGGCGTAGAAGGGGATGACCTTCTCGAGCTGGTCCACGAAGTATCTCCGCTCGGGCCGGGGACCCACGAAGCTCATGTCGTTCCTGAGCACGTTGATGAACTGCGGGAGCTCGTCCACCCTGATCTTCCGTATGATCCGGCCCACCCTCGTCACCCGGGGGTCGTTCTCCGATGCCCACTGTGGACCGCCCTTCTCCGCATCCTGGCGCATGGACCTGAACTTGATGAGGTTGAAGTCCTTGCCGTCGAGCCCGACTCGCTTCTGCACGTAAAAGACGGGGCCGGGAGACTCCAGGCGGATGGCTGCCGCGGTGAGGAGCATGACGGGAAACGTCAGGGTGAACCCCACCAGGGCGAAGAACACGTCGAACCCCCGCTTGAAGGCGTCCTGGATGGGAGAACTCAGAAACCCGTGGGTAAAGATGATGGAGCTGGGCCTGATCTCCTCCACGAGGATCCTGCCGGTGATGTTCTCGTAGAAGCTCGGGGCGTCGATCACATCGCAGGTCGTGAGCTTGATGTGCAGGAGGTCGTCGATGGGCAGGGTGCCCCTCCACCCGTCCGGGGCCACGACGAGGAGGTCCGGCTCGTGTTCTCTGATGATCCGGTGCAGCCCGTTTACGTCACCCAGGTACCGGGAGGCGAGGTCCCAGTTGTTCCTCCCGATGTAGCCCTCGAACACGACGGGATACCCGCCGGAGCGGATCTCCCGGAACAGGAACTTCGCATTGTCGCCGTCCCCCAGCACCACCACCCGCGTGGCGTTTCGGTTGCCGAACTTCAGCTTCATGGAGGTCTGCCTGAAGGCGAAGGCCGCCATGAGGGTGATGGCAAGGGACCCCAGGAGGACGTCCCGCTCCAGGCCCACGGCAGGCACGATGTAGTAGCAGAGGGCCAGGGCGATGAGCGTCAGCCCTCCCCCCAGGAGCAGAGACGAGACGAGCTCCGAGGTCTTCCTCCAGTATTTCCAGTTATAGAGGTCCTGGAAATAAAAGCAGAGTATCCCCGCCGTGGCGTAGATGCCCGCCTTGAACCACAGCATGTCGTCCGGCAGCGAAACCCCGGGCAGGACCCTCTGCAGGTATTTGGCAAGGAAAACCGAGCCGAGAGCTACCCACACGTCGAAAAGGAACAGCGTGATCGCAGAATATGAACTCCTCGTCATCAATCTCTACATCGTCAGGCAGGGCCGGTAATCTTTAAACAATTCCAGCCTCTTCATTGCCCTGAACCCGGGAAGTGAACGGGCACGGGGCATACCGGGTTCACCCGGTGAAACGCTCTCCAAACCGAAAATCCCATACCGGGCGCTCCCATCATAAACATGGTTCCCTGAACCGTCAACCCTGTGCAGCGAAAGCCGAACGCTTAGCGCTTATTCGTCCCTGCTCAGGAGCCCCGCCCTCATGAGAAAGTACAGGAGCTGAAGCACCGCCGCCGTGGCCGCCGCCACATAGGTGAGCGCGGCTGCGGACAGCACTTTGCGGGCCCCCGACACCTCGCTTTCCGAAAGGATGCCCGCCGCGGGAAGAGCGGCAAGCGCCCGCGAAGAGGCGTTGAACTCCACGGGCAGGGTGATGATCTGGAAGAGCACGGCGAGGGTGAAGAAGAGAATCCCCGCCATGATGAGGGACTGGGACATGAAGATGAACCCGATAATGAGCAGCGGCCAGGCCAGGTTCGACCCGATGGTCGACACGGGCACCAGGGCGCCCCGCAGCTTCAGCGGCGCGTAGCCCGTGGCGTCCTGGATCGCGTGCCCGGCCTCGTGGGCCGCCACGCCCACGCTGGCGATGGAGTTGCCCGCGTACACGGACTCGGACAGCCTGAGCACCTTGCCCCTCGGGTCGTAGTGATCCGAAAGGAATCCCGTGGTGAGCTCGACCGTGACGTCGTGGATGCCGGACGCGCGCAGGATGGTCTGCGCGGCCTGCGCCCCGGTGACGCCCCTGAACGTGGGCACCCGGGAGAATCTGGAGAAGGTCGATTTGACCCTGATCTGGGCATATATGCTTAAAAGGAGAGCGGGCAAAACCATGATGAGGTAAAGGGGGTCAAAGATCATCTGTTCCTCCGTATATCTACCCGTGATTAGTAGTACCTCGCCCGGGAGAAGTCAAGAATGGGGCTCCCTTCGGGGAGTTCCCCGGTGCGGCCGCCCCCCGCGGGCCAGCATACCACTTTGCCTTTGGGCCGATCTGTGGTATTCCCGATATAACTTTTCGAATATTGTCCTGGAGGTTTGCATGAAGCTGTCGATGCGTGTCTGCCTGATGCTGCTCGTCCCTGTGCTCCTCATCGTGTCCGGATGCAGCAAGAGCCCGGAGGAGAAGAGGGCGGCCTATCTGGAAAGCGCCCAGTCCTACGTGAAGGAGGGGAAATTGGCCGAAGCGGCCATTCAGTATCAGAACGCCCTCAAGATAGCCCCGGACGATGCGCCCACGCTCGTGGCCCTGGGCGAGATCCAGCTCAAGCGCACGCAGGCCGAAGACGCGTACAAGGCTTTCTCCCGCGCCGCAGCGGCCGACCCCAAGAACACCAAGGCGCACCGGTACCTGGCCTACATGCAGATCCTGGCGAAGAAGTTCGACATGGCGGAGAAGGAGGCCCGGACGATACTCGCCTACGACCCGAAGAACCGCGATGCGCAGGAAATCCTCGCCCAGGCGCTCTTCAACACCGGCAGAAAGGACGAAGCCCTCAAGCTGTCCACGGGTCTCCTGAGCGATCCCAAGCCGTCGGAGACGAATTTCACGAACACCGCCACCATGTACCTGGCCCTGAACAGGGCAGACGATGCCCTCGCGACCCTGAACAGAGGAGCGTCGGTCTATCCGAACTCGGCGAAAATAAAGTTCCTTGCAAGCGACATCCACGCCGCAAAGGGGGACCTCCCCCTTGCCCGGAAGTGGGCTGAGGATGCATACCGGTCCGACAGCAGGA
>JAKLDU010000138.1 GCA_022703355.1 Deltaproteobacteria bacterium | reverse complement strand
GTACTCCCAGATGTCCCGGTGGTCCACGTCGCTGTACTGCTGCAGCTTCTTGTAGTAGGGGAGCACGGAGAAATAGCCCGGGTACAGCCCGAAGAGGCCCTTGAGGGCGAACAGGGCGCCCATGGTGTCGCGGGAGAAGGCCGAGTAGGTGACCGCATGGGCCAGGAGCCTGCTCCTGTTTGCCGTCTCGATGGTGAGGAGGGTGTGGCCGAACATGGATGCGGGGCTGTTCAGGTGCGCCATGGGAAAGACCAGGGTGACCGAGGCGGGCCTGACGGTGTCCATGAAGTCCGTGAACGCCGTGCAGGGGGCGGAGGCCACGAGGGCCGGATCGATGGCCAGCCTCTCCCTGAGCCACTCGAACCGGGCGGCGAACCTGCAGGCCACGGACGACTCCCCGCCTTCCCGGGCGGTGAGGAAGGCCCGGATCGTGGCGTCGAGCTCGGCGCGGGGGTTCGTCTTCCCGTCGGGGGCGAGAAAGAACCTCGGGTCGTCGATGAAGCTCTCCACCCCGAAAGCGTGGGGCCGGTAGTGCAGGAGGATGCGCCAGTACGGGTCCTCGTCGAGACCGAGCGCGTGGGCCTGCCGGAGAATCTCGTTCAGCAGGGCGCCGTCGGAGGGGGCATCACCCCCGTCGGCCGCGGGCAGGGGGTTGGCAAGGCAAAAAAAGAAGGAGATGCAGAGGGCGAGCCCCCTGTACCTCCTCCTGTGTTCTGCGCTCATGGTGGTGGTTACATGATTCCTTCGATGTTCCTGAGCACGTCGGAGCTCGTGACGGCCGCGGAGGGGTAGATCTGCTTGAAGTTGCCCTGGAGCTTCCCGTAGAAGCCGGCCCTGGAAGCCTCGGGGACATCCATGAGCACGGCGAGGGTGTTCAGGTACTCCCCGTTGCCCCTGGCGATGTCGTTGGCCAGGCTGTCCATGTTGTCGGCGATGTAGGTGCCTACCTGCTCCCTGCTGGCGAAACGTCCGGGTTTGCTGCAGTTGAGCGTCCCCGAGGAGATGCCGAAGGTCTGGTTGCCGAACGTCCCGTTGGTGGTCACCGCGAGCACCTGGAAGAGCAGGCCGTCATTGCCCTGCATGACGATGGAGCCAAGACCGCAGCCCGTGTTCGACTGATTTGCCGAGAACCCTGCCGACGGCAGCAGGACGAAGCACACCAGCACGATTGCCAATAAGACTTTTTTCATTCTTTACCTCCCTTTTCGTTGTAATCCCTAAGCTCGAGCTTCACGCACGCCGTGCCCCGCTCGCGAAAAAGAGTACGGGGCCTGCCTGCCCTGCCGGAATCGTTTCCGGCACACCTGCAGAAGGCCACGAAAAAGCGGGATGGGCATGTGTGAAGAACCAGATACATTCTTATTAATATTGAATTATGCCCGTTTGTCAAGGCTCATGAGGCCGGGGGCGCTGCGGGTTCCGCCGCCCGATCATCCCCGGGCAGGGTGCAGACTGCCGGCCTTTGCCGGCCGATGTGAAGGCCGCCGTGTCGTGCATGTCCAGACTGCCGCCTTCCGTGAAGAATGCCGCCTTCCGTGCAGACTGCCAGACTTTGCCGGCCGATGTGAAGGAAAGAAGGCGCTACCGTCTGATCTTCCCGGGCAGGATGTAGGGGTAGGGCTTCTTCAGCACCTGCCGGTGGAGAAAGCGGTCGAGTCTCCGGAGGGAAAGGTACAGCCGCCAGATAAAGGCGTCCTCCCGGTAGTACGACCTCACCTCCTTCAGGGTGAGGGGCTTTACGCCCGGGCGGGGGGCGCTGCGGGCGAAGAAGGAGTTTCCCTCGGCGATGAACGGCTCCACGAGGTCCGCCCGCCCTTCCTTGTAGAGGTTCGCCACGAGGTCGATGACGGCCAGGCGGGGGTCGTAGTACCTGCTCACCACGTCCTCGAGGAAGAAGAGCCTCACGAGCCAGACGAGAAAAGAGGGGGCGCTGCGCAGGAACAGTTCCGTGTTGAGCCGCTCTTTGCCCATGACCCGGATGAAGGGGGTGCTCGTGTCGATGTAGGCGAGCGCGTTGCCGGCCCCGGCTGCCTTCTCCGGGGGGGCGTCGCCAAGGAGGGCCCAGTTCGACAGCTGGGCGTCCACCGCCACCTCCAGGCGGTCCTGCGAGGCGTTGAAGTCCCAGACCTTCTTCATCTCCCCGAGCACGGCGCGAAAGAGGGCCAGGATCGTGCCGTCGTCGAGGGCGTGGAGGAGCTGGTGGCAGAAGGAGCCCGGGGCCATCTTCTCCTGCATGCAGTACACGACGCCGTTGCCCGTGCCGGGCACGACCCTCGCCGTGTTCTGCCAGGGGACCCGGATGCCGGCGCCTTCGGTGAGCACGGAGCGGTACTCGCGGAACAGCTCCTCGTAGTCGTCCATCTCTTTTGTGCTCCGGAAGACCGGGAGGCGCTTGAAGGCGAGGCCGGCCAGCGAGGGCTCTTCGATCTCGAAGATGGTGCTGATCTCCCCGTAGCCGATGACCCGGGCGGGAATGGCGCTTTTGCCCGGATTGAGCGGGTCGAGCCCGAGCTCGAACCTGCGCAGGGTCTCGACGTCCACGGCGCGCCCGTCCACGGGGTGCCTCACGAGCCCAGGCCCAGGAACTTTTTCGTGTCTTCCAGGGACTTGTCGACGCGCTCGAGGATCTCCCGGGCGAGGTCCTCGGTGATGATGAGCGGCGGGAGGAGCTGGCTCACCCTCGTGTCGTTGTTCGCGTACACCGAGAGCAGGCCGTTGTCGTAGCAGGCCCGGGACATGAGGGGGCCGCAGTGCTCGCTGACCATCTCGATGCCCATCATGAGGCCGAGCTGCCTCAGCCCCACGAGGATCTCCGGGTGCCTTTCCCTGAGACCTTCGAACCCCCGGGCGAACACCTCCGCCAGGGAGCGCACGTGGGCGAGGAACTCGGGCCGCGACGACTCCTCGAGCACGGCCAGGGCCACGGGGCAGCCCACCTCGGCGCCGCCGAAGGTGGAGACGTGGATGAAGGGCCTGTCGTGGAAGAAGCCCTCGAGCTCCGGGGTGATGCAGGTGGCGCTCATGGGGTAGATGCCGCCGGAGAGCCCCTTTCCCAGAACCATGATGTCGGGGGAGACGCCGTAGTGCTCGATGCCCCAGAGCAGGCCGGTCCTCCCGAGGCCGGTCTGGATCTCGTCGATGATCAGGAGCGCGCCCGCCCTGGTGCAGATTTCCCGGGCGCGGCCGAAAAAGCCCTTCTCCGGGATGGGCATGCCCAGGGTGGCCGGGACGGTCTCGAAGATCAGGGCGGCGGTGTGGCCGTCGACTGCTGCCTCGAGGGCGGCTGCGTCGTTGAAGGGGACCTGGACGAAGCCCGGCAGGCTGATGCCGAAGGGGTCGCGGTATTGGGGGTCGCCCGCGGCCAGGGCGAGGCCGGTGTGGCCGTGGTAGCCCCCCGAAGCCGACACGACCTTCGGCCTGCCCGTGTACCCCCGGGCGAGCTTGATGGCGAGGTCCACCGCCTCGCCGCCGCCCACTCCGAAGACCGTGTGGGTCAGGTTTCCCGGGGCGAGCCGGGCAAGCCGGGAGGCGAGGATCGCCCTCTGCTCGCTCACGAGGTGGTGGTTCCCGATGTCGAGACTCTCCAGGCTGTCCCTGAGGACACCCACCATTTTGGGGTTCGCGTGCCCGAGGTTGAACACGCCCCCGTTGCAGTGGCAGTTGATGAGTTTCTTGTCCCCGGATACGTCCCAGACATAGGGACCCTGCCTCTTGCCGAACACGAAGTCGATGCCCACGGACCGGAAGAACTCCGCTTTGCCGCTGGAGACGTGGCGTGAAAATTGCTCGAAGACCCTGTCCTTGAGAGCGTCGCCCTGCTGCGTCATGGACCCTCCACCTCATGAGAAATACGGCGAAAAACGACAGCTTGCCGCACGGCCGGACTGCCTTTCGATACCACGGTACGGCCCGCCCTGTCAAACGGATCGCGGGCAAGTTGCTGATAAATGCGATTTTTTCCCCTGAAATTCCCCGGGGATAATTGTCTTGACAAGCTTTCGGCATGTAATATAAGTGTGGACAACTAATACGCTTGTAAGGGGGACAGGAAACACATGGCAGTAAGCATCAGGTTGACACGCGGCGGCGCCAAGAAGAAACCGTTCTACCGTGTTGTGGTTACCGATTCGAGAAACAAGAGGGACGGCAGTTTCCTGGCGATCGTCGGCCATTTCAATCCCAAGACCAGACCCGAGAGCATCGCCCTGGACATCGACAAGATAAAGGAATGGACCCAGAAAGGCGGTCAGCTCACACCAGCAGTGCGCAAGCTCATAAAGGAAAAGGG
>JAKLDU010000137.1 GCA_022703355.1 Deltaproteobacteria bacterium | reverse complement strand
AACCGGGCCGGGGGAACCGATTCTGATGAGCAGGGCGAGAACCAGGAAGACCGGAAGGAGGAGAACGAGCCCCAGGAGGGAGAGGGCGACGTCAAAGGCGCGCTTGACGAACACGTTGCGCCTCTGGGAAAGCCTGTCCTCCAATTCGAGCAGGAGCATCCCGTCGAGGTCGTGGGTCTTCACCCCGGTCGAGACGATCCCGAAGAGGTCAGGCACCATCTTGACCACCGGGGCCACCTTCATGGCCTTTTCCACCACCCGCACGAGCTCGTCCGGCGCGACGTGCGGCATGGCAAGGATCACCTCTTCGGCTTTCACCGGGAGCATGTCGAGGTTTTCGATGCCGGGGTATACCGGAAGGCCTTCCGCCTCCCCCCCCTCCGGCAAAACGACGCCCACAGGCCGCAGCCCCAGGTCGGGGTGCTTCTTCAGGGTGCACAGCACCTGCCTCACCGCGGCGGGGAACCCCACGACAACAACCTCTTTCTGCCAGAAGCCGCCCCGCATGAGCACGTCCCGCGCGGTGTGCCGCATGAAGGGCAGGATCACCAGGGAAGCTAGGAAAGCGAACAGGATCACGGGCCGGGAAAAGAGGATCGAGGTCTTGGTGACGAAGGTCAAAAGGACGATGATGGTGAATGCCAGCCCGTTGCCTTTCAGGAGCGCCTTCATCTCGTCCCAGAACCCCTTGCCGATGGAGGGGTACAGGTCCTCGTAGGCGAAGATCACCAGCCACAGGAAAATCAGTGCCCACGCGGCGAGGTACATGCCGATCCCATGCTCCATCCTCGGGAACAGGGGTACCACGTCCACCAGCAGCCACGCCCTGGCATGGAACGCCAGCACGAAGCTCGTGAGGATCGAAAGCGCATCGGCGAAGATCAACACGAGGGCGACGAGGGATCTTCTGACGAGCTTGTTATGCATGCACAAACCGCTCCTTTGATGCTGCACGTGTCGATGGGGTCATGAGAGCTAGCCCCAGTAGCCTTTGTTCATGGACAATCGCTTCACCAGGCTCACCGGCAGGGCCCGGTAGCTGGCTCCGACCCGGTAACCCAGGAACCGGGCGGCGCTGTCCAGGAAAAGGTGCGCCAGCTCATGGGCCCTGCCGCTTTTCAGCAGGGACGACGAAGCTTCCCGCAAATACTTTTTCCCCTCTTCCTCGGTCCTCGAACAGGAGGCGATGGCCTGGTTGTCCGCGAAAAAGACCCCGATGTCCACGTACCGCCTGAACTGCTCGGCCAGGGTGTAGCTGTGCGAATGAAAGACCTGCGCATCCGCGGCGTAGTGGACCTTGTACCCCGCCATCACGGCCCGGTAAACGAACTCCATGTCCTCGTTCATGATGGTGTCGCCGCGAAACCCGCCCATCCGCTCGAACACGTCCCTCCGGTAAATGGAGCAGGCATTGCTGCAGAAGAAGGCCTTGACGCCCATGGCCTCGATGTCGCCCCTGCCCCTGCTGCGACTCTCGTCCGGATAGTTGAAGCCCCGGACGAACTTCTCGATGGCAGGCGCATTGCCGTAGGCAATCTGCCTGCCGTAGCCCACCGCCCTGGTCCCGTCCTCCTCCAGGGGCGAGGCAAGACGAGCCAGCAGCTCATCGTCCACCGGAAGCGCATCCTGGGTGAGGAACACCAGGTATTCACCCGAAGCGGCCCCTGCGGCGATGTTCCTGGTGCGTCCGTGATTGAACTCGCCGCGGGGGACGGTCATGGTCTTCGCCCCGAACGAGGTGGCGATCTCCTGCGTGGAGTCCCCGGACTGCGAGTCTATGACGATGATCTCGCGGTCCTTGAGCGTCTGGGACAGCAGCCTGGTCAGCAGGGGGGAAAGGCACCCCCGGGCGTTCAAGGTGGGAATGATCACGGAAATCTTCATGGCTGTGTTCAGGCCGCGATGGACCAGTCTCTGACGTCTATGATGCGGAGCATGACGACGAGCGCGACGTAGAGCAGGCAGAAGGCCCCGATACTCACGAGGCTGTCCAGCGCCATGGCCCGTGACGCGAGGGAAAAGGCCCCCAGGCCCGCAGCGAGCGATGCCAGCCTCGCCTCTGCCGATCTCAGGATGCCGCCGAGGGAAAGCTTCCTGACCGCCCGTATGATGAGGAAGACGACCACGGTCTGCCCGAGAACGTACGCCAGGGCAGCCCCCGTTTCCCCGAAAGGCGGGATGAGCAGGAACGCGAGCACGAACTGGCAGACGAACCCTATTATGACGGGCCTCATGTACCTCTGCCGCTTGCCGAGGGGGAGAAGCACCTGCACCCCGAGTATGGTGGCCAGCCCGGTCACCAGAAAGAGCGCGCCCAGTATTCTCAGGGGCGCCACGCTGCCGGGGAAGGCGGTCCCCAGGACCACGGCCGCGATGACCTCGGCATAGGACACGACGAACACCGTCGCGGGGATGGACAGGAGCATGCCCGCCACGAACCCTTTCTTCATCGCCGCCACCCCGGTTTCTCTCGAGTCGTTCACCAGCCTCGAGATGTGGGGATAAAAGACGGTGCTCACCTGGGTGAGCAGCCCCATCCCGACCTTGACGAGCCGCTCGGCCGCCGCATAGTAGCCGAGCACGAGATCCGAGGCCAGGAATCCCATGACAATGATGTTGATCCCCGCATTCAGATTGCTCGCCGTATTGGACACGAACAGGGGGATCGATTCCCGCACCATCTTCTTCATTGCCCCCGCGCCCGCACCCATGAGCTGCACCCCTTCCCGGAAAAAGACCAGCAGCCACAGCAGGAGCGTGCCGAAGATCAGTGCCCCGGAATTGATCAGGGGGACGTAGATGTAGTCGCCGGGGCTCCTGATGAAAGTGAGGATAAGGGCGAGCGCAAGAACCCGGATGATGAAAACCCCGATGGTGATGTTCACCATCTTCTCTATCCCCTGGAAAAACCAGACCGGGATGAAGCCCTCCCCGACAATGAAGCCGGCGCTGAACACGAAGACCCATATCTCGGCCCTGAACTGGGGCACGGCGTGAATCAGGAGGGCATAGGCCGCGAGGCTCAGCAGCAGTGCGATGCACTTGATGGATAGGATGCCCGTGACGAATCTCGCCAGGCTGTCCCTGTCTGACTTTATGAGGGCGATCTCCCTGGGTGCGTAGAGCCCGGTTCCCATGTCCGGGATCAGGGCGAAGTAGTATGCGATGGCCTGGGCGAACGAGACGATGCCGAACTTTTCCGGGCCGATGACCCTCACCAGGTAGGGGAGCACGATGAGCGGGACGAGATAGTGCACGACCTGGAGGGCGGTGAGTGCGCTGAAATTCGTGAGCAGAGTCTTCTTCGTCACTCCGGATGCTTCCTTGTGCCTGGACCGTGCGGAGAGGCTTCGACACGCCAGGCCGGGGGGCCTGCGCACTATCTCTCAGAGGTCTCCGCGCTGTTCATGCCCTACCCCACCGCTGCCCGCTTCTGCTCGTCCGCTCCTGAAACGCCTTTCTCCATCAGCCCCGGACGCGGCTCGGAGCTGGAAATCACCACGGCCGTCACCACGCCGAGGAGCAAAGGCAGGTTGGGAAAGTGCAGCACATGGACGGTGAGAGACTGGGCCAGTACGCACACCGCCAGGGCGAGACACACGAGCCATGAGGGATAATCGTAGTCGCCCCGTGGAGAAACCACGGGCCCGACAAGGTTCCTGAAGATGGAGAAAACAACCCAGAGAAAGACGCCGAACCCGACCGCTCCCAACTCGGCAAGCACGAGCAGGAACTGGTTCGCTGCCGAATCCGGAATGCCGCGGACCTTCAGCTCCCAGTAAAGCTGGCCCTGCCCGCAGCCCAGCAGGGGCTTTTCCTTCCAGACCTCCACGCAGGCGGCCCATATCTGCAGCCTCCCGGAAGAGATGTCATTGAACCCTCTGCGAAGATCGAACGTCTTCGCGATCCTCTGAATGAAATGGTTGCCGCAGTTCTGGCGGATCGACCTGTTCGCCTGCGGAACGCTCAGGACGCACGCCGCAATGAGCGTCCCTGCAACGAGCAGCACGATCACGGCCCTCTGCCAGGTCTTCATGATTAGAACCCCCCTGCGGCGAAGCAGGACATATCCGGCATAAATCACGAAGGGGCTCATCGCCAGCGCGAACAGGGCCGAGCGGGTCTGGTTTATGAACAGCCCCAAAAGGGAGATGCCGAAGAGCACCCCGTACAGGGGAGCCCACTTTTCGGCAAGCACGAACCTGCCGAAGAGCAGCACGCAGCTTATCCCCACGAAGACGCCGTAGCTGCCCTGGCTCTGGAAGGTCGATTCGTTGTCTCCCAGCGGTGTGAACACCGGCACCAGCCCTTTCACCTGCGCGAGGCCGTAGGCGACGCACACGAGGGTGCTGAGAGTCAGCGCGG
>JAKLDU010000136.1 GCA_022703355.1 Deltaproteobacteria bacterium | reverse complement strand
CGGGGACGACTATGTCCTGCGCGGATGCGTGGACTTACTTGCAGGGTTATTTCAGTGATCCCCTCAACATGGGCGACACGATCCGCTATGCCTGCGCGAACGCCGGTTTCAATGCGGACAACCCCGGCGAACTCACCGAGGAGAGCCCGCTCAGGGGCAACGATAACTTCACCTACGCGAAAAACAAGAAGGAGATCGAGGCGTGGATGAGGGATTTCGAGAGTGACAACCCGGGCATCCTCCTGGCCACGGTGCGGCCCTGCTTCGTGGTGGGCCCGGGGTTCACCAACCCGCTGGCCCGGCACCTGTGCAAGAAGATCTGCATCCTGCCGCGGGAGAACGCCCCCTTCCAATACCTTCACGAGGACGACCTGGCGGAGATCATGGAGCTTTTGCTGAAGGAGGAGAAGTCCGGGGTGTTCAACCTGGGGGCCGACGGGACCATGACCTTCGACGAAATGATCCGCTCCCTCGGCGGCTGGCCGCTGAAGCTGCCGATGTGGCTGCTGTGGCCCGTGAACAGCCTCATGTGGAGGCTCCGCCTGACCTTCATGACCGAGTTCCCCAGCCCGTGCCTGAACATGATCCGCTACCGCTGGGTCGTCAGCAGCGACAAGGTCAAGAGGGAACTGGGCTACCGGTTCAAGTACACGACCCGGGAGGCCTTCGAGGACTTCGCCCGGCACGTGAAGGCCTCGGGGGGCATTCGGAACCCCGGGTAAACGACGCCCGGACGGACAGAGAGGAGAGCATGGTGCAGGACTTCAAAGGGAAAAACGTGCTCGTGACCGGCGCGGCCATGGGGATCGGCAGGGGGCTGTCGGAACGGTTTGCCCGGGAGGGGGCGAACCTTCTCCTGGCCGACCTGGAAGGCCAGGGGGAAACGCTCGGGGAATGGGCCCGGGAGCTCGAGCGGGCGCACGGCATAAGAACCTGGACCTTCTGCGTCGACCTCACTGACTTGGACGGTCCCGAGAGGCTCCATGGCCTGGCCTGCAGGGACGCGGGCGAGGTGCATTTCCTCGTGAACAACGCGGGGGTGTGCTGGTTCGGGCAGTACCGGGACATGCCCCTCGACCGGCTCCAGACCATGCTCCTGCTCAACTGCGTGGCCTACGCGAAGCTCAGCAGGCTCTTCCTGCCCGCCATGATCGAGCGAAACGAAGGGGGCATCCTGAACGTGTCTTCGGTGTCGGCCTTCCAGCCCGTGCCCACCCTCGGGCTCTACGCCGCCACCAAGGCCTTCACCCAGAGCCTCTCCGAGGCGCTCAAGGGCGAGCTGCCCGCAGGGAGCAGGGTCGTGGTCTCGACGCTGAACCCGCCTTTCACGCAAACCCGCCTCATCGAGGACGCCGGGGTCCCTGCGGATTACATCCCGATGATGCTGTCCTTCATGAGCGTCGAGGAGGTGACCGCGGCGGGCGTGGTCGCGTTCAAAAAGGGCAGGGGGCGCTTCGTTCCCGGCCTGCACAACCGAATCTTCTACCTGGGACTCGCCAGGCTCATGCCCCACGGGCTCCTGCTCTTCTTCTCCCGGCTGCTCACGCGCAGGCTTTCGGACTTCATCCCCCAACCTCTCCTGGACGCTTTCGGCGTGACGGGGAGGAAATAAAGCGCCCCGCCCGCACAGGCTTCGTAGATGCGCCTGGCCCGGGTGAGCACGTCGCCCGTGAGCTCCGGGAGATCGGCGTGCCCCGCACAGAATCGGGCCGCGGCCCTCACCAGGGCCTTCTGTTCAGCGGTCGGGTCGAACATGGGACCTCCTCCAGTGAAGAAAGTCAAGGAAATCGCTCAGGGCCTTCAGCTCGCCCTCGTCGAGGCCGGCGAGCTTCCGGGCGACTTCCCGGGCGGAAACCCGGTCTTTTTCCTGAACCTCCGGCGCCGCGGCGGCCTCCTGGCCGGAGATGAAGAAGTCGAGCCTTCTGCCCAGGACCCGGGCGATCTGCTCGATCTGGTGGAGGTAGAGCCTGCGCTTTCCCAGCTCGTAGTTCGACAGCGCGGCCTGGGTGATGCCCAGCGCCTGGGCCAGGTCCACCTGGGTCATGCCCCTGTCCTCCCGAGCAGCCTGGATCTTTCTCCCGATCTCCTTGAACCCCATGGCCCCCGCCTTTCCTTCTTTCCCCGCCGGGGAAAATGCAAGGAAAATCCTGTTGACACCGTTATAACAAAAATAGATAATAAAACAACAGAATGTTATAGCAGGAGGCAGACCATGTTCGACTTCATGATGACCGAAGCACAGAAGAAGCTCCGCGACGAGGCCAGGGCGTTCACCAAGTGGGTGCCCAGGCAGCTCATCCTCGACATGGACGCGGAAAAGATCCAGTTCCCCCACGAGTATCTCCAGGAGGCGGGCAGGAGAAACCTGCTGGGCATCCGGCTCCCCAGGCAGTACGGCGGCAGGGGGCTCACCTGGGTGGACGACGGGATCGTGGCCGAGGAGATCGGCGTGGCCTCCTACTCGCTGGCCTGCCTGTGGGGCGTGGGCGCCGACATCGTGTGCGAGGCCGTCATCGAGTTCGGGTGCGAGGAGCTCAAGCAGGCGGTGGTGGTGCCCCTGCTCAAGGGCGAGGTTTTCGCGGCCGAGGGGCTCACCGAGCCCCGGGGGGGCTCGGATTTCTTCGGGGCCACCACCTATGCGAAGAAGGACGGCGACGACTGGATCATCAACGGCCAGAAGCGCTTCATCGTGGGCGCCGAAGGGGCGGACTGGTTCCTCATCTACGCGGTGACCGACCCCGACGCGCCTCCCCACAGGCGCATGACCGCCTTCATGGTGCCCCGGACCGAGGGCGTGGAGACGAAGTACATCTACGGGCTCATGGGCGTGCGGGGCGGCGGCGCGGGCAGGCTCGTGCTCAAGGACGTCCGCGTGCCCGAGCGCTACGCCCTGGGCGGCATCAACGGCGGCTACCAGGTGTTCGTGCGCATGATGATCCCCGAGCGCCTGGGCACCGCGGCCATGACCATCGGGTCGGTGCGCCCGGCAATCGAGATCGCCACCCGCTACACCGCGAGGCGCAAGGCCTTCGGCTTCCCCATCCAGATGTTCCAGGCCGTGGGCTTCAAGGTCGCTGACTGCGCGCTCAAGCTCGACGCCATGAGGTCCATGGTCTACACCACCGCCTGCGCCGTCGATTCGGGGTCCGTGAACCCCGGCCGGGTGCGCAGGATGGTGTCCCAGAGCAAGAAGTTCGTCACCGAGGGGGCCTGGGAAATCGCGAACAGCTGCATGCAGGTGGTGGGCGGCATCGGCTACACGAGCGTCTACCCCCTGGAGCGCATCGTGCGCGACATCAGGCTTTCGATGATCTGGGTGGGCTCCAACGAGATCATGCAGCTCATCATCCAGAACGAGTGGTACAAGGAATACTTCAAGGTCCTTTCCGGCGAGGACGTGCGCGACGTGGAGGAAGACGCCCTGAACGCCCACGAGACCGAAGAGAAGGTGTACGAGTAGCCCCGCCGCTCAAAAATGGCAGAATGCTGATGCGGCAATCGCCGGGCCGGCCTTTTCCAACGGGCCCCGCCCGGCTTTTTCTTGCCAGCTGCATTCCGAGGTCGGGTCAAGCCCCTTGGGCTGGATGAGAACAGGGACTCTTCTGTGCAAAATCTGGTCGGTCTGCACCGTCATCGTGAGGTGCTGTTCTGTGCAATCCGAGGGTGGGACATAAGCAGGCGTTCGAATGGTCCTGTCCGGGTTACCGGAGAAACAGCCGGGGGCAGCTCAGGCTATCGCCGTGCAAGCATACGTTTTCGAAGCCGGGAAAACTCTCGAGTGTGTGCCAAGATCTGGAATTCTCTTGGGAATACCCTTAATTTAGATATATCCAGCAGATCATCAGTTTCGAGGTGGTTTTGACAAGACTGATTTATTACAGAGGCCATAAGTTATAATATTACTATTCACTACTGTCCGGTTAATCCGGGAATAGATTCAGTTGATTAGGGGTATCTGCTTGTATAGATGTGTAGGTGAAGCTGGTAAGCGATTGTAATAAGGGGGCTCTTTCGAACAAGGTAACGCTCAGGATTTGTAGAATTGTGTAGAGTTCAAGATCCAGATGAAGACGCTTTTTCATGACAGCAACCAATACGTACACGGATATGGCTATCCAGATCTGGGTTTTCACCGCATTCTCAGAAGTGCCATAGAACGCCTTGATTCTGAGATGCTGCTTGATCCACTTGAAGAACAGCTCGATCTTCCAGCGACACTTGTACAGATGAGTGATGGTCGGTGCTGGCAATATGAAGTTGTTGGTCAGGAAGACCAGGTGTTTTCTGGTTTCGGAGTCGTAGAACTTGATTCTCCTGATCTTGTCCGGGTATTCCTGTGCGGTATAGAAGCCGGTGAAGAGACCGGACTGATCGCAGATCAGACCACAGGCACGAT
>JAKLDU010000135.1 GCA_022703355.1 Deltaproteobacteria bacterium | reverse complement strand
CCGGGGGCACGAGCAGGCCGTTTTGCCCGTGGGAGACGATCTCGCCCGGGCCGCTGGGGCAGTCGGCGGCGATGACGGCGCAGCCGCAGGCCATGGCTTCGAGGAGGGAGTTGGGGAAGCCTTCGTAGCGGGACGGCAACACGAACAGGCCTGCCTTGTACAGCCACTCGGCGGGCTCCCTCACCACGCCGGGCATGATCACCTCGCAGCCCAGCCCCAGGGTTAATGCGAGGCGCTCGAGGCTCGAGCGCTCGGGGCCCTCGCCCAGGATCACCAGGCGCCAGCCTTCCCGGCCCCTTCCCAGGGCGGCGAAGGCGCGGATGAGGAGATCGTGCCCCTTCTCCCTGCCGAGCCTGCCCACGGCGAGGATGACCTTCTCCCGGGAGGCGTTCTCCCCAGGCCCTGGCATCTCGCGCACGAAGTTGGGGATCACCGCGACCTTTTTTTTCGGCACGACCCGGCCGGCCCACCGGGCCACGGCATGCGTCTGCACCACCAGGGCCCTCGACAGGGGGTAGAGCAGACGCCGGGCGAACGACCAAACGAGGCCGATGCGGTGGCGCCGGGGGTTCGTGCGCTCCGTGACGATCTGCGGGACGCCCGTCCCAGCGAGGGCGAAAAGCAGGTGGATGTTGGTCAGGTCGATGAAGCTGATCAACGCGTCCGGGCCGCAGCCGAGCACCGCGCTGCGGAGCATGGCCTGGTGCCTGGCGAACTGCCAGGGTATGTGCAGGCGGGTGCGCGGCAGCTGCCAGTCGATGGTGATCCTCTTCACCCGGGGGTGGAGGCTGTAGTGGTCGGGGTAGAAGTTCTCCAGGGTGAGGACGGCAACGTCCCTGCCGTGAGCCGCCCACCAGTTGGCCATTTCGGAGATCACCCGCTCGGCGCCGCCCGCGGACAGGGATGATATGGCCAGCAGCACACGCCGCGGCGCCGGGGTCCTTTCCGGTTCTATGGGAGGATCTCCTGCTGGGGCTGGCCGTGCTCACGGTGATAGCGGCGGTATGCCGCCAGCACGGTGTCGGCATCCCCGGCGAGCCTGATCTCGCCGTTCTCGATCCAGACGATGCGGTCGCACCCCTCGACAGTGGTGAGGCGGTGGGCGATGATGATCAGGGTCATCCTGTCCTTGAGGGAATAGATTGTCTGTTGGACCGCCTGCTCGTTTCTGGCATCCAGTGCACTGGTTGCCTCATCGAAGATGATCACCTCCGGGTCGTGGTAGAGTGCCCGGGCTATGGCCACCCTTTGCCGCTGGCCGCCGGAGAGCTTGACGCCACGCTCGCCGAGGTTGCTCCCGATCCCCTCGGGCAGCTGGTGGAGGAAGTCGTCCATGGCCGCCATTCTGCAGCACTTCAAGACCTTCTCGTGGTCGATGTCCTCCGGCCTGACGCCGAAGGCGACGTTCTCCGCCAGGGACGCTGGGGCGATGTAGGGCGTCTGGGGCACATAGCCGATGAGGGTCTGCCAGGCTTTCACGTTCCCGTCGGCGAGTTTCAGCCCGTCCAGGGTCATGGTCCCGCCCGTCGGCCGCAGGAGGCCGATGATGACGTCCGCCAGGGTGCTTTTCCCCGCCCCGGACGTGCCGATGATCCCCAGGGTCTGACCGCGGGGGATGTCCAGGTCGATCCCGGCGAGGGCGGCCCTGTCCGTCCCTTCATATCCGAACGAGACGTCGGCGAGTTTCAGCTCCCGGATGAAGCCCGTGGCGGACATGCCCGCTTTTTTCCCGGTCGCCGCCCGGTCGTCGATCTCCTTCAGGAAGCCCAGGCCTATGTGCACGTAGGGCAGGGCCTGCCTCATGGCATTCAGGCTGTTGAGGATGCGGCTCATGGCGGGCAGGACCCTCCAGGACGTCACCGCCAGGAGCGCGATGGTCCCGGTAATCTTCACCGTCGAGTTCCCGAGCCACAGGAACATGATGACAATGGAGGAGGACAGCAGGACGACCCCCAGCACCTCCAGCAACCAACCGGGCAGCTGGTTGATAAAGCTTAAGCGGGCATCGGTGTGGGCGAAGCCGAAGATGCTCTCCGCGTACTTCCGGGTGAACGCGTCGCCGCAGTGGTAGATCTTCACTTCTTTTATCCCGTGGAGGGCCATGGTGACCTCGCGGTTGATGGCCGCGTTGTAGTCCCGATGGACCTCTGCCAGGCGGTCCATGATACGGCGCACGTACCGGATGATCAGCAGCGAGGTCCCGCCGATGGACAGAAAGACCAGGAGGGAGATGGTGGGGTTTGCGATGAGGATGGTGATGAGCAGGATGGCGACGATGAGGATGTCGCTGACGAGCTTGAGCACCGCCGTGAGGAGGATGCCGAAATACTGGCTCCAGCCGATGCCCTGGATCAGGTCCGCAGAGTTGTGCTGGAGGTGCCACTCGTAGGGCATCTCCAGGAAGCCCTCGAGCATGTGCTCGCCCAGGTAGCCGCTGATGTTCGCGGTGAACAGGCTCGTGGTGTAAGTGGAAACAGCCATCGCCGCATTCTTCATGAGGATGAGCACGATGACCGTGAGGCTCAGGATCAGGATGAGCCTCCTGCTGTCGAGGGACGCAATCCCGGGGATGAGGTGCTGGAAGCGCGGGAGGTGGTCGGTGATGATGGCCTGGGGGTTCGCCACCGAGGCGGCGTAGAAGGAGATCGCGCCGGCCGTGACCGTTTCCAGCACCGCAACGCAGATCATCCCCAGGAGGATGATCCAGAAGCGCCGGGTCCGCTTCGGCGGGAGATGCCCGAACAAGGTTCGCAGGACGGTTATCATCGCGAATCCGTCATTCCCCGTGCTGCCGGGACATCGCTGATTTTCTCATGAGCAACCTTGCCTCCTGGCCGATCCGCACTGCTCCGCCCTGCCGGGTGAACCTGTCGGCAGGGTAAGCCCCCGAAGGGCTCGTTGCGGGCGGAACTGTACCATATACATCGTATTTATCGAGCAGAAAATGAAGTCCTCATTCCCTGAGAGCCCTGTACAAGCTCACGATATATCTGTGCAAATCTCTTTGCGACAAAACCCCAGGAAACGCTTCCCTCGAGGGAGAGCCTCTTTCGCTGCAGCGTCTGCGGGGTTATCTCGTGCCGGAAGGCGCGGATGAGGCACCGGGCGAGGTCATCCTCATCTCCCGGCCTGAAGAGGAACCCGTCTTTCCCATGCTCGATGAACGCCCTGTTGGGCGCGATGTCGGTCACCACGGGGACCATGCCCGCGGCCATGGCCTCGAGCATCGCGATGGATGTGCCGTCCGCGGTTGCCGCGGAGGCATAGACAAACGACTTTTCCATGAGCGGCCCGATGGCCCTGTTGGAGACCGAGCCAAGGAACTCGATGGCCGCCCCGATGCCCAGTTCCGACGCGAGCATCCTCAGGGAAGCCTCCTGCGAGCCCGTGCCCGCGATGACCAGGCGGGCGTCGGGGATTTGGGACAGGACGAGGGGGAGCGCCCTGATCAGGGTCCGGACGTCGTACACCGGCTCGAGGCTCCGGGCATGGAGGATAGCATGGGCTGCGTGGTCGGGGGAGACGCTGAAAAAGGAGGGGTCAACCCCCGAGGTGATGACCTCCGCTCCCGCGAGAGAGCCTCTTTCTCTCATGGCTTCGGACACCACGGTCACCTTTGCCGACAGCCTCACGGCGAGGTCGAAGAGAAGTCTGACGAAGCCCTTTTCGCTCACGCGCATGTCCATGCCCCGGGCTGTGTTGATGACCGGCGTCTTTGTCAGGAGCCCCGCCAGGGACGCGATGAGCCCCGTGGGGACGATCCAGTTGCCGTGGATGACGTCCGGCTTCTCCTTCCACGCGAGAAAGAGCGCCTTGCCGAGGCCGGAGAGCAGGTAGGCGCACATGGGCAGGACCGGGATGGACTTCACCTGGTTCAGCGGCCTGTTCCCGCTGGGGTACCGGAAGCGGTGAACGGCTATGCCCGGCTCCCGCTCGGACAGGGGGCTTTCGCGGTACACCCTTGGCGTCAGCACGACCACCTCCATCCCCTGGCTCACGAGCTCCCGGCAGAGCCGCTGGATGAAAATCCCCCGGGTCGATCCGGGGAAGTCGGGATACGAGGTGGTGATCAGGAGGACCTTCATGCCGTATCCTATACCAGATCTCCTCACGGTTGTAATGATCATACTGGCTTGCGGGTCGCCGGAGAGTGCCTGCGGGATGCGGGGCCTCGGGCAGGTTGACCCCCGGGTCACGGCGACGGAAAGAATTCATTTTATTGTAATAAAATCTTACTATTGCTTGACAACCGAAATCGATTATCTTATTTATTATAGACTGTTATTCGAGGCCGGAAGCTCAGGGCCTTCCGCGCGGGACAGGCTGCTCCTCTCCGTTTTTCCCGGCGGCTCGTTCCGAGAGGCGCCGGTTGGGATCGATCGATTGACCGAAGGCTTTCCATGGGGGGTGCTGGCTGACATGTCCGGACTTTTGAACGGGATAAAGGTCCTCGATTTTACCTATCT
>JAKLDU010000134.1 GCA_022703355.1 Deltaproteobacteria bacterium | reverse complement strand
GTCTGGCTGGGCGACCACTTCGTCTCCTCTACGACGGGCAGGCCCATCTACGGCTGCCCCTTCCTGGAGGTCACGGGGGAAATCACCTCCTGCACCATCCACGCGACCCGGCCTTTGGTCTGCAGGGACTACCAACCCGGTTCCTCGGAGATCTGCCCCCTGTGGTACGAAAAGGACAAGGACCCCGCTCAGGAAGACTGATCAGCCTGTGCTTCCCGTATTTCCGACGCCGGGGAGACCGCCTGGAGGCCCTGCTGGAAGAAATCCGAGGGCTGGATCCCCAGCTCAGAGAAGTGGACGGTCCTCGTGATGGTTCTTTCCGGAGCGCACCCCGTCCCCTCCCGGGAGGAGAGGTCGAGCTTTTCCCCCCGGGTGAAACCGCCCTGGCCGTCGTCCTTCAGGAGCATCACGCAGGGCAGGTCCCTGTCGGCTTCGCTCAGGTAGTCCATGACGATGCCCGTCTCCCCGGTGCTCAGCTCCACAATGGTGCCGATGGGGTAGATGCCCATCACGCTCACGAAGTATTTCATGAGCAGGGGGTCGAAGCTCTTTCCCCGCTCGGTCCACATGAGCCTGAGGGCTTCGTCGGGCGTGAACGCAAGGGGGGGATTGCCCTGCCCGGAGGTCAGCGTCTCGTAGACGTCGGCGATGCGCAGGATCTTCCCGACCAGGCTGAGCTCCCGCACGTAGTGGGTCCGCGGGCTCCCGGACAGGTCGCAGTTCAGGTGATGCTCGAACGCCCCGAAAACGATCCTCGACCGCAGGGGCTGGGGGGCGTTGAGCTTGAGGATCTCTTTGACGCCGATGAGGGAATGCCGCTCCATCCTGTCCTGCTCCCCCTTGCCGGCCGCCCCTTCCGCGAGGAAAGTCTCCTCGATGTTTCCGAGCCTGCCGAGGTCGTGGTACAGGGCGCAGACGGCGAGGTGCTCCAGGGAAACCCGGGACAGGCCAGCCCGCCGGCCCAGGCACGAGGCGATGAACGCGACGTTTACCGAGTGGACGTACGTGCGGTTGTCCGCGTCCTGCCTGGTGGCCATGCCCAGCAGCAGGGCGCTGTCCGACCGGGCCATGTCCACGATGGTCTGCGCCAGCCGCCTGGCCTTCCTGATGCCGCCCATGGCGCCGGCCGACTGCCCTGAGGACGCCTTCAGCGTGTCGATGGCGTGGAAGTACGCCTTCTGCGCCTTTTCTTCGGGGCTCATTTCCTGGCCCTGGCCGGTCCCTGCTCCCGTGCCCTCCCGGCTCTCGTCGGGCTTCCGGTAGATCTCCACCCACGAGAGCCCGTGCTTTTCCAGCTGGAGGTCGAGCCACCCGGAGGCGTCTTCCCGCTTGGCGCACTCGTTGAGCAGGCGGATGAAGGCCACCACCGACTCGTGGGGAGCGCTCGCCGCCTGGGGGAGGAAGCACAGCCCGCCGAGCCCCCTGCGGGAGAAGTACTCCAGCATCTCGTTGATGACGGCGAAGGTGTCCCGGCGGTACACGAGCTTTTCACCCTGGATGTGGAACCTCCCGCGCCAGATCTGGATCGCCGCGTCCCCGCCCGGGGAAAGCTCCCCGATGCACGCCTTGAGCTGAGCGACGCCGTCCCTGACGAGCTGGTTGTTGTCCTGGTGGATCCTCACCGAGCTGGTGACGTAGTACAGCCACTTGATCAGCTTTTCACCGGGATGATCGGTTTTCAGGTACGACACGCCATCACCTCCACGCTCAGTCAGCCCCGCGGGCGATCTTCCGCAGACCCGGGAACGGGCTGTGCCGGGCCCTTTTGAGGATTTCCCGGGCCTCGGCCGTCCCCAGAACGCTCAAGGCCTCCGCGGCGCCTTTCCGATAGGCCCTGTTCCAGAACCCGGGCATCCACGCCCGGTGAAAGAGGGTTTTGCCGAGGAAGGGGATCGATCGGGAAGATCCGCACTGGCCCAGTGCTGCAAAGCAGGCGATGATGTGATCGAAGTCCCGGTCCCTGGTCCTGGGCGATTCGAGGTAGCTCAGGAGAAACTTCTCGGCTCCCCGGTCTCGTGAGAGGGCGAGGTGCTTCAAAACGGTCTTCCGGATGGACTCGTCCGGGTCGTCTATGAGGCGGAAGACCTCCCTCACGTTGGCCGAGCGGCTTCTGAACAGGCCTCTGAGCGCCTCCTGGCGCACTTTCTCCGAGGGGTGGCGGACGAGGCTCTGGAGGAGCTTCACGGGCTGCTCTCCTTCGAGGTTCGCGATGACCTGGACAAGCCCCTGCATGAGCTTTTCGTCGTTGCTCTTGAGCATCGCCTCCAGGGGGCGCACGTCCCGTGAGGCCAGGGTGACGATGGTTTCCACGAGCATCTGCCGCATCTCGGGCATCTGCTCCTTGACCAGCATACGCCCCAGAGCGCCGATGGCCACCGGCTGGAGGCAGCCCAGGATCTGTCTGATCGAGCCCATCTGAACCGCTTCCACCTCCGACCACACGTCCTGCAGGGGTTCGAGGAACTGGGGGTTTGAAATGGTGCGATAGAAGCCCTCTATGGACTGTGCCGATGCGGACGAGCCGGCCCGGCACGCGTCCTGGACGGCCCGGAGGTTCGACAGGAGCCTGCAGGCGACGTCGAACCTCATCCGGGTCAGGCAGTCACGGAGCTCTTCCGAGAGGGTCCGGAGAATGAGGTCGTAGTTCTCCTGCTCCCGGTATTCGATGAGGCTGTCGAAGAGGGCGTCGAAATAGGAGTCCCAGGGCCGATCCTCCTCGCTCTTCACCAGGTCCCCCATCCTGGCGTCGTCCTCGGGGGTGCATTCGACGTCGCCCCGCTCTATGGGGGGCGCCTGCACCTGGGGCCTTTCGACCGGCAGGGCCGCGCGCGCCGGAATGCGACCTTTGCCCGGGCTGCCCGATGCCGGGTCGGACTCGCCATCATCGGCGCCCCAGGCAAACTCTGACACCTCGTATCTCACGTGGGGGAGCTGGATTTCCCACAGGGAGGTGACGATGTCGCCCTCCGCGTCGTCGGTGAGGAAGCTGTACCTGATGATGATCCTCAGGAGCTCGCGCAGCTCCGGCAGCTCGATGCCCTCGGTAAAGGCCATCCACCTGATCCCGTCCCGGAAGAGGGTGAACGGCAGCGCCCCTTCCTCCTGCTCGCCGCTCACGACCACCTCGCCCTGCGCCAGGAGGCGATCCTTTTCCACGTCCACCTTAAGCTCGCCATGGTTTTCCAGGTGCGCTGCCAGCAACTCGTGAAGGCCCTCGAGGGCGTTCGCAGGCAGGGTGTGCCCCTCCGGGTAAAGGGAAAAGTGCTTCCTGACGAGGACGAAGCTCGCCATGATTTTTTTCGCGCCCTCGATCTCCCGGCTGTCCGGGGGGGTGTTCGGGTTTCCGGGCTCTCTGTTTTTCGTTTCCATCCGATGACCCTCGCGCCGTCACCATTCGCCTGATGAGGCCCCGCCTGTCCGTCTTGTCACCTCAGGGGGGAAACCCCCTTCGTTTTCTTAATCGGCGGAGAAAGACATAAAATTGAAAGAAAGGGGGGTGCACGGGGTTGGCCAGGTACCACGAAGACCTGGGGGACAGCGCCCTGCTGAGCATCGTCGGCTCCCGGGAGCTCGACCTCCCCGTGGGCGAGCTCATCCCGCGGATCTGCTGATAAGTGGGGAAAATTCAGGCCTTAATGCATCACTTTTTTAAGATTCGACCGCCCTTTCGCCGATGAACACCTCAGTGAGCAACCTTGACTTGGCGTGGGGTGATCCTATAAAGGAACTAAGTGTGTAATTCATTATAAGGGAAGGATCTATGTTCAATTTGAAATTTCAGGAAATGATGGGGTTTCTGCTCGGCCCCGAGAACTCGGAAGAGAGGCTGGGCGTGTGCTATCCGTCCCTGGACGTGTACGAGAACCGGGATGAGCTCTGCATCGAGCTCGAGATCCCCGGCGTGCACCCGGATGAAGTGAGCGTCGAAGTCGTCGGCAGGACGTTAGTCGTTGCCGGCATGAAAAAAGACCCCCTCGTGAACAAGGGAGTCCGGTACATCCGGATGGAGAGGGGTTTCGGGAAGTTCAGGAGAGAGCTGGACATCCCCGAGATATTCGATCTGGAGAAGGTGGAAGCCGGTTTTTCCGCGGGGGTGCTGATAATCAGGATCGCCCGTTCGGAGGACAGGGCCAAGCTTGTCAAACGGATCGCAATCGAATAGGAGTCGTGATGGAGAACGAAAAACAGGCAATAGACATCCCTACCAATATCCCGCTGCTCCCCATCAGGGACGTGGTGATATACCCCTATATGATCCTGCCGCTGTTCGTGGGCAGGGGACTTTCCATAAAGGCCGTGGACGAGGCGCTGAACAAGGACAGGTACATCTTCCTGGCGGCCCAGAAGGATTCCACGGTGGAAGAGCCCGATGAAGACCAGATCTACACCGTGGGAACGGTGGCCATGGTCATCCGGATGCTCAAGCTGCCCGACGGCAGGGTGAAGATCCTCGTCCAGGGCGTGGCCAAGGCCCGGATCGGCAAGCTGTACAAGGACGAGCGCGGCTTCTACACCGTGGACATCGAGAATATCGAGGAGCCCGAGATCAAGGAGGTCACCGTCGAGGTGGAGGCCATGATGCGCTCGGTGAAGGAGCAGTCCGAAC
>JAKLDU010000133.1 GCA_022703355.1 Deltaproteobacteria bacterium | reverse complement strand
CCGTGGGCGACGAACGGGGCAAGGAGCGGCTCACCTGCCTGGAGGCACAGCCCGGCGTCGAGAAGGTCATCCCCATCCTCGCACCCTACAAGCTTGCCTCCCGGGAAACCAAGCCCGAAACCTCCGTGGTGGACCTGGGCCTGGGCGTGCACATCGGCAACTCGAAGATCGTGGTCATCGCCGGGCCCTGCGCCGTGGAGAACGAGGCGCAGATCATGGAGGTGGCCAGGTCCCTGAAGGAGACCGGGGCGCACATGCTCAGGGGCGGGGCCTTCAAGCCCCGGACGTCGCCCTACGCGTTCCAGGGCCTGAAGGACCAGGGGCTCGTGCTCCTCGCCCGGGCGCGGGAGGCCTACGGCCTGCCCATCATCACCGAGGTCATGGACATAGAGAGCATCGAGCTCATCTCCGAGTATGCGGACTGCCTCCAGGTGGGCGCCCGCAACATCCAGAACTTCGCGCTCCTCAAGCAGGTGGGCAAACAGCACAAGCCCGTGCTCCTGAAGCGCGGCATGTCCACCACCATCGAGGAGTTCCTCATGTCGGCGGAGTACGTCCTCGCCGGCGGCAACGAGCAGGTCATCCTCTGCGAGCGGGGGATCAGGACCTTCGAGACGGCCACCCGGAACACCCTGGACCTCTCCGCCGTGCCCGTGCTCAAGGAGAAGACCCACCTGCCCGTGGTGGTCGACCCCTCCCACGGGACGGGGCATGCCCGCTACGTGGAGCCCATGGCCTACGCCGCCGTGGCGGCCGGGGCGGACGGCATCATGATCGAGGTGCACCCCAGGCCGGAAGAGGCCCTCTCCGACGGACCGCAGTCCCTGAGGCCGGGCGAGTTCAAGCGGGTGATGGAAGGGATCGGGCGCATCGCCCGGGCCGTGGGGAGGGAGATCTGAACCCCTTCAGATTCACCCGCAGCATCCGGGGCCGGAAGCGTCGCGGCAACGCCAGGAAAGGGAGATCTGAACCCCTTGAAATTTTCACCGCGAGGTACTAAGATTGGCGCATGGGATATTTTCTGCCTGAACACAGGGGCCTGCTCAGAAAGAGCGCCGCACTGGCCGAGCGCATCGTCTCCCGGGAGACGAAGTGGGACGCCCGCGACTCCTACGACGTGACCACCCAGCAGGAGATTCCCGAGGGCGAGCGCGAAGACGGGGTGTTCGCCAAGCTCGTGCTGCTCGAGCCGGGAAAGACCCTCGACCCCGGGCTGTACCGCGTCTGCGTCCAGGACAGCCAGGTCATCGAGTTCATCAGGTCCCGCAGGGAGGTCGACCTCTTCTCGCTTCTGACCTTCATCATGACCCACGAGCTCGTCCACATCCACCGGTTCGCCACCGGCAAGGCGGACTTTTTCGATACCCGCAGGGAGGAGGAGGAGATCTACGTGGACAACCTCACCCGGCTCTTCCTGGCCAAGAATCCCCTCACGGGGCTCAAGAACGTGCTCACCCTGCTGGACAGGGTCGAGGCCGCTCCCCTGGGCAGCTTCACCGTTTTCGACGACAACAGGAGGTCTTACCATGCCTATTTATGAATACAAGTGCACCACGTGCAGCCACGAGTTCCAGGCCATGCAGAAGTTCAGTGACGCCCCCGTGCGTCAGTGCCCCGCCTGCGGCGCGCCCGTGAAAAAGCTCATCTCGCGGTCCTCCTTCCACCTCAAGGGCACCGGCTGGTACCTCACCGACTACGCGAAGAAAAACAGCCCGTCGGCTTCCGAGGGCGAGAGCTCCTCGAGCTCATCGAGCCCGTCCGGCGACAAGGGCCCTGCCTCCCCGTCGGACAAGGACTAGGGAGGGGGCCGCTCATGGGGCTCACCCATCTCGACGATCACGGCCGGGTCTCCATGGTTGACGTGGGGGACAAGGAAATCACCCGGAGGATCGCCCGGGCGGGCGGCACCATCACCATGACCCCGGAAACATACGCCGCGGTCATGGACGAGCGCATTAAGAAGGGCAGCGTGCTCGCCACCGCCAAGATAGCCGCCATCATGGCCGCGAAGAACACCGCGCACACCATCCCCCTCTGCCACCCCCTGCCCGTCGACCACGTCGTGGTGGAGTTCTTCCCGGACGAAGAAAGGCACGCCATCGAGGTTCAGGCAGAGGTCAGGGTCACCGCCAGGACGGGTGTGGAGATGGAGGCGCTCCACGCCGCGAGCGTGGCCCTTCTCACCATCTACGACATGTGCAAGGCCATGGATCGCACCATGGTCATCGGCGGCATCTGCGTCCTGGAAAAGTCCGGTGGCAGGAGCGGCTCCTACGTCAGGACAGGAAAAGAGTGAAGACGGCCGTGCGGGTTTCCTCCCTGTCGGCAAGACCCTTTCCCCGCCGCGAAAAAGGCCGGGTGAACGCCCTGAAGAAGACCGTTTGCGCCATCGTGCTCGCCCTCGTTTTGTACGGGTGCGCGGGCTCGCAGAAAGAGCTCCTGGAAAAGGACTACCTGCCCATGACCAATGCGGAGCTCCTCACCTACTACGACAACCTCACGGCGGAGATCGCCCGGTGCCAGGGCGGTCGGGACAGCGCCTCCGTGGGTCTGGGCACGGGAGGGTACCGCGGCGGCGGGGGGCTGTTTCTGGGCCTGGGGCTTTCCCACAGCATCCCCCTGTGCGACCCTGGTGAGCTCATCGAACGCAGGAGCGAGGTGCGGGTGGAGCTGGACCGCCGGGGCTTCAAACCCTGACGGTCGGACGGGTTTCCCGGGCGGCGTGGAGGGTGATCCCGGGGGACGCGCCCAAAGGTCTCAAAGCCCGCTTTCACGCCCCTTCGGGCTCTGACGGGCGGTCACCACTTCACGCCGGATGCCCAGAGCCGCTCCCCGTGTTCGCCAGGAACAGATCCGCCTGGGCGATGATGTCCCTGCTCACTTCTTCCTTAAGCCTGTCCGAATCGATCACCCGGTGCCTGTGCTCACCGGCCAGGTCGAGATAGGCCTGCCTGAGCCTCCGGTGAAACTCGATGCCCTGGTTCTCGAACTTGTCCCCGGGGACGATCCTCGCCAGGGAACGCTCCGGCGGTGCATCAAGAACGAAGGTGAGGTCGGGCACCACCCAGGTGCCGGACGCCTCCATGAGGCCCCTGACCTTCTCCACCCCGAGCCCGCGGAGCACGCCCTGGTACACGAGGGTGGAGTCGATGAAGCGGTCTATGACCACGATCATGCCCCCGGCGAGGCCAGGCTCGATCATCTTCCCGATGTTTTCCCGGCGGGACGCGAGCACCATGAGGAGCTCGGTCATGGGGTCGATGCCCTCCCGGAAGAAGAGTCCCCTGACGAGCTCGGAAAAGGAAGAGCCGCCAGGCTCCCGGAAGGAGAGACATGGCAGCCCTTGTGCTTCCAGATGACTGCATAAAAGCTTCGAGTGGGTGGATTTCCCCACCCCCTCGCCGCCTTCGAAGCTGATGATCATTTCTTTTTGCCGTTGAGCGCCGCGTGAGCCGCTGCGAGCCGTGCGATGGGCACCCGGTACGGGGAGCAGCTCACGTAGTTCAGGCCCGTCTTGTGGCAGAACTCGATGGACGACGGCTCGCCGCCGTGCTCACCGCAGATGCCGACCTTCAGGTCCTTGCGCGTGCCCCTGCCCTTTTCCACCGCGATTTTTATGAGGGCGCCCACGCCTGTCTGGTCGAGGGCCATGAACGGGTCTTTGGGGAGGATCTTCTGCTCCACGTAGAAGGGCAGGAACTTGCCCGCGTCGTCCCGGGACAGGCCGAAGGTCGTCTGGGTCAGGTCGTTGGTGCCGAAGGAGAAGAACTCCGCGTACTCCGCGACCTTGCCGGCCGTGATGGCGCCACGCGGCACTTCTATCATCGTGCCGAACTTGAAGGGCACGTTGATGCCCTGCTCCTTCATGACGGCTTCGGCCACTGGCTGCAGGTAGCCCAGGGTGACCTTCAGCTCATTGACGTGACCGGTGAGCGGGATCATGATCTCGGGCTTGACGTCGACCTTGTCTTTCTTCACCTCGCAGGCGGCCTCCATGATGGCCCGCACCTGCATCTCGTAGATCTCCGGGAAGGTCACGCCCAGGCGGCAGCCGCGGTGGCCGAGCATGGGGTTGGCCTCGTGGAGGGCGTTGCGCTTGGTCTTCACCTCGGCCGGGGTCTTCTTGAGGGCTTTGGCCACCTCGGCCACCTCGGCGTCGGTGTTGGGGAGGAACTCGTGGAGCGGCGGGTCGAGGAGCCGGATGGTGACCGGGAGCCCCGCCATGACCTTGAAGATGGCCTTGAAGTCGCCCTTCTGCATGGGCTCGATCTTCTTGAGGGCCTTGACCCTGCCCTTGAGGTCGTCGGAAAGGATCATCTCGCGCACCGCGAGGATCCGGTCGGCCTCGAAGAACATGTGCTCGGTGCGGCACAGCCCGATGCCCTCGGCGCCGAAGTTCCGGGCAACCTGGGAGTCTTTCGGGGTGTCCGCGTTGGTGCGCACGCCGAGCTTCCTGAACTCGTCGGCCCAGCCCATGACCGTGCCGAAGGCTCCGGAGAGCGTGGGTTCGACGGTCTTGACCTGGCCGAGCATGATCTCGCCTTTCGTGCCGTCCAAAGAGATCCAGTCGCCCTTTTTGACCTTCTCGCCGCCGATGGTGCAGGTCTGCTTCTTGTAGTCGATGACCAGGTCCTGGCAGCCG
>JAKLDU010000132.1 GCA_022703355.1 Deltaproteobacteria bacterium | reverse complement strand
GGGCCGTGAAGGCGTTCGTCGACGACGACCGGTCTCTCTGGGGCAGACAGGTCAACGGGATACCGGTCGAGGGCGGCCGCGAATGGCTCCGCTCGCACGCGGGCCCGGTGGCGGTGACCTGGGTCGGCGACCCCTCCGGGAAGAGGGAGCTGGTCGGGCGCCTCAAGGGGATAGACGGGATATCCTTTCCCCGGATCATCGGGCCGAACAGCATCGTCTCCGACCTGATCGACTGGGGCGAGGGGTGCATCGTCGCCCTGGCTTTCAACTGGATAAGCCCGAACGTCAGGCTGGGGGATTTCGTGTTCGTGAACTGCTCCACGCGGATCGGCCACGACGTCTCCATCGGCGATTACACGACGGTCTTTTCCGACATCGACATTTCCGGAGGGGCCCGCATCGGATCGGAATGCATCATCGGGTCCGGCGTGAGGGTCAACCCCATGATCAGCATTGGCGACGGTTCGATCATCGGGGCGGGCTCCGTCGTCGCCCGGGACATCCCGGCGCATGTGGTCGCCGCGGGGGTGCCCGCGCGGGTCATAAAAGAGCTGCGGTGAAAGAGAAAGGCACGAGCGAGGCATCGTCATGATCGATTTCCCCACCTGGCCGTTCTTTGCGGACGACGAGACAGGCGCCGCTCTCGGCGTGCTGAAATCCGGCAGGGTGAACCAGTGGACCGGGACGGAGGTTGCTTCCTTCGAAGAGGAATTTGCCAGGCACCTCGGCGTCTGCCACGCGACGGCCCTTGCGAACGGCAGCGTGGCGCTGGACACGGCGCTTAAGGTTCTGGGGATCGGGCCTGGTGACGAGGTCGTCGTCACGCCCCGGTCTTTCGTCGCATCGGCGAGCTGCATCGTGCTCCGCGGGGCTGTCCCGGTGTTCGTCGATGTCGACCCGGACTCGCAGAACATCACCGCCCGGGCGGTGGAGGAGGCGGTCACGCCCAGGACGAAGGCGGTCATCGCCGTCCACCTGGCCGGCTGGCCGTGCGAGATGGACGCCCTCGAGGCCTTGTGCCGGGTCAAGGGGCTCTTCCTCGTCGAGGACTGCGCCCAGGCGCACGGGGCGAAAACCGGCGGGAAACCGGCGGGGAGCTTCGGCCATTTCGCGGCTTTCTCCTTCTGCCAGGACAAGATCATGACCACCGGCGGCGAGGGCGGCATGCTCGTCACGAACGACGACGACCTGTGGAAGAGGGCCTGGAGCTTCAAGGACCACGGCAAGGACCATGACGCCGCGTTGCGCGGCGGGCCCTCCGGAGGCTTCCGGTGGATGGTGAAGTCGTTCGGGACCAACCACCGCATGACCGAGGTGCAGGCGGCCATCGGCAGGGTCCAGCTCCGGAAGCTCGATCGCTGGGTCGAAAAACGCAGGCGGCTGGCCTCGATCCTCACGGAGGGCTTCGAGCCCCTGGGCGCGCTGAGGGTGACCAGCCCGCCGGTCCACGTGCACCACTCCTACTACAAGTACTATGTCTTCGTGAGGCCGGAAAGGCTGCTTCCCGGGTGGTCCCGGGACAGGGTCCTCTCGGCGCTGGCTGAAAAGGGCATACCCTGCGGATCGGGCATCTGCCCGGAGATATACCGGGAGCAGGCCTTCGAAGGGTGCGAATGGAAAACGGGCGGGTCCGGCAGAAGCCGGCTGGAAGCCGCTCGCACGCTGGGTGAAACCTCGCTCATGTTCCAGGTGCACCCCACGCTCGAAGAGGGGCACATGCAGTACATCGTTGACCACATGGCAGGAATCATGAAAGGGATTCAGAGGTAGCACCATCTTTGACGTGGGGTCCTGTCAAAACATTTGTGTCAGAGAGTAGGCTTGAAGAATACTTATAGAAACTCGTATTTTATGGTAGAATGAGGATTGATCTGAAGGGCGCATGAGATACCGATTCTGTTATGGCCGGAGGATGGTTGTGTAATGCGGTTCATGTTGAGAAAATATTTCTGGGCCGTTTTTCTGCTCGACCTGCTCCTCATTTCGCTGAGCTTCTACCTCGCCCATTGGCTGAGGTTCGACGGGGAGCTCACCCCCGTCGCCACGGCCATGTTCGCGTCGACCCTTGCGCCCCTGCTGGCGATCAAGATGACGTGCTTCGTCTTCTCCGATCTCTACCGCGGCATGTGGCGGTACACGGGCGTCAAGGACCTTGTCAACGTCATAAAGGCTTCGGTCTGCGGCTCGACAGTGTTCGTGGTTTACCTGGCGGTCTTTTATCATTTCCACGGCTTCTCCCGCGGGGTCCTGCTCGCCGACGGGATGCTCACCATCGTGTTCATCGGCGGAGCGAGGCTGGCGGTACGGCTCTACCATCAGAGAGACCAGGGTTTCTTCGACGAGCTGATCTTCTGGCGACAGACGCGTGAGGAGGGCACCAAGGTGCTGATCGTCGGCACGGGCCCCCTGGCGGAGAGCCTGCTGCGGGACGTGCACGACGAGCGGAAGCTCGATTACCGGGTGGCGGGGTTCGTGGATGCAAACCCTTCGCACAAAGGCATGAAGATCCACGGTGTGCCGATACTCGGCACCCTGGAGAGCATCCCCGGGCTGGTCAGGTATTACGGCATCGCCCAGATCCTCATCTCGGATGCGGACCTCAAGCCCCGGGAGATAGCCGGCATCATCGAATCCTGCGATGGTTTGGGCGTTCACTTCAAGGTCATGCCCTCGTTTTCCCAGATGATGGTGAACGACGTGGCCGAAAACATCAGGGACATGAAGGTGGAAGACCTGCTCGAGCGGGAGCCCGTCTGCCTCGACACGCAGCTCGTCAGCTCCGAGATAAAGAACCGGACCGTGCTCATCACCGGGGCGGGGGGATCCATCGGCTCGGAGCTCGCCCGGCAGATCTACGCCTTCAAGCCCGGGAAGCTCATCCTGCTGGACAACGCGGAGACCCCCCTCTACGAAATCGACAGGGAGCTCCAGCACCGGGGGGGGGAGACCGAGGTCGTCCCCTGCATCGGGGATGTGCGCAGCCGGCGCGGGCTGGACCGCGTCTTCCACAGGCACAAGCCGCAGTTCGTGTACCACGCGGCCGCGTACAAGCACGTGCCCATGATGGAGCTGGCGCCGCTGGACGCGGTGAACAACAACATCATCGGCACCTTCAAGCTGGCGAGCGTGGCCTGCAGGCACCATGTGAGCAAATTCGTCTTCATCTCCACCGACAAGGCCGTGAGGCCCACGTCGGTCATGGGTACCACCAAGAGGGTCGCCGAGATGGTGGTGCAGTCGCTGGGCGGCAACGGCACCAGGTTCGTCGTGGTGCGGTTCGGCAACGTGCTGGGCAGCAACGGCAGCGTCGTGCCCCTGTTTCAGCAGCAGATCGCATCCGGCGGGCCCGTGACGGTCACCCACCCCGAGGTCACCCGGTATTTCATGACCATACCCGAAGCGGTCATGCTGGTGCTGCAGGCAGGCTCCATCGGCAGGGGAGGGGAGCTGTTCCTCCTCGACATGGGCAAACCGGTGAAGATCCTCGACCTGGCGAAAAACATGATCCGCCTGGCAGGGCTCGTGCCGGGCCGCGACGTCAGGATAGAGTTCACCGGGCTGCGTGCGGGTGAAAAGCTGTATGAAGAGCTTCTCATCGACGGTGAAGGCGTCCTCGACACGGCGTACGAGAAGATCAAGGTGTGCAGCCATGCAAGCCGCATAGGCGATTCGGCCCTCTACGAGGCAATCGAGCAGTTCAACCTCCTGCTGAAAGACTCCCGGGGCAACGAGGCCGTTGTCGACGTGCTCAGAAGACTCGTGCCCGCGTTCGAAAGGGGAGGCGTCCCGAGCGAGACAGGATCGAGAAAAAGCTACTTTGCCGCAGAGGCGCCTCATCAGCGCGAGACAGAAGATACGGTCCACTGAAGGGACGTTCCATACCAATTTTACTTATATATATCTTATGGGCTTTTCAATTTAAGAGCATATCATTACGGCACCGGGCCGGGCATACCCTCCCATGACGCACTCCTCATCTCGCCATGAAATCAGAATTGCGGGAAAGGTCAAAAGACGGGGCGACTGGCTGGCCTTATGCCTGCTCTGCGGGTATTTTCCGGCGATGCTCCTGCTCTTTCCCCCCACGCACCAGTTGGGCTTTCTGCTCTGGGTGTACTGCGCCGCATTCTTCCTCCTGGCCGCATATTCTCCCCGGTGGTGGCTCTGGGGGGCCGTCTTCACCATATGCACCCTGGGGTTCGTTCCGCACCTGTACGGCGTGTTCGGAAAGGACGCAATCGACGGGTCCCTGTTCAGCATCGCGCACATACCCCAGGTGCCGCCCGCCGGGTTGAAGGGGAGGGTGATCTCCCTGCCTCTCCTCGGCCTGCCCCCGGGTCTCCTCCTGTGGTGGCTGAGGGAACGGGAGGTGATCGTCCCCAGGCCGTTCGTCCCCATTGCTGTTTTCTGCGCCGTGACCGTCCTGTCGTGCTTCTCGGTCCTGGCGAAGTATTTCCACGTGTCGTTCACGCCCTTCGATATCGCCGTCATTGTGCCCGCCGTCTTCGATCACCTGCCCTACGCGCGGGAATGGTGGCGGGCGGGCATGCCCTACACCCTCATGACGTTCACGCTGACGACCACCTTCGCGGTCCTGGCAGGCAGCATGTTCCTCCTGGCAGCCTCCAACCTGTCGCGGAGGATGGACATCAGGGGCACCGTCTT
>JAKLDU010000131.1 GCA_022703355.1 Deltaproteobacteria bacterium | reverse complement strand
GACGCGCAGAGCACCGGGGTCAGGATCAGGGCCACCACCACGGAGAGCAGCATGGAGGCGATGATGGTCACGGAGAACTGGCGGTAGATGACGCCCGTCGACCCGGGGAAAAAGGCCATGGGCCCGAACACGGCCGAGAGCACGAGGCCGATGCCGATGAGCGCGCTGGTGATCTGCTCCATGGACTTGGCCGTGGCCTCCTTGGGCGGGAGGCCCTCCTCGGTCATGATCCGCTCCACGTTCTCCACCACCACGATGGCGTCGTCCACGAGCAGGCCGATGGCCAGGACCATGGCGAACATGGTGAGCATGTTGATGGAAAAGCCGAAGAGCCCCAGCATGGCGAAGGTCCCCAGGAGGACGACGGGCACGGCGATGGTGGGGATGAGGGTGGCCCGTATGTTGCCCAGGAAGAGCAGCATGACCAGGAAAACCAGCACGATGGCCTCGATGAGAGTCTTCACCACCTCGTTGATGGCGACCCTGATGAAGGGCGTGGTGTCGAAGGGGTACACCACCTTGAGCCCCGTGGGGAAGAACCTGCTCAGCTCCTCCATCTTCGCCCTGACGGCGTCGGCCGTGTCCAGTGCGTTGGCCCCCGCGGCCTGGCGGATTGCCAGGGCCGACGCAGGCTTGCCGTTGAAGGCGGCCTCGATGTCGTAGGCCTCGGTGCCCAGCTCGATCCGGCCGATGTCGCGCACCCGCACCACCGAGCCGTCCGGGTTCGTGCGGATGGGCACCGAACCGAACTCGTCGGGCGTCTTGAGCATGTTCTGGACCACGATGGATGAGTTCAGGCGCTGGCCTTTCACCGCGGGCGCACCGCCGAGCTGGCCGGCGGAAACCTCCACGTTGTAGGCCTTGAGCGCTGCGATGGCGTCTTCCATGGTCAGGCCGAAATCGTTGAGCCTGTCGGGGTCGACCCAGATGCGCATGGCGTACCCGCTGCCGAAGACCGTCACCTCGCCCACGCCCGGCACCCGCGCCAGGATCTTTTCAATATTGGCTTTCGCGTAGTCCTGCAGGTCGTTCCTGTCCATGCTGCCGTCTTCCGAGATAAAGCCCACGAGCAGCAGGTAGTTCCGGGTGGATTTGCTCACCTGGACCCCCTGGCTCTTGACCGACTCGGGCAGGCTCGACGTGGCGAGCTGGAGCTTGTTCTGCACCTGGGACCAGGCCATGTCGGGGTCGGTCCCGGCCTCGAAGGTCAGCTCGATGCGGGACGAGCCGGACGAATCGCTGGTGGCGGACATGTACAGGAGGTTGTCGAACCCGGTCATCTTCGACTCGATGATCTGGGTCACGGAGTTTTCCACGGTCTCGGCCGAGGCGCCGGGGTAGTAAGCGTCGATGGCGATGGACGGCGGGGCGATGGGGGGGTACTGGGAGATGGGCAGGTTGGAGATGGCGAGCAGGCCCGCGGCCATGATGACGATGGCGATGACCCACGCGAAGACCGGCCGTTCAAGGAAGAATTTCGACAGCATGCACGGCCTCCCTTACTTCGCCGGCGGGGACGGCTTGCCGGCATTCTCCACCGCGGGGCCCGGCGTTCCGGCCTCTTCCGCCGGAACCGCCCTGGCCGGGGCGCCGGGGCGCACCTTCTGCATGCCCTCGACGATGACCTTGTCCCCGGGGACGAGCCCGGAGGTCACGAGCCACTGGTTCCCGACCGCCCGGTCGATGGACAGCTGCTTCTCCACCACCTTCCCGTCCGGGCCCACGAGAAGCGTCAGGGGATTGCCCTTGGGGTCGCGCGACACGGCATGCTGCGGAATGAGCATGGCCTTTCTGCTGACCCCTTCCCGCGCTATCCCCCGGACGAACATGCCCGGCAGGAGGACGCCGTCGGGGTTGGGGAAGATCGCCCGCAGGGTGACGCTCCCGGTGGTCCGGTCCACCGTGACGTCCTGGAACTTGAACGTCCCCTCCAGGGGATACTCGGTGCCGTCCTCCAGGATGAGCCTGACCTTTTTCTGGCCCGCCCCGTTCTGATCGAGGCTCCCGCTCTCGACGCGGCGCTTGAGGCGCAGGAGCTCGGCGGTGGACTGGGGGGCGTCGACGTAGATGGGGTCGAGCTGCTGGATGACGGCCATGGCCAGGGGCTGCCCGGCGGTGACCAGGGCCCCCACGGTCACGTTGGATTTGCCGATGCGGCCCGTAATGGGCGCCGTGACCTTCGTGTACCCCAGGTTGATCGCGGCGGCGTCGGCCGCCGCCTTCCAGTAGGCCACCTCAGCCTCGGCCTGCCGGTAGGCGGAGTCCACGTCGTCGAAGTCCTGCCTGCTCACGGCCTTGTCGGCGAGCAGCTCCCGGTAGCGCTCGGAGCGCGCCCTGATGGCTGGGACATTTGCCTGCGCCCGCGCCAGGGATGCCCGGGCGCTGTCAAATGCCGCCTGAAACGGGGCCGGGTCGATCCGGTAAAGCACCTGTCCCTTTTTCACCGTGGCCCCCTCTTCGAAGAGACGCTCCCGGATGATGCCGCTGACCTGAGGCCGCACCTCGGCGACCAGGTACGCGGAGGTCCGGCCCGGCAGCTCGGTGAACAGATCGAGGCGCTGCTCTTTCACCGTGATGAACCCGACCTCGGGGATCGGTGGCGTCTGCTGGGCCTTCTGCCGGCTGCAGGCGCAGGGCAGCAGGAAAATAAGAACAAGAACTATTATAGAATAAGGACGGGAATTCATCGATACCTCCATTTTCTCCATGAACAAAGCCTTTCCGGAAAAAGGGTCATTGCACATCCACAAGACCCTTGCAGAGTATGTTCAGAATCACGTCCGGGTCTTCCGGATACGGATACCGTTCAGGGTCCTCCAGCCACTCGAAAAGGAACGCCGTGGTTATCCCGTCCAGGGCCAGGGCCAGGGCGTGAGGGTCGGCTATGGCTTTGAAACGGCCTGTTCCTGTCCCCGAGGCAAAGACGGATTCGAGGATTGCCTGGGTTTTCCGGCGCCGTTTCCGGATCTCCGAATCCAGGCCCGCCATGAGATCGAAGCTCTCCCCGTGAGCTTCCATGAAATAAAGCCGGATTGCCGGCAGATGGGCCTGGAAGAGCTCCCCCTTGGTTTTCACGTAGCCCCTGAGCTTGTCCATCACGTCTTCCGGTCCATCGAGGGCCTTTCGGATGGCTTCATTGAACTCATCCACCCTCTGCAGCATGAGAGCCTTGTACAGGTCTTCCTTGTTCCTGAAGAACTTGTACAGGGTGCCGATGGCAAAGTCCGCCTTCTCGGCGATCTCACGCATGGTGACGTTGTGATAGCCCTTCCCGGCGAACAGATCCATGGCAGTGTCGAGCATCTCCTGCCGCTGCCTCTCCCGCTCCCGCTCCCGTCTCGTGATCTGTCTTTCGTTCAACCGCATGTCTCCCGTTCATGAATCGTGAACATCGTGTCATTTAATAGAATCTTATGTCATATGTTGTCAACAGGAATAAGCTGGCGACCGGATAGGGGCGCCAGCAGCCGCACCCCGAGGGGCTGGTCCTCGACGGGGGCTTCAGGGTATCGCCCTGCCGAGCCTGATGCTGTAGGCCTGGTCCCGGGTGATGATGATGTGGTCGTGCACCGTCACGCCGAGGCCTTCCCCCAGCTGGGTGAGGGCCCGGGTGAGCTTCTCGTCGTGGGAGGAAGGGGTGATGCTCCCCGACGGGTGGTTGTGGATGAGGATGAGGGCGGAGGCCCCCTTGAGCAGGGCCGTCTTGAAGACCTCGCGGGGGTAGACATGGGCCATGTCCACCGTCCCCCTTGCGAGGACCTCCGTGTGGATGAGTCTGCCCGCGGGGTTCAGGCACAGGAGCATGAAGTGCTCGGTCTTTTCCCCGCCGATCTCGGCCTGGAGGTGTCTCAGGACCGCCCCGGGGTTGTCCAGGGCTTCCGCCGCCTCGGCGGCCACCGGGGCGAGGCACCTGCTCATGCACTCCTTCACGAGCCTGACGAGCGTGCTCGCGTACCCTCCCATGCCCTTCGCCTCCTCGAGCCCTTCGCAGGATTCGTCGAAGACACCCCTGAGGGACCCGGACCGGGCCATGAGCTCCTTGGCGAGGGGCTTCGTGTCGCCGCGGGGGAGGGCGTACCCCAGGAGCAGCTCGAGGAGCTCGTCGTCCCGGAGCGACGACTTTCCGCCCTGCCTGAAGCGCTCCCTGAGGCGCTTCCTGTGGCCGAGGTAATGGGGCCCTTCCCTGCCCATGCTCACCCCTGCGCCACGCAGGCGGACCGCCCGTACAGGGAGTAGAACGACCACGGCAGAACCTCGTTTTCCCCGCGCGCCCTGAGCGCGTAGTAGTCCGGGTTCCGGGGCCAGTCCCGAAGGACGGCCTGCCACTTTCCCTGGTCCGCCAGCGCCATTTCCACGAGGACCTCCAGGACGCGCCGGTCGCCCCGGGCGATGAGGGCCTGCAGGTAGGCCCACTTGGGTCCTTCGAAGCTCACGGTGACGTTGCTCTGCGAGGCCAGCCCCTTCACGATCCGCCTGATCCTCGCCTTGGCCTGGGCGGGCTCGAGCATGGGGGAGCGCTCGTAGCGGGAGTGGGGCTTCGGTACCATGGCGTTGACGCTCAGCGAGATCTTCCCGAGCTTCCTGTTGCCCCGGGAGACCTGGATGAACACCTGCCTGATGCGCTTGGTCAGGTCGATGACGGCGTCGATGTCCCCGGGGGTCTCGCCGG
>JAKLDU010000130.1 GCA_022703355.1 Deltaproteobacteria bacterium | reverse complement strand
CATCATGCCGTCGGTGAAGGTCTCGGTGTGCACGCCCAGGTCCCGCTTGTTCATGAGGTAGGGGAACACGGAGTTGGGGATCCGGCCCACGCCGGTCTGGATGGTGGACTCGTTCTCGATGAGGTCGGCGAGGTGCTCGCCGATGCTCTGGGCGATCTCGGTGGGCGCTTTTGCCTCGAACTCCAGCAGGGGCACGTCGTTCTCCACGAACGCATGGATCTGGCTGACGTGGAGAAAGCTGTCGCCCAGCGTCCTGGGCATGTTGGGATTGACCTCCGCCACCACGTAGCCGGCCACCTCGGCGGCCGTCTTGGTGATGTCCACGGAGATCCCCAGGGAGACATACCCGTTGTTGTCCGGGGGGGACACCGTGATGAGCGCCGCGTCGATGTGCATGCTGCCCCGGATCATGAGCAGGGGGATCTCGGAGAGGAAGATGGGGGTGTAGTCCGCTCGCCCCTCCCTGATGGCCTGACGGGTGCTCGGGCCGATGAACAGGGCGTTGTGACGGAAGTGCTCGTCGAACTTCTCGTCCGTGTAGGGCGCAATGCCCAGGTCGAGAAAGTGGATGATCTCCGTGTCCGCGAGGTTCCTCGAGACGTCTATGAGCGTCTCCACCAGGAGCTGCGGCTCGCCGCACGCGGAGCCGATGAAAACCCTCGCCCCCCTCCTGATCCTCGACAGGGCGGTCTTTGCGTCCGTGAGCCTGCTTTGATAGGTGTTCTGCCAGTTGCGTATCATGGGGCGTCCTTTGAACCTCCTCGTCTGAAACGGTCCGTGGGCGTCTTCACTGCGGGTGCTCCAGATCCCTCGCGCTGGGGGAACAAGGTTCCCCGAGACCCGCACCTCCTGGAAGACCCTCCGGATCCCTCGTGCGGGGATCTGGAACGGGTTCGAACCCCCGGTACCTCGATGAGGATAAGGGAGATTCCCGAAGTTGTCAACAAAAGGGGAAATCCCGCCCTTGGCGTTGGCGCCCCCGTTTGCCCGCCTGGGGCCGCCGCTGCCGGGCGCCCTTCCTACCCCTTCCTCCTGCCCGAAAAGCTCCGGAAGCGCGCGTATTCGACCATTCTGCCGAAGGCGAAGAGGGCGCGCTCGGGAGTCGGGTAGGTGGGGACCCCCAGGGGGAGGAACCCCTCCCGGACATGGGCCATCTCCCTGCGCGTGCCGCCGTAATAGCTTGCCAGGACAGGCTTGTGCGGGTGCGAGGCGATGACCTCTCCGAAGGCCTCGCCGATGTCGAAGATCGTCTCGGGCATGAGCACGAAGATGATGAGCACTGCGTCGACATCCTTCTGCTCGATGAGGCTGCGGGCGATGCGGCTCATGGTCTTCGAGGCCCCGTGCTGCTCCACCCCCGACCAGAGATCGACGGGGTTGCGAACCGGCGCCCAGGGGGGCATGACCTCCCGGATCTTTTTCAGCGTGGCCGGGGCGAGCTTCGGGATGACCAGGCCGTGCTCCTCGGCGGCATCCGTGGTGACCACGCAGCCCATGCCCGTTACCGAGAGCACGCCCAAGCGGTTGCCCCGGGGCAGGGGAAGGGCCTCGAAGGCCGACAGCGTGTCGAAGAAAGCCTCGGAGTCGGGGACGCGGACCATGCCGGTTTTTCTGCACACGGCATCGAAGACCGCGTCCGAGCCTGCCATCGAGCCCGTGTGCGACGCAATGGCCGCGGCGCCCGCCTCGCTCCTGCCGGATTTCACCACCACCACGGGCTTGCATGCCGAGGCGCGCCGGGCAGCCTTCACGAAGCGCCTGCCGTCCACGATGCCTTCCAGGTACATGCCCACGGTAGTCGTGTCCGGGTCGTCGGTGAGGTACTCCAGGAGATCGCTCTCGTTCACGTCGCCCTTGTTGCCGATGCAGGCGACCTTGGCTATGCCGAAGGGCTTGAAGTCGGCGATCCAGCGCCCCCACCCCGAGGAGAACACCCCCGACTGCCCGATGAGGGAAACGCCGCCGGGGCGGATCTGCTCCAGGCCCACGATGGACGTGGCAAGACCCGCCTGGGGGTTCATGACGCCGATGCTGTTGGGCCCCATGAGCCGAATCTTCGAGGCCCGGGCCAGCTCCACGAGCTCCCGCTGCTCCCGGGCGCCCGCTTCGCCGATGTCCGAGTAGCCCCCCGTGGAGAGGATGACGTTTCCGATCCCCTTTGCCGCGCAGTCCGCGAGGGCCGAGGCGACCGAGTCCTTGGGGATCACGATCATGGCGAGGTCCACCGGTCCGGGCACGTCGACCACCCGGGGATAGGACTTCATGCCGAGGATTTCCTGGGAGGTGGGGTTGATGGGGTGGATCGATCCCGTGAAGCCCGCCTTGAGGACATTCCTGAGGATGATGTTTCCGCCCTTGCCCGGAGACTTGGATGCACCGATGAGGGCCAGGGACGACGGCGTGAAGAAAGGTCCGATGGAGCCGGCTGCATGGGTGGAGGGCCTGCCGTCCGGTTCCCGGGGCGCAAGCCGCACCAGCGCATCGACTGCCAGCGCACCGTCGGGGTATGCGATGAAGGGGTTGACGTCCAGCTCCAGGATGTCTCTCCTCCGGGAAATGAGCTTCGAGAGCCTCACGATGGCGTCCGCCACCGTGTCCAGGAGCACCGGGGGCTGAGATCGGTAGCCGCTCAGGAGGGGAAAACCCTTGAGCTTCCTCAGCATGGCCAGGGCCTCTTTCCTGGTGAGGGGGGCGAGCTCCATTGCCGTGTCCCGGAAGATTTCGGTGAAGATCCCCCCCAGGCCGGCGAGGACCACGGGGCCGAACACCGGGTCGCGCCTGGCGCCCAGGATGAGCTCGACGCCGGACGGCGCCATCTTCTGAACCAGGAGGGCATGGGGGACGGCGCCGAAGCGCTCCGAGATGCCCCGCGCAGCGAGGGAAAGGGCTTTCCTGTCCCGTATGCCCAGCACCACGCCGCCCGCTTCGGTCTTGTGGAGGACCTGGTCGGAACAGACCTTGAGCACGACCGGATAGCCGAGCTTCGACGCCGCGTCCAAGGCTTCTTTCACATCCGCGGCGAGCATGCCTTCCACCACCGGGAGGCCCCACTCCCTCAGGAGGAGCGAGCCTTCGTATTCACTCATCGCATGAGCAGCATTTTCCTTCATCAGCACCTTCCCCGGGAACGACCGTCTCGATATTGATTGAAATTATATAGCAGAGACAATGTGTTACGTCCAGACTTTTGATTGAAGCATCAATGCCGGATGAAGCGGTGGAGGCCCGGGGACAGCCCGCCGGGTTGTGCGCTTTCACGCCGGGATTTCGGGTGGAAGCCTAGCCGGCGGACGCCTTGAGGATCGCACTGGAGATCATGTTCCAGTTGCCCTTCATGACCATGTACCGGGGAAGCTCGAGGACGTCCCGGTTCCGGGCGAGCGGGGAGACGGTTGCGCCCCAGTTGATGGTGAAGGCGCATGCATAGCCCTCCTCCCTGAGGACCTTCTTCGTGATGTCGGCCCGCACGCCGTTCGGGTAGACGAAGGCCGATACCTTGAGCCCCGGGAGCTTTTCTTCGAGGGTCTCCTTCGACCGGGCGATCTCGCGGACGAATTGCCTGGGGTCGCGTTCGTAGAACTCCCGGTTCATGAGCTCGTGGTAGTAGCCGTGGGCGGCGATGTCGCAGCCCCCTTTCCTGAGCCCGTCCAGCTGCTCCCAGGTGAGCGCATAGGATTTCCTGCCGATGACGTTGGGGTACACCGCGAGGAGGGGCCTGATGCCCATGGGTTTCATCACCTCGCGGTAAGCCCTCAGCACGCTGTGGTTCCCGTCGTCGATGACCACGAGGATGTTCCGCGTTCCCGACACCGTGCCGTTCACGAGGTCGGCGTACGAAACGAACCCGAATCCCCTTGATTTCAGGAAAGCCATCTGGGAGCGGAACTCCTCCAGGGGAATGTCGCTGGGGAACTTGTTGCCCAGGAAGGAGTGGTAGCACAGCGCGAACACCTTGTGATCGGCCGCAGAGAGACTGGCGGGGGTGAATGCCAGGAGGGCGGCGAGCACGAGCAGGGCTGACGAAAAGGAACGTCCTGGAGCTGTCGGGAATTTCACATGGCGCATGGCGCGTCCTTTCTCTCCTTCTCAGGTGACCGGAATGGTCCTGCTCTTCCTATAATCCATCCAGCCGGGCTTTTCCAGGGGGATGTGGGGGCGGGGCCACGTGTCCAGGCATGCAAAAGTAGGTGAGACCCCCGTGCGGAAAGGACCCTCATAATCCTGAGCACCTGGGAGAAGGGCCGTGAACACCTCGGAGCAGGCCCGCGGGGGGTATTATTCCTTCAACAAATTGGGCATCCGTGGTATAAGGGGAACCCATGATCGAGAAGATACCTTTTCTCCACCGGGAGAAACTCTACTATATCATCATCCGCGAAGACATCGCCTTCACGGCCCTCCACGGGATCCTGGACACCCTCGTCGACCAGGGGGCCTTCCTCGGGGAGCCCGAGGACCCGGTGCTCTACACCGTGGTGTGCGAGGACGTGAAGTACACCGTGGGCGTGGACGGCATCGATGTCATGATCGCCTGCGCCTGAGCCCCCGGCCATGGTGGGAATCCATCTCTGCCAGCCCGACGCCTGCGTGTCGTGCGCCGCGTGCTGCGGCATCTACAACCTCGTGGAGAACAACAGGCCTGCCCTCGTGAAGCGGTTCGAGTACCGAGGCGCCC
>JAKLDU010000013.1 GCA_022703355.1 Deltaproteobacteria bacterium | reverse complement strand
CCCTGCCGTACATGAAGCCCAGGGTATACTGGGCGTCGGCGTCGTTCTGCTCCGCCGCCCGGTGGAACCAGATCAGCGCCTCTTCGAAGTTCCTGGGCACACCCTCGCCGTGGTAGTGGATGATGCCGAGGTTGTACTGCGCGTCCACGTCGCCCGCTTCGGCCTTGCGCGTGTACTCCTCGATCTGCTCGCCCGTCGGGGGGTCCCCTTCGCCCTGGGTCTTCCCTTCGGACCCGTCCGCGCCGAACCTCGTCCGGGCGTAGCTCACCCACCTGTCCGACTCGAGCATGGCCCGGGCCCGGGCATACCCCTGGCGCGCCGCCATGGATATCCATTTGTAGGCCTGCTCCTCGTCCCGCGGCACGCTCTCGCCCTTGTCGTAAATAACGCCCAGCACGTACTGCGCCTCGATGTGATCCTGCTGGGCGGCCTTGAGGAGCCACTTCAAGGCCTCCGCGTCATCCCGCTGAATGCCGCTCCCCTCGTAGTAGGCCATGGCGAGCTTGAACTGCGCGATGGGGTCACCCGCCTGGGCGGCCTTCGTGGTGTTGCCCGTGAACTGTGCCTCGTCCCCCTCCTGCACGCGCCTGGAGAGGAACCAGACCAGGCCGATCAGGGACAGGAACACGAATATGGCGACCATGACTTCCATGCATCCCCCCTTATCACATATCAGCCAATTTATCTACAAAAGCTCCGACATTCAAGCCCGGTTATCCGGGCGCGGCGCATTGGGGGCGGGGGTGGGCAGCCCACGGAGAGGGGCGTTCCTCATCGTCCCTGATCTGAAGGCTCAGTGCGGCGCCGGAACGCGAAAGCGGCCCCGACGGGCCCTTTCAGATCCGGCTTATGCTGCCCGCGAACTCCGGGTCGTTCAGGAGCAGCTTGGCAAACTTCAGGTACTTCGAGACGATGGACCGCACGGCGAGCTGCAGGGCGTAGGGCCTGACCGGCTTCTCCAGCAGGTGGTTCACCCCGGAGGCCACGCACATGTCCACCACGTCGTCGTTGGCGTTGCCGGTGATCATGATGGTGTCGTGGCAGGCGTTGGGGTACTTGTCCGCGATGGCGTCCAGGAAGAGGAAGCCGTTGCTGTCCCCCACAAACACGTCGAGCACGAAGATCATGATGCTCCCCGGCCTGCTCCGGCAATAGGACACGGCCCTCTCCACATCGGTGCAGGTGGTGATGTCGCCCCAGGTGTAGAACTTTCTGATGTGCGAGGAAAGGACGTCGCACACCTCTTTCTCGTCGTCGATGATCAGGATATCCAGCCCGTCTGACATATTGTTTCCCCCGTACAAAACCATGCCTCATTGAATGTTTCTTCCTTATACAAAAGAACGCGCCTCAACACAAATGCAATCATTCATTTTTTCAAAAGGATATGAGGGTTTCCCCTCCCCAGCGCCGGGGCGTCCGCTCGGCGGGGGAAAGAAAACGTCAGGGGCGCCCCTGCGCCGGCGTGACGATCCTGAAGGTGTGCGCTGTGCCGACCCCGCCCATGAGGTCTCTGCGCACGATGATGACCTTTTCCCCGGAGCCGAGAAGACCGCTTTCCCTCAGGCCGAGGATCATCTCCCCGTCGGAGGGGACGGCGCCCGAGGGGATGGCCGCGACCCCGTAGGACAGGCTCAGGGACCTGCAGACCCGCTCGTCGGCGCACAGGGCGATGATCCAGGCCCTTCCCTTGAGCCGGGAAAGCCTCCGGGCGGTGACGCCCCGCAGGGACGGGACCACGATGGAGGAGATGTCCAGGGAAGCGGCCGCCCGGTGGACATCCAGGGAGAGGACGTCCTCCACCGGGGCGCCGGAAAGCTCTATGGCACGCATGATCGCGTCGGGCACCACGGTTCCCGAGACCACGGAAAACCGCCCGGTCTCGGCGGCCGCGGCGATCCTGGCGAGCATTCCCGCGGATTCGACGGGGTATCTGCCCACGGCCGTCTCCTCCGAGAGCATGAGGGCGTCCGTGCCGTCGAAGACGGCGTTGGCCGCGTCCGTGACCTCCGCCCGGGTGGGCCTCGTGTTCCCCGTCATGGACTCGAGCACCTGGGTGGCGGTGATCACGGGCTTGGCCGCAAGGTTGGCCTTGAGGATGAGCTGCTTCTGCACGATGGGCACGTTTTCGATGGGGATCTCCACCCCGAGGTCGCCCCTGGCCACCATGATGCCGTCGGCGGCGGCGATGAGCCCGTCGATGCGCTCGAGGGCTTCGGCCCGCTCGATCTTGGCGATGAGGAAGGGCCGGTGCCCCCTGCCTTCCGCGAAGGCCCGGGCCCGCTCCACGTCTTCCGGCGCGCTCACGAAGGACAGGCCAAACATGTCCACGCCGCGGTCGAGGCCGAAGGCCATGAGCTCGAGATCGGCCGGGGTCAAAGCTTCGAGGGAGAGGCGCGAGTCCGGGAGATTCATGCCCTTCCTCGACAGGAGCGGTCCGCCGGTTATCACCTGGCAGAGGACGTCTTCGGGTGTCTTCGAGACGACCACGAGCTCGATGAACCCGTCGTTGAGGAAGATCCTCTGCCCCGGCTCCACGCTTTCGGGCAGCCCCTCGAAAAGCACCGGGAGAAGCGACGAAGTGCCCTCCGCCTCCCGCAGGGTGAGCACGACCCGATCGCCCTGCCTGAGGAGGACCGACCCTCCCCTGACCTCGCCGATCCGGATCTTCGGTCCGGGGAGGTCGGCCAGGATGGCCACGTTCCGGTTTAGCTCGGAGGCAGCCTGCCGGATGGCCCGGATGTCGGCCTCGTGGTCTTCCGGGGTGCCGTGGCTGAAGTTCAGGCGGGCGACGTTCATGCCGGCGAGCATGAGCCCCCTGATGGCGTCCTCCCCCCGCGTGGCGGGACCTATGGTGCACACGATCTTCGTCCGGTGGTCGGGCAGCGGGCTTCTCATGACCACCATGTTAACCCCGGAAGGAGCCTTGTCAAGGGCGTTCCGCCCCCGGGGACGGGGAGTTGCCCTGGCTCGAAGACGGGCTCGAGCCGGAACGAGCCTTGTCAGGGGCGTCCCGCCCCCGGGGGCCGTTCAAACGGGCCGCCCGTTCGCACAGCCCGGTTTCCGTCGGTGAAATAGTGGTTGCAATGACCGTTGATGAGGATTATATTAGTGTTTTGCTATGAAGAGCCGCCTGTGGACAGTCATTGTGGTCCTTCTCTCCCTCGGCGCGGGCCTGTGCTCGTGCAGGGGGGAGACCGAGGTGCGCGAAGGCGACACCGCATGGAACGAGTCCGTCCAGCCTTTCCGGAAGACCATGGACATGGGCGGCTACGCCCTGAGCTATATCGACATGGGCGCCGGCTCGCCGGTGGTGCTCGTGCACGGGTTCGCCGACTCCACCTATGCCTGGCACAAGGTCGCCTTCGCCCTGCGGGATGCGGGCAACCGGCTCATCATCGTTGACCAGCCGGGGCACGGCCTGTCCGACACACCCCCGGCACCCTGGACGTACACGATCGAGAACCAGGCCGGGGCGGTGGCGAAGCTGGTCGACCGCCTCGGGCTGGAGGACTACACCCTGGTGGGGCACTGCATGGGCGGGAGCATCGCCCTGTACCTGGCGGAGAAAAACCCCGACAGGATCCGCCGGCTCGCCCTCCTGGCGCCGGTCTGCTACAAGCCCCCCGCCATCCAGCTCCTCAAGCTGCCCGGGATGGAGTTCCTCGCCACCAGGCTGGGCGGCCCCTTCGCCTTCAGAATGGGTTTGGAGGACGCGTTCTATGACAGCGACAGGGTGACCGAGACCATGGTGAACGAGTACTACCGGCCCATGAGCAGGCCCGGCTACCTGAAGACCCTCATCCGCATCGAGAAGGAGTTCTACTCCCCCGAGTTTCTCGCCACGTCGGCCGGCCTCTCGAAGATCCTGAGGCCGGTGCTCCTCATCTGGGGCAAGGAGGACACCTGGGTCACCGAGGACCAGGGGCGCCGGCTCGCCGGGGACCTGTCCAACGCCGACCTGCACATCCTGGACAAGTGCGGCCACTACCCCCAGCTGGAATCCGTCCGGTCCGTGACTCCCCTGCTCGTGAATTTCCTCCGTGACGCGACCCCGCGGGTTGACCCCCTGCTCATCCGGCCCGGGGAAGGCATCGGCGACATCATCCTGGGCATGAGCCGCGACGAGGTGAAGAAGTTCGCGGGCAAGCCCCTGTCCATCAGGAAAAGCGGCGACCAGTTCGAGGGGTTCATCGTCCGCTACCAGAACGACAGGGTCGCGGAGATCCTCGTTACCTCCCCCTCCTACCGCACCCGGGAAGGCATCACCACGAGCAGACCCGTGGAAAGGTTCCTCGCCGCCTACCCCGACGCGGAAACGGTCTGCTACGAGGCGAGATCAGGCGGGCACGTGGCCCACGGCCGCATGCGCGACGCGCGGGCCCAGGGCATCGCCTACGACTGGAACGCCTTCGAGGGCAAGCGCCTCGAGCAGACCGTCACGCTGAACATCCATGCCCCGGGCGTGCCCGCCCACGTCTACGGGACCGTCACCCCCTGCCGGGCAGAAGGGCCCAAGCGCAAGTAGCCCGCAGAACGTGACGGGCAGCCGGCCCGTGATGCTCGAGCCGGGCGAAAAGCGCCCGCCTGGAAATAGCCTGCCCTCCCCCGCGCAGCCGTACACGCCCCTGCCTGTCAGCCCGGGAGACACAGCAGCAGGACGAAGAGGCCCCCCACGAGGGCGAGAGACAGGTAGTCCCGCGTCCGGGCCTTCATCTCCTTCATCCTCGAGCGCTCGATGCCCGGCGAGTAGCCCCTGAGCGTCAAGGCCACGGCGAGGTCGTCGGCACGGCGAAACACGCCGTGCAGCAGGGGCACGAGGATGGGCACCAGCGAGCGCACCTTCCGCAGGATCCAGCCCGACTCGATGTCGACCCCCCGGGCCTTCTGGGCCTTGAGGATGCGGTCCGTCTCCTCGAACAGGATGGGGATGAACCGGATGGCCAGCATGATGAGGAGGGCGATCTCGTCCACGGGCACCCGGAAAACCTTGAGGGGGCGCAGAAACCACTCCATGGCCCAGACCATGTCCAGGGGCGAGGTGGTGAGCGTGGCGAGCGTGGAGAGCCAGATGGCGAACACGAGCTGAAGGCCCACCGTCGCGCCGCCCCGCAGGCCCTGCCAGGTGGCGTGGGGCATCCAGGCGACGGGGTCCCCCGGCGTCATGAACACGTGGAGGACCGCGGTGAAGGCGAAAAGCCACAGGAACGGGGTGAGCCCCCGGGCGAGGCGCCCGAAGGGAACCCGGGACAGCAGGCTCAGGAGGGCGCAGGCGAGGGCGAACCCCGCGAGCTGGGGGGGGCTGTCCATGCGGAAGGCCGCCCCGATGCCCAGGCCCATGAGAAAGAGCTTCACCCGCGGGTCGGTGTCGTGGACGAACGAGCGCACCGGCAGGTACTGGCCAAGGGTCATCCTCATCTTCCGTGCGCCGCCCCTCCCCGGGCTACCCGTTTCTCGGGGCGATCACCTGCTCGGCTATCTGCACCGCGTTCAGGGCCGCCCCCTTGCGGACGTTGTCCATGGACGTCCACAGGGCGACGCCGTTGTCCCAGGAGAGGTCCCGCCTGATCCTGCCCGCGAGGCACTCGTCCTTTCCCGTGGCCTCCATCGGCAGCGGGTACACGCCGTCCGCGGGCCTGTCCTCGACCTTCACTCCAGGGGACGAGGCCAGAAGTCTCCTGACCTCCGCGGGCGAGATCTTCCGGTCGGTCTCCACCGAGAGCGACTGGGCATGGGAGTAGAACACGGGCACACGGGCGGAGGTGACGCTGATTCTCAGGTCCTCCGACCGGAGGAGTCTCTGCATCTCCAGCATGATGCCCATTTCGTCGCTCGTGTACCCGTTCTCCAGGAAGATGCCCGCCTGGGGGATGACGTTGAAGGCAATCCGGTGCGGAAACACGGAGCACGTCGTCTCCTGGAAGTTGAGCAGCCCGGTGAGCTGTCCGGTGAGCTCGTCCATGGCGCCCTCCCCCGCGTCGGAGACCGCCTGGTAGACGCTCGCCACCACCCTCTTCACGCCCGCCTTCCGGTGGATGGGCGCAAGCACGAGGGCCATCTGGACGGCCCCGGGCGAAGGGCAGGAGATGATGCCGTCATGGGTGGAAAGGGCCTGGGGGTCGAGCTCGGGGATGACCAGGGGCACATCCTTCTCCAGGCGGAAGGCCGCGGTCAGGTCGATGACCACGGTTCCCTGCCGGCGCGCACCCCGGGCGAACTCCACGCTGGCCCTGGGGCCGGAGGCGAAAAAAGCGAGGTTCATGCCCGTAAACGCGGCCTCGTCCAGGGGCCTCACGGGGATGCCGCTTCCCAGGTACTCGCCGGGGCTTTCCAGGGAGCCGCCAGGCTCCAGGGCCACGACCTCGAGCGCCGGGAAGCCGCGCTCCTCGAGGAGCCTCACGAGCTCCCTGCCCACCGGCGTCGATGCGCCCACGAGCGCGATGCGGTATCCCTTGAGCATTCCCACCTGTTCTCCCGTCAGCGTTTCGGGGCCGCTCTCCCCGGGTGTTCTGCCTTACAACCCGTACCGGACGCGAAACCTGGAAAACAAAACCGCCACGCACGGCACGGACGCGCGATCGGCAGGGGCTGTCCCGGCGAAAGCGCCCCCTGGTGTTCCCGTGGCAATCGAGGAGCACCCCTGGCAATCGCCGGCCCCTTTCCACGGCACCGTCGCAAGAGCGCTGGCCTGCCTGGCGATGATCCGCCACCGGGGTGCTAGATCCCGCCCCTCTTCCTGATGTGCTCCATGAGCCCGCCGTCTTCGATGAGCTCCTGCATGAAGGCGGGTATGGGACGCGCCCGGTATTCCCTGCCCGTGGTCAGGTCCCTGATGAGGCCCGTGGAGGCGTCCACCTCCACGGTGTCCCCCTCGCGGATCTCCGCCGAGGCCTCGTCGGACTCGAAGATGGGAAGCCCCATGTTGAAGGAGTTCCGGAAAAAGATCCGGGCGAAGCTCGAGGCGATGACGCAGCTCACGCCGCAGGCCTTGATGGCGATGGGGGCGTGCTCCCGGGAGGAGCCGCACCCGAAGTTCTTGCCCGCCACGATGACGTCGCCTTTGCTCACCCTGGAGGCGAAAGACGGGTCCGCGTCCTCCATGCAGTGCCTGCCCAGGTGCTCCGGGTCCGAGGTGTTCAGGTAGCGCGCCGGGATGATGGCGTCGGTGTCCACGTCGTTCCCGAAGCGGTGGACCGTGCCCGTGAGCTTCATGAGACCACCTCCCCCGGGGACGAGATCTTGCCGGTGACCGCCGAGGCCGCGGCGACGTAAGGCCCCGCGAGATAAACCTCGCTCCCGGTGTCGCCCATGCGGCCCACGAAGTTCCTGTTCGTGGTGGCCACCGCCTTCTCGCCCTTTGCCAGGATGCCCATGTGGCCCCCCAGGCACGGGCCGCAGGTGGGCGGCCCCATGATGGCCCCGGCCTCGAGGAAGGTCTTCACCAGGCCTTCGTTTTCGGCCTGGAGGTACACCGCGGGGGTGGCGGGCATCACGATGCACCGCACGCCCCTGGCAACCTTGCGGCCCTTGAGGATCTGTGCCGCCTCCCTGAGGTCCTCGATCCTGCCGTTGGTGCAGGAGCCGATGATCACCTGGTCGATCCTCACCTCGCCGGTCTCGCTGATCCCGCGGGAGTTCTCCGGCAGGTGCGGGAACGCCACCTGGGGCTCGATGTTTGAGCAGTCGAACTCGGTGACGGAGAAGTAGCGGGCGTCGGGGTCGCTCTCGTAGACCGTGTAGGGCCTCTGTGCCCGGTCTTTCACGTACTCGACCGTCTTGTGGTCGGCCCCGATGATGCCCGCCTTGGCGCCCGCCTCGATGGCCATGTTCGAGATGGTGAGCCGGCCGCTCACTCCGAGGGCCGAGATGGCGGGGCCCCCGATCTCGAGGACCCGGTAGAGCGCGCCGTCCACGCCGATCTTCCCGATGAGGTAGAGGACGAGGTCCTTGCCCCCCACCCAGGGGTTCAGCTCCCCCGTGAACACGAACTTCATGCTCTCGGGCACCTTCATCCAGGCGTGGGACGTGAGCATGGCCGCCGCCAGGTCGGTGCTCCCCACGCCCGTGGCGAAGGCTCCCAGCGCGCCGTAGGTGCACGTGTGGCTGTCCGCGCCGATGATCAGGTCACCCGGCAGGACGAGTCCCTTCTCGGGCAGCAGGGCGTGCTCGACCCCGGCCTCCCCGCCGTCGAAGAAGTTGCCCACGCCGTGGGCCAGGGCGAAGTCCCTCACCATCTTGCACTGGTTGGCGCTGGCGATGTCCTTGTTGGGCGTGAAGTGGTCGAGCACGAACACCACCATGTCCGGGTCGGCCAGCGGGGCTTCGGCCCCCTGGAACTCCCGGATGGCGATGGGCGCGGTGATGTCGTTGGCGAGGGCGACGTCCACGCGGACCTTGACGATGGCCCCCGGCTCCAGGTCGCCGGCGTCCGTGTGCGCCGCGAGGATCTTTTCAGCAATGGTCATTCCCACTGGGGAACCTTCCTTTCTGAAGGGCTACAGGTGCGGGTTTTCCTTCGACTTCCTGTTCTTGAGGAACTCCATGCGGTTCATGGCGTTCACGAGGGCCTTGGCCGAGGCCACGAGGATGTCCGGGTCGGCGCCCTGGCCCACGGAGACCACGCCGCGGTCCGCGAGCTCGACGGTCACCTCGCCCTGGGCGTCGGTGCCGCCCGTGATCGAGCTCACGGAGAAGCGCTTGAGCTCGGCGTCGAAGCCGGTCATGTGGATGATGGTCTTGTACAAAGCGTCCACCGGGCCGTTGCCGAACCGCGACTCCTTGATCTCCTCGCCCTCGACGGCGAGCACCACGGTGGCGGACGGCGTGGAGACCGTGCCGGACGCAACGTTCACGTGCCTGAGCTCGTACTTGTCGGGCACGCGGTAGATCTCCTCGATGACGATGGCCTCGATGTCCGCGTCGAAGATCTCCTTCTTCTTGTCTGAGATCTCCTTGAAGCGCCTGAACACCTTGTTCACGTCCTCGTCGGCGAGGCGGTAGCCCAGGGACTCGAGGCGCTTGGACAGGGCGTGCCTGCCCGAGTGCTTGCCCAGCACGAGGTTGGTCTTGCCGTAGCCGATGGCCTCGGGGGTCATGATCTCGTAGGTGGAGCGCTCCTTGAGGTAGCCGTCCTGGTGGATGCCCGACTCGTGGGCGAAGGCGTTCGATCCCACGATGGCCTTGTTGGGCTGCACCGGGATGCCCGTGATGTGTGAGACGAGCCGGCTCGCCGGGTAGATCTGGGTGGTGTCGATGGAGGTGTTCAGCTTGTAGAGGTCCTTGCGCACGTTGAAGATCATGACCACCTCTTCGAGGGAGGTGTTGCCCGCGCGCTCACCGATGCCGTTGATGGTGCACTCGATCTGGCGGGCGCCCGCCATGACCGCGGACACGGAGTTGGCGGTGGCCATGCCCAGGTCGTTGTGGCAGTGCACCGCGATGACGGCGTCCTCGATCTTCTTCACCTTTTTCTTGAGGTGGGTGATGAGGTTGAAGAACTCCTGGGGGTTCGTGTAGCCCACGGTGTCCGGGACGTTGATGGTGTTCGCCCCCGCGGCGATGGCCGCGGAGTAGACGTCCACGAGGAAGCCCCAGTCGGAGCGGGTGGCGTCCATGGCCGAGAACTCCACGTCGCGGCACAGCGACCGGCACGCCTTCACGGACCCCTCGACCGCCTTCAAGACCTCGGAGGCGCTCATGTTCAGCTGGTACTTCAGGTGGATGTCCGAGGTCCCGATGAAGGTGTGCAGCCCCGGCTTCTTCGCCTCTTTCACCGCGTCCCACGCCGCCCTGATGTCGGTCTCCCTGGCCCGGCACAGGCCCACGATCATGGACTTCCTGATCTCGCCGGCCACGGCCTGGACCGCGTCGAAGTCGCCCGGCGAGGAGACGGGGAACCCCGCCTCTATCTTGTCCACCCCCAGGGCCTCGAGCTGCTTGGCCACGAGGACCTTCTCGTGGACGTCCATGCTCGCCCCCGGCGACTGCTCGCCGTCCCGGAGCGTGGTGTCAAATATGATGATTTTCCCGTGCGACATGCTCTTGCTCCACACCTTTCGTCAGCAGCTTCTGGTCCCGCGCACGCGCGCGGGCCTGAAAAACCAGGTTTAAAATCGGACCCCCCACGATGAACACCGCTGCCAGGGCGAACAGCATCACCTCGGGCTTGTACGCCACGACCGCCAGCAGGAGCAGGCCTGCCACCAGGAGCTGGAAGGGGTGGGCCTTGATGTAGGACACGTGCTTGAAGCTCGGGTATCTGACCGTGCTCACCATGAGGAAGGAGAGCGCGTACATGGCGAACAGGACCGCCAGGGACGGGATCTCGCCCACCACGTCGGAGAGGAGCACGATGCTCGACATGGCGCCCGCTGCCATGGGAATGGGCAGGCCTATGAAGGTGCTGCCGTCGCTGACGACGTCCGTGTTGAACCGGGCGAGGCGCAAGGCGCCGCAGGCCACGAACAGGAAGGCGGCGATGAACCCGAGGCGCCCGAACTGGCTCGCCTGCCAGAGGTAGGCCATGATGGCCGGGGAAACGCCGAAGGCCACGAGGTCGGACAGGGAGTCGTACTCCTTGCCGAAGGCCGAGGTGGAGTTGGTGGCCCGGGCAACCCTGCCGTCGAGGCCGTCGATGATGCCGGCGATGAGAATGAGGACGGCGGCCATGGTGAAGTTGCCCTTGAGCGAAAACGCCATGGAGTAGAAGCCGCAGAAAAGGCTCATGGTGGTGATGAAATTCGGCAGGAACGGAACGGAGCGCTTCTTCTTCTCACCCTTCTTGAACCGGTTTTTTCCCTTCATCCTTGTTTCCTCCCTATGACGGTCGTGCCGGCGGACACCTTGTCCCCCCGCTTCACCTGGGGTGCGACCCCCTCCGGCATGAAGCACTCCAGGAGCGACCCGAACCGGATGAGGCCGATCCTCTGGCCCGCCTCCAGCCTGTCGCCCACGTCTACGAAGGAGACGATCCTCCTCGCCACGAGGCCCGCCACCTGGTCGACCCGGCAGATGCCGTCCCTGTTTTCTATGTAGATGATCATGCGCTCGTTCGCATCGGTTTTCCTGCCGAGGCTCGCGACGTGGAACGCGCCCTTCCGGTAGACCTTCCCCACCACCGTGCCCGTCACCGGGGACCGGTTCACGTGGACGCTGAACACGGACATGAAGATCGGCACCCTGGTGCAGGGGCCCACCCGCTCATCGACGGTCTTCTCCACCTCGAGCACCGTGCCGTCGGCGGGGGCCACCACGAGGTCGTCCCCCACGGGTATGGCCCGCTCGGGGTCGCGGAAGAACCAGGCCACGAAGGCCACCGGGACCAGCCCGACCACCCCGAGGCCCATCATGGCCAGCACCGCGGAGATCAGCGCGGCGCCGATGATGAAGGGGTAGCCCTCCCTGCGTATGCTCACCTAGTTCTCCTTCTTGTTGACCTTGCGGTCCCGGGAGATCCAGGGCATCATGCCCCTGAGCTTCTCGCCCACCTTCTCGATGGGGTGCGCCTCCCCCTTCTTCGTGAGGGCGTTGAACACCGGCCTTCCGGCCTTGTTCTCGAGGATCCACTCCCGGGCGAACACGCCGTCCTGGATGTCCGTGAGGATGTCCTTCATGGTCTCCTTCACGCTGTCGTCCACGATCATGGGGCCCCGGGTGATGTCGCCGTACTGGGCCGTGTTCGAGATGGAGTAGCGCATGTTCGAGATCCCGCCCTCGTAGATGAGGTCGACGATGAGCTTGAGCTCGTGGAGGCACTCGAAGTAGGCCATCTCCGGCGCATACCCGGCCTCGACGAGGGTCTCGAACCCCGCCGTGATGAGGGCCGTGGCACCGCCGCAGAGCACCGCCTGCTCACCGAACAGGTCGGTCTCGGTCTCTTCCCTGAACGTCGTCTCCAGGATGCCCGCCTTGCCGCCGCCGATGGCGCAGGCGTAGGAGAGGGCCACGTCCCTGGCGTTCTTCGCGGGGTCCGCCTCGACGGCGATGAGCATGGGCACGCCCCTGCCCTGGGTGTACTCGTAGCGCACCATGTGGCCGGGCGACTTCGGGGCCACCATGAAGCAGCTCACGCCCGCGGGCACCACTATCTGCCCGTAGTGGATGTTGAAGCCGTGGGCGAACGCCAGGTACGCTCCCTTCTTGAGACAGGGCGCGATCTCTTCCGCGTAGACCCCTGCCTGGAGCTCGTCCGGCAGCAGGATCATGACGACGTCGGCCCATTTCGCAGCCTCGGCAACGGTCATAACCTTCAGGCCCGCGCCCTCGGCCTTCTTCCTTGACGGGCTGCCCTGGCGCAGCCCCACCGCCACCTTCACGCCCGAGTCCTTCAGGCTGTTCGCATGGGCGAAGCCCTGCGAGCCGTAGCCGATGACCGCGACCTTCTTCGATTTGATGAGCTTGAGATCGGCGTCCTTATCGTAGTAGACCTTCATGGTTACAGTTTCCTCCTTCCCTGCATTTCTCTTTCCATGACCACCGTGCCCGTGCGGATGAAGTCGAGAATGCCCACGGGGCTCAGGATCTCGATGAACCCCTCGAGCTTGCGCACGTCGCCGGTGAGGCTCAGCGTGTACGAGGCGGGCGACACGTCGATGACCTTGGCCCGGAAGATGTCCGCGATGCGCAGGACCTCCGCCCTGGTTTCGGCCTCGGCCCTGACCTTCACGATGACCATCTCCCGCTCGACGTAGTCCTTGTCCGTGCAGTCCACGACCTTGATGACGTTGATGAGCTTGTTGAGCTGCTTCTTGATCTGCTCCAGCACCGCGTCGTTGCCGGTGGTGGTGATGACGATCTTCGACTTGGTGGGGTCCATGGTGGGGGCAACCGACAGGGACTCGATGTTGAACCCCCTGCCGGAGAACAGCCCCACGACCCGGGAAAGCACCCCGGCCTCGTTGTCCACGAGCACTGAAATGGCGTGTCTCATCTTCCGGCCCTCATACCAGGAGCATGTTGCAGATGGCGGTCCCTGCGGGCACCATGGGGTACACGTCCTCTTCGGGGTCCACCACGAAGTCCACGAACACCGGCCCCTTGATGGCCAGGGCCTCCAGGATGGCGCCTTTGACCTGGTCCGGCCTGTCCACCCTGATCCCGTGGGCGCCGTAGGCCTCGGCGAGCTTCACGAAGTCCGGGGAGGTCGCCATGGAGGTGTGGGAGTAGCGCTTCCGGTAGAAAAGCGACTGCCACTGGCGCACCATGCCCAGATAGGTGTTGTTCAGGATGAACACCTTCACCGGGAGCTTGTACTGCACGGCCGTGGCGATCTCCTGGATGTTCATCTGGATGGAGCCGTCGCCCGCGATGTCGATGACCGTCCGGTCCGGGAAGGCGACCTGCGCGCCGATGGCGGCGGGGAACCCGTAGCCCATGGTGCCGAGCCCGCCGGAGGTGAGGAAGTGCCGGGGCTCCCTGAACCGGTAGAACTGGGCCGTCCACATCTGGTTCTGCCCCACCTCGGTGGTGATGATGGTGTCGTCCGGCGCCAGCTCGTCCACCATCTCGACGACGTGCTGGGGCTTGATGAGCTCGCCCTGGCAGTACCTGAGGGGCTGCTCGAGCTTCCAGGAGTCGATCTGCGCGAGCCAGGGGGCGACCCCGGCCTGCATCTCGGACACCTCATCCCCCTTGCCCTCGAGCTCGGCGAGCATGCCCTGGAGCACCATCCGGCAGTCGCCCACGATGGGCAGGTCCACCCGGACGTTTTTCGAGATGGACGTGGGGTCGATGTCGATGTGCACGATCTTCGCCCTGGGCGCGAACTCGTCCACCTTGCCCGTCACCCGGTCGTCGAAGCGCGCGCCCAGGGCGATGAGGCAGTCTGCGTTGGTCACGGCCAGGTTCGCCGCATAGGTGCCGTGCATTCCGAGCATGCCCATGGCCAGGGGGTCGCCCGAGGGGAAGACGCCCATGCCCATGAGCGTGGTGGTGACCGGGATGTTCAGCTTCCGGGCGAACTCCGTGAGCTCGGGGGAGCTGTTGGAGAGCACGATGCCGCCCCCCGCGTAGATCACCGGGCGCCTGCTCTTGAGGATCACGCCCAGAACGCGCCTGATCTGGCCCGCGTGGCCCCGGTAGGTGGGGTTGTAGCTCTCGAGCCTGACCTGGTCGGGGTATCTGAAGGCGATCAGGGCCTGCTGGACGTTCTTGGGGATGTCCACGAGCACCGGGCCGGGCCTGCCGGTCCGGGCGATGTAGAATGCCTCCTTGATGACCCGGGGCAGGTCGGCCACATCTTTGACGAGGTAGTTGTGCTTGGTGCACGGCCGGGTGATCCCCACGATGTCCGCCTCCTGGAAGGCGTCGTTGCCGATGAGGTGCGTGGACACCTGGCCGGTGAAGACGACGAGGGGGATGGAGTCCATGCAGGCGGTGGCGACGCCCGTGACCGTGTTGGTGGCCCCTGGCCCGGAGGTGACGATGCACACCCCCGTCCTGCCCGTGGCCCGGGCATAGCCGTCGGCGGCGTGGACCGCGCCCTGCTCGTGCCTGGTGAGCACGAAATGGATGTCGGAAGCGTCCATGAGGGCATCGAAGATGTCGAGCACCGCGCCCCCGGGGTACCCGAACACGTCCTTCACCCCTTCCTGGCGCAGCGACTCGATGAACGCCTGGGCACCAGTAATTTTCTTCATTGCCTGTCCTCGCGCATGCGCTTCCCCGGCATCTCCCGTGGCCTCACGCTTCCCGGTGGCCCCGCAGGATCTCGGCGATCCTGTCTTTTCCCTTGAGCTTGAGCTTCTGGAGCTCTTTCCGCTTTATTTCCTCTTCCGTGCTCAGATATCTTCTCCGGTTCAGCTGATCGAGCTTCTGCTCATAGTCCAGATGCTCATCCCAGAGCTCCTTGAGCTCCCTGTTCTTGGCGATGAGCTTCCGGATGAGCTGCAGATCGTTCTCTTCCATGCGGTTCACCTCGTTGAAATTGGTAACCTCAATGTAGACCACATATATTTTACCGTGTCAACACAGTGATTGCCCCTTCCCGCGCGGCTTTCCGCACCCGGGCCACCCTCCGGGAAGCGGCCCTTGGGCCGGCCATCGTCCTGTCGAGGAAGGGGGCGTCGGCGCTCTTGGGGCAGGGACGCGTTTCCCCTCTCCTCCCTGCAGGCCGATGGCCGCCCTGTCGAGGGTGGGGACAAGCGCAAGAGTCGCGAAGCACGGGCCACACCACGGCTACAGGCCGATGACCGCCCTGTCGAGGAGGTGGGCGCCCAGGGCCAGGATCAGGAGAAGGGCGAATGCCCGGTGAACGGGGAGCCACCCTGCCCGGGTGCTTTTTTTGATGAAAAATCCGTACGCTCCGAGGGAGGCCGTGGCGACGAGCGCCAGGGCCGCGATCCCCCCGGTCACGGAGAGGGCGGACCCCAGGAGGACGAAGCCGCCGTGGACGGGCATGACCAGGATGGCCCCCAGCCCGAACAGACGGTGCCGGCGGACCATGAACCTCATGAGCTTCCGGTATGCCCCCACCGGCCGGGGGTGCTTTTCCGCCAGGGACTTGACCACGGTCCTGCCCGCGAGCTTCAGCACGTAGTTCAGCAACGCCGCGACGACCATGGCCGCCACCGCCCAGCCCAGCAGCTCCACGATATTTCCCATGTCCCCTTCCCCCCGCCGCCTGTTCTCGAACTTCGCCACCCACCATAAGGTGAATGCCCTGGCCCTGTCAACCGCGCCCTCGCCGCTGCAGGCGTTTTCATTTCCCCCTGGCATTTCCCCCTGGAAAGCTCATGAAACTGGTATAGTGTGGTGCAGGGATTGCATGAGATCCCTGAAAGACGGTCGAGGAGGGCTTTCATGAAGAAGAGGGCAGCGTGCAGGTGGCTCATCGGGTGCGCCGCAGCCATGCTTTTCGCGTGCTCGTCCGGGGGCGGGTCATCCCCGGGCTCCGGGAGCACGAACGAAAATGAAACCCCGGTTACGTCGAACGTCGCGCCGCCCGTTCTGCGGGCAACCCTGCCCGCGAGCTGGGACGAAAACTGGTTCGCTTCGCCCGCGGTCCTCGACCTCGACGGAGACGGCGCGCGAGAGATCGTGGGTGCCAGGCACAGCGTCGTGTACGTGTGGAGCAGATCGGGCGCTCTGCTCTGGAGGGCGCCCGTGGGCGAGCCCTCCTCGTCCTCGAACGACCACGGGTCTGCCCGGCAGTACGCCTCCCCGGTGGCGGGCGACCTCGACGGCGACGGCTACGGCGAGATAGCCGTCGCGTACGGCAGCTTTGTTGCGGTCTACGACCGCGTCGGGGGCATCCGCGCGGGATGGCCCCGGAGCTTCCCCGGCGAGCCGGGGGAGATCCGGTCCATTGCCGCCGCCGACCTCGACGGCGACGGCAGGATGGAGATCCTCGCCCAGAAGACCGGCGAAGGCCCCGTGACCATGGCCTGGAAGATCGACGGCAGCGCCTTCCCGGGCTGGCCCCAGGCAAGCGGCTGCGAAGAGTGCAACGACTACGGGGGCTACAACCAGAACGTCGGGGCGGCCGACCTGAACGGCGACGGACTTCCCGAGGTCGTGAGCACCTATGACATCTGCCACATCGGCATCATGCTTCCGGGCGGCTCCCCCATGCCCGCCAACGCGATGTTCAGCGGCCGCTGGGCGAGTTCGGTGCCGCTGTTCCACAACCTCACCCTGGCCCGCCAGGGCTGGGGCCCCGACTCGAGCGACCGCGACGAGCTCACGGACTCGCCCCCGGTGTTCGGGGACATCGACGGCGACGGGCTGCCGGAGATCATCGTCTACACCGACCACGAACGCGCGGGAGAATACGTCAACCGGGGCAACTCGCTGTGGGTGCTCAACCCGGACATGACCAGGGCCGCCGGCTTCGAGCTGCCCATCACCTCGGGGGGACCCCTGTACACCGGGTACGAAAACAACATCGTGCAGGTCGCCCCCTCCCCCGCCCTGGGGAACCTGGCCGGCGACGCGCGGCCCGAGATCGTGGTCCCCTCCTATGACGGGCTCATGCGGTGCTTTTCCCCGGACGGCGCCCTTATGTGGTCCTACCGCTTCGACTCCGCCGGCGCACCCTTCATCGGGGCATCGGGCGCCGCCGTGGGCAGCCTCGATGCCGACTCCGCGCCCGAGGTCGTGTTCACGACCTACTCCACGGCCCGGGACGTGTCGCGCCTCATCGTCCTCGACGCCCGGGGCAGGCTCCTGCACAGCGTTCCCATCGCCGGCAGGGGGAGCATGAGCGTGCCCACCCTGGCCGACATCGACGGGGACGGCGAAACCGAGATCCTGCTCTCTCTCAAGGACGCCCTCGGCTCGGGCCTCGGCGGGGTCCAGGTGTGGGACGTCGCCTCGGCCACCCATGCCGGGTGCGCCCCCTGGCCCACAGGCCGCGGGAACCTCCTGCGGAACGGCCGGCCCGCGTGCACGCAGTGAACCGGCGACCCCGCTGCCAACTAAAGCATAATATTATAGTTTTTTACTAAAGTATGCCACCCCCTCCACCCGATACAGGGTAAGGAGCGGCAGGGGAAGGCAATCATGAAAGTGTACCTGGCGAGACAGCCAATCTTCACCGGTGACAAGAAGATCTACGCGTACGAGCTCCTCTTCCGGGGCGGCGTGGGGAACTTCTTCCCCGCCATAGACGGTGACTCCGCCACCTCGCGGGTGCTGTCGAACACCTTCTTTTCCTCCGACCTCCAGCAGATCGCGGGCGACAGGAGGATCTTCGTCAACTTCACCCGCGAGCTCGTCAGCCGCCGCATCCCGCTCATCTTCCCCCACCAGGTCACCACGGTGGAGCTCCTCGAGGACATCGTGCCGGACGAGGAGTTCATGGCGAGCTGCCGGGAGATCTCCGCCCGGGGCTACCAGATCGCCCTGGACGACTTCACCTACCGGGACGACCTCGCCGAGCTCATGGGGCTCTCTGACATCGTCAAGATAGACTTCCTGGCCACGCCCAGAGACAAAATCGTCGAGTGCCTGGGCAGGTTCGCCGGCCTGGGCTGCGCCTTCCTCGCGGAAAAGGTGGAGACGAACGAGCAGTTCCGCTGGGCCTGCGACATGGGGTTCACCTATTTCCAGGGGTACTTCTTCAGCAGGCCGGAGGTCATGCGCGGCACGGACATCCCCCCGCTCAAGGTGAACCTCCTGCAGATCATGACCGAGGCGGGCCGGGAGGGCTTCAGCATGGACGAGCTCGACCGCCTCATCGAGCGCGACGTGGGCATATCGTACAAGCTCCTGCGCTACCTGAACTCGCCCTTCTTCCGGAGGAAGACGGAGATCAGCTCCATCAGGCACGCCATCATGCTCCTGGGGGAAAAGGGCATCAAGGGCTTCCTGTCGGTGATCGTCATGTCCGAGCTCAGCGAGGACAAGCCCGACGAGCTGCTCAAGAGCTCCGTGGTGAGGGCGAGGCTCTGCGAGAAGCTCGGGCTCCTGAACGGCAGGCGGACCGACCCGTCGCACCTCTTCACCCTGGGGCTGTTCTCCCTCATCGACGCCATCCTCGACTCCCCCATGGAGCAGGTGCTCAGAAAGCTCCCCCTGACGGGCGACATCAAGTCGGCCCTGCTCGGGGAGCAGAACGGCCTCAGCTGCTACCTCAGGCTGGCCGAGAGCTACGAGCGGGGCGACTGGGACGCGGTGACAGCCCACGCCGCAGCCATGGGCCTCGACCAGGACGGCCTCCCGGACATCTACCTCGACGCCCTGGGCTTCGCGGACGCCCTCGTCAGCACGGCCCGGGGCTGATTCCCGACCCGCCCCGGCCTTCCCGCCAGGGCGTCTTTCCCCAACGGCAGTTCCGTGAAGAAGGGCCGGTATTTTCCCTTGAATAATACCGGGAATACAGGGACAATGTCCCGTAAAACGGGTCAGGTGCCATGAACCGGCTCCTGATCCCCTCCGGGGACGGGGTGTCCCCGGAAGCCGGCCCATGAACGGCGTTTGCACGAAAGCCCGGATGCCCGCGAAGGAATGGCGCGGATGCGGTCTTTCCCGGGCCGGCCGGATTCACGGGTCCGTTTGTCAGAGCAGGCATGGCGGGGGGATGAAATGGCGTACCGGATGGTGGGGATATCGGGCAGCCCGATAGTGAAAGGCAACCTGGGCACGTTCCTGGATTCGATAATGGACACGGCATCCGTTCGAGGGTTCGAGACGGAAACGGTGTACCTCCAGAAAATGCTCGTCCGGAACTGCACCCATTGCAATTACTGCATCTCCCGGCAGAAAGACGGGAAATACTGCTCGCTCGACGACGACGCGCAGGCGCTGTACGAGAAGATCGAACAGGCCGACGCCATCGTGCTGGCGAGCCCGGTCTACTTCATGAGGACGAGCGGCATGATGGCGACGTTCATCGACCGCCTGCGCGTCTTCATCTTCGGCAATGTCGCCGGCGGCAGGCTGCGGAACAAGGTCGGGATCAGCGCCGCCGTCTCCTGGCTGCGGCACGGCGGCATCGAGACGACCCATCTTTCCCATATCCTGGCGTTCATCACCCTGGACATGATCCCTGCCACGGTTCACTCGTCCGTCAGCCCCCTGGGGGCGTCGTCCGTGTCCAGCAGGCACGGGGAGGGGGAGTTCGATCCGTCGGTCCGCCTCGGGACACGCGATGACCAGGCCGGCCTTCTTTCGGCGGAAGCCCTGGTGGGCCGGGCGGTGGAGCTCCTCGACCTGATGCGAAAAGCGCCCGTGACTTCCTAGACCGCACCCGTTCGGGAGAAGGCCCCAAAGAATCTTCCCGGGTGCAATACCCCGGGGCCGGCCCGGGTGAGGGCCGCCTGCTGACGGCCCCGGCCCCTGCGAGCGAACAGGGCATGCCCCCCCTGCATTGCCGGCCGCCTACCCCTTCCGGGCCTTGATGATCTCCATGAAGGCGTCGATCCGGGTCTTCGTGGCGCTCTCCGAGAAGCTCCGCTCGTCGGTCATGTGGGACTCGATGGTCATGGTGGGGATGCCCTTGACCTCCCGGACCATCTTCTCGATGTCGTACTGGCCGAAGGAATAGGGCTTGCAGCTCCGGTTCGAGTGGATCACCAGGCCGTCCACCTGGTACTTGTCGATCATCTCGAAGACGGTCTTCACCATCTCGTCAACGCCGATGTTCAGGTAGATGCGCGTGTAGGCCTCCACGATGGACTCGAAAAAGTTGTTCTCGTCGATGTACTTCATGGAGCCGCACCAGGCCGTGGTGTAGGTGTCGGCCACCAGGCAGGCCCCGTGGGAGGCGAAGGTGTCCGAGAGCCACTTGAGCCGGTACCAGATGGGCAGGTTGTCCCAGAGGATGCGGTACTTCTCGTTTTCCAGGGCGAAGACGCCGTCGTTGATGCGCTCGTTGATCTCCTGGAGGAGGTCCCGGTAGAAGTCCACCGCCACCTGGGTGCCCCGGAGCGTGACGATGAGGGCGAGGAAGAAGAAGGCGTCGAAGGCGGTTATGGGGGCGGGCTTGTGGGCGGTGGCGTCGAGCACGGCCTTCCAGAGCTTCTGCCCCTCGATGGAGAGCCTCCCCACCTCCAGGCTTTTCTCCTCGTCAAAGGGCCTGCCGCAGGCGGTCTCCAGGAAGGCGATGTACTCGTCGAACTGCCTGCGCACGTATTTCCTCGCCTGGTCGGGGAACTCCGTGTGGCAGAAGGGCGTGTCGAGGATGAAGAGGGGCACGCCGAAGTAGCGCGCCTGGACCTCGTACCACTTGAGCACGGTGCCGCAGATGTTGTTGCAGCAGATGAGCATGTCCGGCCTCGGCAGGCCGCCGATGGGGCCGCCGTTCTCCACGGCGCAGGCGATGTCCGCCCGGGCGTAGGAGCACAGGTCTGAGCTGTAGCCCATGGCCTCGGCCTTGGCGCACAGGTCGCCGCCCATGTGGGACGCGCCGATCATGGCCCCGTAGTTCTCCGGGTACACCGGGATGACGTCCATGACGATGAGGGGCTCCACCGGGCCGCCGCTGGTGATCCAGGCCACCTTCTTCCCGGTCTGGGGGGCGGTCTTGGCGTTGATGTAGTACTCGGTCATGATGTCCCGCATGCGCTTTGCGGAGCGGAACGATCTCTTCTTTTCTTTTTCAGGAGCTCTCATGGGTTCCTCCCCTTCACAGCATCTGTACGAACGTCTCGAACCGCGTCAGCAGCTGCCCCTCCGGCGGGAGCTGGCCCTCGATCTCCAGGAGCGTGCTCGGCACGCCCCTGCCGTCGAGGAAGCCCTTGAGATAGGGGTAGTCGAACGCGTGCGGGTCGCAGAACTTGAGCATGAGGAAGACGACGCCCTCGACCCTGTGCGTATCCACGCTCTTCAGGAGGTTTTCCCCCCGGGCGGTGAGGGACGAGTGCTTGGCCGGGCAGATGATGCGGCTGTAGTAGCGCTCGGCGATGGCTGTGAGGGGGTCGCCGTCCTCCCGGACGAGGCCGTCGAAATAGCGCGACCCCGTGCAGAGGTCGTCCCAGACGGCGTCCGCGCCGGCCTTCTCGAGGATGGCGTGGATGTCCGGCTGGCTGCACAGGCTGCCCACGAGCATGACCCGCTTGCGCCCGGCGGGCGAAGGCGCCGGGAGCCTGCCCAGCTCGTCGGCGAGGTCGGCGAGCATCGAGGCCGCGGTCTCGCGCTCGAGGATCATGGCGCCCATGGCCACCTTGTTCAGCTCGGCGCCGGAGATGAGCCCCGGGCTGGCCGAGCGGAGCTCGAAGATCTTCCGCAGGGACGTGCGGATGAGGTTGTAGAGCTTTATGGAGCCCTTCAGGGAGGCGTCGGTGACGCTCACCCCGAAGCCCTTTTCGAGGTCCGCCCGGAACTTGGCCAGCACCTCCTCGAAATACTCCCGGGCGCTCGGGGTGTCGAGCTTCACCGGGAGCACCACGTCGGCGAAGAACGGGAACTTCGTGTTCATCCGCCAGATGTCGGAGAGCCGCTGGATGGTGTCGCAGGTGTGGGGGAAGACCGCCCCGCTCAGCGTGTCGAGCCTGCCGGTGAGCACGTCCGAGAGCACGCCCCGCACCAGGGAGCAGCAGTAGGACTGGAGGTGCCCGTCCGCCACGCCCGTGTCGGGGGAGAGCCCGAAGAGCCTGAAGGGGTGGAGCCCGGCCGCGTGGATCACCTCCTCGGGCGTGTAGGAGCAGCAGTAGCCCACGGCCTTTTTCCGGAGGCTTACGCCCTCGAGATACTTCAGGGGATCGTCGATGACGTGGTGAAAAGCCCGTATCGCTTCCATAGACCTTCCTCTCGTGAAACAGTCAGTAGTGTTCGCCATCCGGCCCGCCGGGCCGGCTCCCTGGTCCGCCGCCTGCCGGAAAAGCCCCGGGAAGGGAGGCTATGCCTTTTTCTTCCCCAGCACCGACCAGTGGCTCCTGATGCCGAGCATGGGGAAGTGCCTGATCTCCGCAATCTCGAAGCCCAGGGACTCGAGGAGCTCGGGGTAGTCGTAGATGGGGTGGATGGCGTTGTCCGCCGTGGCCCAGTAGATGAAGGCCGCCGCGTACCAGTAGGCCGTCTGGAAGGCCTTGTAGAGCGCTCCCCCCTCCTTCGGCAGCGTGAAGTCGCCGATGACGAAGTAGCCGCCGGGCTTCACGAAGGTGGTGAGGTGGGTCAGTATCTGGAGCATCTTCTCCCGGGGGAACACGTTCAGGAAGTAGTTGGCCATGACCATGTCGTACTGCCCGGGAAACTCGACGTTCAGGATGTTGTCGTTGATGATGGTGATGGGCGTGCTCAGGTTCGCCCGGTCGATCTTCTTCTGCATGAAGGAGATCATGGTCTTGGAGATGTCCACCGACGTCACGTGGATCCCGCGCCTGGCCGCCTCCACGGCCTCCACGCCGTGGCCCGCGCCCGCGATGAGCATCTTCTCGCCGGGCTTCAGGCGGCCCAGCATGGCCTTCTTGCAGCGGGGGATCTGCCCCAGGCTGTAGAGAATGCCGGTGATCTCGTACTGAAACCCCATCAGCCAATAGCCGTCTTTCACCTCGAACCTTTCCTTCATGGTCCTCCTCTGTGCAGGCGGGATAACAACTGTTGTACTGCCCAAGTATATACCAAATATTCCCATTAGTCACGGCCTATCCGGGCCGCGAAACAGGGGCCTGCTCCGGGGCTCCGGGGGGTTCGGACGGGCACGCTGATCGAACTCGCTTCCTGCCGGGGCTTGAGAAAGACCCCCGACCCCTTACTTTATTCCTTATGAAATCGATCCGCGGGGAAACCGGCGGGTCGTCCATAAAATGATTTTTGAGGAGGAGTTGCCATGAAAAAGAAAATCCTGGTTCTGCTTGTCTGTCTGCTCGTCTGTTCCGGCCGGTCGTACGGGTCCGTCTACAATCTTTCCCCCTGCGAAGACACGTACGTCATTTCCACGACCCCGAACTTTTCCTACGGGTCTTCCTCCAACCTGAGCGTCAACCGGTACCTGACCGGGGCGCAGTACGTCTCCTACCTGAGGTTCGACCTCCGGGACATCCCCGCCTCCGAAGCGGTGGCCTCCGCGCGCCTCTTCCTTTACGCCAACGACGGCGCCGGCATGGGCGGAACGGACGCATACTTCGTGAGCGACGACACCTGGCAGGAGACCATGACGTACACATCGCGGCCGTCGGTGGGCCCGGCCGTCCTCGGGTCGAACGCCACGTCCGGCCCGAGCGCGACCGGCACCTGGCAGTACTGGGACCTCGCCCTGACGCCCGAGATGATTGCCAACGGTTTGCTGTCCATTGCCCTCGCGGCGAATCCCCCGTCGTCGAGCGACAACAGGCACCGGTTCAACAGCTCGGAGGCAAAGACGAACCACCCGTACCTGCTCGTGGAAACGAGCCCCGTGCCCCTGCCCCCCGCGGCATGGCTCCTGGGGTCCGGCCTGGTGGGGCTGATCGGGGTGAGAAGAAGGCTCGCGCTCGGGTGAGGGCCTGCCCGGTCAGTACGAACCGGCGTACTGGTCGAGATACCCCCTGATGTACGACGCCACCCGCTTCTTCCCGGAGAAGATCCCGAAGTGGCCCTCGCACAGGATGTCCGCCTCGAGGGCGATGAGCTTTTCCATGGACTCGCGCCAGTCTTCCATGTTCGAGTTGAACTCCGGGCTGAAGGGCCCGTGGATGTCCTGGCCGAAGAGCACGCGCGTGCCGCCCCGGTCCAGGTAGATGCCGATGGAGCCCGGGGTGTGCCCCGGGGTGTGGATGCAGTGGAGCTCGGTGCCGCCCACGACGAGAACCTCGCCTTCCCCGCGCAGGCGCCTGTCCACGCCCACCCGGGGCAGCTTCGTGCCGTACCAGGATGCGGCGGTGAGCGCGGGGTCGCCGGTTTCGACCGCGTCCGCGTCGAGCTCGTGGGCCGCCACCCGCAGCCCGAAGGAATCCTGGAAATACTTCACCGAGCCGATGTGGTCCACGTGGCAGTGCGTGAGGATGAGCAGCGAGATCCGGGCGGGGTCCAGGGGGATGCCGCGGATGTTTCCCTCGATGGCCCGGGCTCCCTTGCCCGCGCCCGAGTCGATCATCACGAGCTCTTCTTCGCACCGGACGATGAAAGAGGCCGCGTCCTGGAAATGGGAGAGCGAGGCGCCCCCCACGAGATATATACCGTCATGAACGAGCTCTGCGGCACCCATAAGTTCTCCCGGTGGCGATGCGGGCGCCGGTCGGGCGCCCTGGTCATTCTCTATACCCGATCCGCCGGATGTTCAAGGGGCTGCTGCACGCACCGATGCGGTTCATGGGAACCCGGGTTGGTCGAGTTGGTCGCCAGCCCGTGCTCCTTCACGCACCCGTGCGCGTGCGGGGAGCGTATACTGATGTTTGGGTATGCGAAACACCATTCCCACGCGCCCGTGCGGGCCAGGGGAGTGTCCCCCGAAGGGCTCCGGGACGGGTCAGTCCTGCCGGGCGGCGTTCCTGCGGTCCATGAGGATCTTCAGGGTGAAGACCGCGCCGGGGTTTGCCCGGGGCACCACCTCGATGGACGACCCGATCTTGGCCATGACGATCCGCGCCTCGGTGAGACCGAGGCCGATCTTCATGGGGTCCGACGAGTAGAAGGGGGCGAAGAGCTCGTTGACGTCGCCCGTTACGCCCGGCCCGTAATCCCTGATCGACACCAGGGCATACCCGTCGGCCCTGGAGAGCCCGATGTCGAGCCTGTCCGACCCCGCTTCCACGGCGTTCTCCACGATCCTGCCGAAGGCAGCCCTGATATGGCTTCCGTCACTGTACACGGTGAGCTCCTCCTCGCCCGAGATGCCCGCGGCCACGGGCCCGGCGCCGAGGGTCTCCTCCACGAGCCCGCGCACGTTCACCTCGCCGTAGTTCACCCCGAGGTTCACCATGGCCTCGTACGCCTCGATGCGCTCGATCATCCCCTCGATGCGCCCCACGGACGAGTCGATCCCCGAGAGCGCCCGGTGGAGCGACTCGGGGCTCATGACCTTTTCCTTTTTCCCGATCCGCTTCATGTAGGCGCCGATGACCATGAGGGGGTTCCTCAGCTCGTGGGCCAGGCCGTTCATCATGAGGGTGAGGTCCCGGGCCTGGAGGGTGAGCCGGTGCTGCATGGCGCGGATGTCGGTGATGTCCCGGCCGATGACGGACAGGGCGTAGATGCGCCCGTCCTCCACCAGGGGGGTGCTCATGAGGGAGAAGATCCCCGCGGCCCCCCGTGCCAGGAGGAGCCTCGCCTCGATCTTCGAGGGGGCGCCATCGACGAACCCGCGGCGGATCATCCCGGCCACGGCCTGCCTGTCCTCTGCCACCACGAACCCCTCCAGCGGCCTGCCCGCCAGGAGCGCCCCGCCCGTCGAGAGGTACTTCTTCATCGTCTCGTTGGCGAACATGATCCTTCCGTGGGGGCCCAGGGTGAAGATGAGGTCGGTTGCGTTCCCGATGATGGCCTGGTGGCGCCGGCTGTCCCTGAGCATGGTCTTCTGCTTTTCCTGGAGCGCGAGCTCCTTTTCGTTCAATGACCTGATGAGCCGGTCGCCCAGGTCGTAGGACTCCCGCATCTCCGTGTAGAGGGTGACGATGGCCTCGATCACCAGGGGGTCACGGGGGATGACCCCCACCACCCGCTCTGGCAGGGGCGGGGAGATGGGGAGGTCGGACACGAGGTAGACCCTCCTGCCCCCGACGTCCTTCCACGAAACCCTGGCAGAGTCCTCGGCAAACAGGAGGCTGTTCTCCGGCACCCCGTCGAGGGTGTCCGCCCGGTCGATGCCGCTCAGCCCTGCAGGCATGGAGGCCCCCATCCAATAGATGTCCATGGGGGAATATTCGGATAACCCGGAATGTTTCTTGAACCCGCCCGCGCCTCGAGCCCCGGCGCACCGGTGCCCGAAGGGGAGAAACACGGGAAAGAACGCCGAAGACGCCTACTTCGCGATGAGGAGGTTTGCCTGCTTGAGGCGCTGGGCCAGCGCCGTGATGATCTTGCCCGCGATCTCCGGGTCTTCCCCGATGAGCCGTTCGAGCGTCCCTTCCTGCACGGGGATCACCTCCACCACGCTCCTGCCCGCCGAGCGGATGGTCGCGCTCCTGGGCTCGTTGAGGATGAAGCTCATCTCGCCGAAGTATTCGCCGGGCTTCGTGATCATGCCCACGCGCACGTCCTTCTTGAGGACCTCGAGGCCCACCTCTGAGGACACGAGCTTGTAGAACTCCGTGCCGTAGGTGCCGTCCTCGATGATGATGTCACCGTCGTTGTACTCCCGCATGTCCAGGGAGATAACGTCGCCAAACTGGATGTTCGACTCGGCCACGGAGGTGGTCTGCTCGAGCTGGAGAAAGACCGATTTCAACAGCATGGACACCAGGCCGGGTTTCGAGAAGGCGATGTCGTCGATGCACTCGGACTCGTAGGCGGCGATGCGCGACGCCTTGGTGGCCTTGGCCGTGGTGCTGTAGGGGATGCCCCGGTAGAAATTCTCCAGGCCGAACACGTCCCGGTCTGACAGGATGCGGATGGGCTTGTCCAATTGGTAGATCTGGACCTCGCCCTGGAGGATGGCGTAGAAGTACCGGTTGGAGTCGCCCTCCTTCACGATGATCTCGCCGGGCCTGTATTCCCTGACCGACACGGCTTCTATGGCCTTGGGCTCTAACATACCTGCCCTTTCGGCATGCCCCCTTCGAAACTTGATGTCAATCGTTCACAAAAGCGGCCACATACGGGCATGGGCCTGCAGGATGCCCTCCATGCCCGGAAAGGCCTCGGACCTGATGGCGGGAAACGCCTCCCCCTTGAGCACCTCGACCACCAGGGACACGGATTCCTTGAGCGCCCCGAGGTCGTAGCCTCCCTCCAGGGCATACACCGTGGGTGCCCCCGCCTCGACAGCCGCCTCCTCGATGACGGACGCGATGGCCGCGAAGCCCAGCGAGCTCACGCGCATGCCCCCGATGGGATCCCTTTCGTGGGCGTCGAACCCGGCGGACACGAGGATGAGACCAGGCTCGAAGGCCTCGATGACCGGGGCGAGGACGTGGCGGTACACCGCCAGGTAGTGGCTGTCGTTCATCCCGGGCCTCAGGGGGCAGTTCACCGTGTAGCCCTCCCCCTCCCCCGCACCGGTTTCGGACAGTGCCCCGGTGCCCGGGTAGAAGGGGTACTGGTGCGTGGAAAAGTAAAGAACCTTCGAGTCGGAATAAAAGCTTTCCTGGGTGCCGTTGCCGTGGTGGACGTCGAAGTCGACGATGGCCACCTTCTCCACGCCGAAGTCCCTGATGGCCTTGCGCGCTGCTATGGCGACGTTGTTGAAGAGGCAGAAGCCCATGGCCTCGTCCTGCCGGGCGTGATGCCCCGGCGGCCGTACGCAGGCCAGCCCGGTCTTCACCTCCCCCTCGAGCGCCAGCCTCACGAGCTCCACGACGGACCCCGCCGCGAGCAGGGCGGTTTCATAGGAATCGGGCGAGCACACCGTGTCCGGGTCCAGGTCCACGGATTGGCCTGACCCCGAAAGCCGGCAGACCCTGTCGACATAGCCCCGGCCGTGGTTGAGCAGCACGTCTTCCACCCGCCCCAGGACAGGGTCGACCATCCTGACGAGGGGGTCCTCATTCCGGGCGAACAGGGTGTGCAGGTACTGGATTCTCAGGGGTGTCTCGGGGTGGTACCCGCCGGTGTCGTGGTTCATGAAGACAGGGTCGGAAACGATCCCGATCATGCGAAGGTGTCCGTGTGCACGGCTATACCACGAGGTCCAGGCCGTGAACGGTCACGCCCCGCGAAACGGGGTATCCCGTGCCGCCGGCCGGCCGGGGAATGGCCGTACTCATCCTGCCGTAGGCGAGCTCGTGGATGACCGCCGCCTGGGAAACCATGGGGTCCATTCCGCAGGAGCAGATGCCGGGCGACGAGGTGTAGTCCACGGTGATGGTCTTTGCCCGGGCCTGCCCCCCCGGCTTCGCGGGAAGCGCCGCGACGGCGTTCTCGCCCGAGGTCCTGCTGCTCCGGTCGTCCCGGCCCTCGACATACCTCGGGACGACGGGGTACGGCTGTCCGGTCGTCCCGCCGGCACTCCCGATCTGAGCGAAGGGGTCCCCATGCGGCATCGGCTTATCATAAGTATTCTACGGGAAGATTACAAGGGGGAAATATCCGGGTTCGGGCCGCCCGACTCCTGGCAAAAACGGGAGGGAAACGGGAAAAAGGCGCAGGCAACCCCCGGTGGGGATGCCTGTTATTGTGCAGGAAAGGTGGAGCTTGATGATCCTGGTGCGTGGATGGATATCGTTTATTCGCAGGAGTGCGTGTGCTGCCGGTGGTGCGTCAATCCCCCAGGCCCGACCTGATGAGGGCGAGCATGGAGGCCTGGTCGAGCTTTCTCAGCGTGCTCAGCAGGAGCCTGATCTCGCGGTTGCTCTTGTCGTCGAACTCCACGGCCATGCCCGCGCGTTCGTCCACGCGGACCACCGTGCCGGCGACGTCGATGACCTTGCCGAGGTCCGTCGCATCCAGGCTCATGTGCAGCCTGGTCCCGGCGGAAAGGGTGTTCTTCGTCTCGATGTACAGGCCGGACAGGCTGATGTTGCGCAACACCCCCTTGAGGACCCGGGAGTCGGGGTCCTGGTACCTGGCCTCTATCCTCAGGAGCTTCCTGCTGCTTCTTCTCTTTTCCTTTTTCACGTGCTCTCCGTCTTTTTTTCTCTTTCCCCCCTCTTCGACAGGTGCCTTTCCCATCTTTAATCCACCCGTGCCCCCCCAGAAAAGGATTCCCCAAACGAAAGCAGGTATGCTAGATAATCCCGGGGACCGGCCGTCAAGGCTTTGGCCCCCCCATTGACGCGCTCGAGGGGCGGGAAATCATGATCAAGGTGAACCGGAACTATCTGAAGCTGAAGTCTTCGTACCTCTTCTCGGAGATCTCCAAACGGGTGGCCTCCTTCGAGGCCGCCAGCCCCGGCACGCCGATCATCAAGCTGGGCATCGGGGACGTCACGCTCCCGCTCCCCAGGGCGTGCATCGACGCCCTGCACAGAGCGGTCGGCGAGCTGGCCGAAAAAGAGACCTTCAAGGGCTACGGGCCGGAGCAGGGGTACGAGTTCCTGCGCGAGGCCATCGCCGCGGAGGATTTCCGCTCCCGCGGCGCCCGGGTGTCTGCCGACGAAATCTTCGTCTCGGACGGGGCCAAGTGCGACACGGCGAACTTCCAGGAGCTCTTCTCCAATGACATCAGGGTGGCCATCCCCGACCCGGTCTACCCGGTCTACCTCGACACGAACGTCATGGCGGGCCGCACGGGTCAGGCCATAAACGGCAGGTACGAAGGCATCGCCTACCTCGAGTGCACCCGGGAGAACGGCTTCGTGCCGGGGCTCCCGGAGGAGCCGGTGGACCTCGTGTACCTGTGCTTCCCCAACAACCCCACGGGCGCCACCATCACCCGGGAAGCCCTGGCCGCCTGGGTGCGCTACGCCCGCGAGAACAGGGCGCTCATCCTCTTCGACGCGGCCTACGAGGTCTTCATCCGCGACCCTGGGCTGCCCCGGTCCATCTTCGAGATCGACGGCGCCCGGGAGGTGGCGGTGGAGTTCAGGAGCTTCTCCAAGACCGCGGGCTTCACGGGCACCCGGTGCGCCTACACGGTGGTTCCCCGGGACTGCTTCGCCTTTGACGACTCGGGCGAAAAGCACTCCCTCCACGCCCTGTGGAACCGGCGCCAGACCACGAAGTTCAACGGCGTCTCCTACCCGGTCCAGCGGGCCGCCCAGGCGGCCCTGAGCGGTGAGGGCAAGGCGGAGGTGGCCTCGCTGGTGGACTACTACCTGAACAACGCGCGCCATGTCCGCGAAAGAATGGCGGCCCTGGGGTTCGCCTGCACAGGCGGCGAGAACTCGCCCTACATCTGGGTGAACGCGGGAATGGGGTCATGGGAGTTCTTCGACCTGCTCCTGGAGAAGGCCGGGGTGGTGTGCACGCCCGGCGCGGGCTTCGGGAAGTGCGGCGAGGGGTACGTGAGGATCAGCGCCTTCAACGACTTCGACAGGGTGCAGGAGGCCATGGAAAGGATAGGCAGGGCTCTGGCGGTCTGACCGTGGGGGGCGTAAGCGCGCGATATCGCGACGGGGCGCGGGACGCCTTCCCCGTCGTCCTGGGATACACGGCCATCGGGCTCGCCTTCGGGGTGGTGGCGCAGACCGCGGGGTTCACGGTGGCCGAGGTCGCGGTCATGTCCCTCGTCCTCTACGCGGGCTCCGCCCAGTTCGTGGCGGTGGGCCTCATCGCCGCGGGCGCACCGGCCTCCGCCATCGTCCTGACCATCTTCCTGGTGAACGTGAGGCACCTCCTGTACAGCACCGCCCTGTCCCCGCACGTGCGCAGGCTCGCCCCCTGGCAGAACGCCCTCGTCGGGGCGGAGCTCACGGACGAGACCTTCGCCGTCGCCACGCTCAGGCTGAACGGCGGGGCCCTTGCGAGCGCGCCCTGGCTCTTCGGCATCAACAACACGTCCCACGCGGCGTGGCTGGCCTGCACCACGCTGGGCGCCCTCCTGGGGAGCTCCATCGCGGACACCCGGGTGCTGGGGCTCGATTATGCCCTGCCCGCCATGTTTGCAGCCCTCCTCGTCCTGCAGGCGGCAGGCCGGCCGGAGAAAGGGGCGGTTCTTGCCGCGGCGGGGGCGGGGGCAGCCGTCGGCCTCGGCGGAGCGCTGGTCATGCCGGCGGGCTGGGCGGTCATCGCGGCCACCCTGGTTGCGGCCACCCTGGGCGTGGCGCTCGAGGGGGGGCCCGAGGCGTGATGGTCAGGGC
>JAKLDU010000129.1 GCA_022703355.1 Deltaproteobacteria bacterium | reverse complement strand
TGCTGAGCTTATGCACGGCCTCCTGGTCGTAGGGCACGATCCGTTTTTTGCCGTCCAGGACGACGGCCTTGAGCCTCTTCGAACCCATGACCGCCCCCAGGCCGGACCGGGCCGCGATCCGCCCCCTGTCGTTGCAGATGCCCGAGATGAGCGAGAGCTTCTCCCCCGCCGGGCCGATGACGGCGATCCTGGCATTCGGGCCATACTGCTCCTGCAGGGCTTCCTCCGTCTCGATGGCGTCTTTGCCCCACAAAGCGGAGGCGTCCTTCAGCTCGATCTTCGAGTTGCTGACGTAGAGATAGACGGGCTTCTCGCTGATGCCCCTGAAGAGTATCCCGTCAAAACCGCAGCGCTTGATGGCCGGCGAGAATGTCCCGCCGCAGTTGGCGTCACCCCAGGTCCCGGTGAGCGGCGACTTGCCCGCCACCATCCACCTGCCCGAGAAGAGGCTTCCTGTTCCGGTGAGCAGCCCGGACATGAACGCGAGGATGTTGTCCGGCCCGAGCGGGTCCGCCCCGGCAGGGATTCTCTCGTAGAGAATATAGGCGGCAAGGCCGGTTCCGGACAGGTACTTCTGATACACCTCGTCGGGGATCAGCTCTTCGGCCACCTCCCCCTTCGAGAGATCGACGTTCAGGATCTTTCCCATGTAGCCTCGATTCATGTCCCCTCCTTCCGTGCGGATCTCGCTTTCTCGGTTGAAACAGCACATCCCGCCAGGTGGCAAGCTTTCATGTTGACAGTATGCCCTGACAAGTCTAATAATAACACCGTTAACTTAACGGTGTTATACATATAAGGTATCATATATGCCAAAGGTAAAACGGAGTCAAGAAGACAGAGAGCTCATCCGGGAAAAGATCCTGGAGGAAGCCCTCACCCTCATTTCCGAACATGGCTTCACCTCGTTCAGCATGAGGAAGCTCGCCTCCCGCTTCGGGCTGTCCGCCACGGCCATCTACAACTATTATTCCAGCAAGGACGAGCTGTACCTCGTGATCCTCACGAAAGGGTTCGAGCTGCTCCACGAGCGCCTGGAAAAAATCCTTCTCTCGAGGTGCGACCCTTCCAGGAAGCTCGGGAACATGGTCAGGGCGTACATCGACTTCGGCATAAGCAACGCCAACTACTACAATATCATGTTCACCTCGGACGCACCGAAATACCGCGACTATGCCGGGACCGACATCGAGCCAGTGGCCTTCGTGGAAAAGCAGACGGCCCTCAAGATCATCGACGTCGCCTCCGGCGCCCTGCGGGAGTTCGTCCAGATCCACGGGGGCATGCCCGAGAGCGGGATCAGGTACTTCGTCATCCGTCTCTGGAGCACGCTCCACGGGATCATCTCCCTGTACAACAGCAGGGTCCTGCCCGAGGTGGACGAAAACCCGGAGCACCTCGTCGATCACGTGGCCGAGGATGTCCTGGAATCTCTCCTGCACCTGGAGCATGGCAGGGCACAGGGCAGGCGGATCGGGACACCCGTGAGCACACGGCACATACCCCGGTGAACGGGAAATGAAAGGGGAAACGACATGGCGAAAATAGACCTGGCAAACCAGGCAACGCACCTGGCCCTGAAAACCATGGCGCTCCTGTTCAGCCATGTCCCGGGGCTCAGGAGGCACCTGCGCTCCGACGACGGGTGGATCAACTTCAGCCTGCGCCTTATGACGGAGAACGGCGCCGTCGACCAGGTCATCACCTTCCGCGACGGCCGCGTAAGCGTCGCGGGCGGGCCGGCAAACGCGGACCTTCAGATCGTGTGCCGGGACACCGCCGTCCTGAAGGACCTCGCGACACTGCCGCCCAACGACGTCCTCAACCTCCTGCTCAAGAATCGCATGACCGTCAGAGGCAACCTCGCGTACGCACAGCTCTTCAACTTCTACATCTCGCTGGTCGTGAAAAATCAGCAGATCAGGAAGATGCGCAAGCAGGCCGCTGACCTGAGGGCCCTTTCCTCAACCGGCGCCCCCTCCCGTGTGCCGGCGCCGAGGTCCCGGGCCGTGAAGAACCTGAAGGCCCCCTCCCGGGACCCGGGCGTGCTCTTCATCAGGGACGACCCGTACCTTTCCCGGTACTCGCTGGACGACTTTCCCCGGCTCAAGCGTTTCCTCGACATCCACTTCACCGTGAAGCCCGTCATCTGCCACGAGCGTCCTCTCCTCCTCACCAGGTGGTTCCGGGAAAACGGCTTCGAACAAAAAAAAGACGGCACCCCCTGGATTCCCGAGCTCCGGCAGGGCCACGCCTTCAAGCACCTCATGGAGAACCGCACGCCCCTCATCCGCAAGGGCGACCTCCTCGCCGGCACCACGACAACCTCCGAAATCGGGGTGGTGCTCTACCCCGACTCCCACGGCACCATGATCTGGGGGGAGCTCCTCACCGCCCCCTTCCGGCACCTCTTCCCCTACGACATCAGCGCGGAAAGCATCGAGGTTCTCCACCACTCGGTCTTTCCCTTCTGGATCAGGCGGAACTTCCGCGAGCGGGTCAGGGACGCCCACTCCTCGCCCCTGTGCCAGAGCCTCGACGAGCGCTTCGCCGTGTACTTCCTCTGGAAGACGGCCGCCCTGTCCCACACCATCCTCGACTATCCCCGGCTGCTCCGGCTCGGCACGAGCGGGATCATCCGGGAGATCCGGGAAGAGCTCGCGCGGGACAGGGAGGCAGACGAGGTGAAGAAGGCCACCCTCGAGGCCGTCATCCTGTGCTACGAGGGGCTCGCCGCCTACGCGGCGAACCTGTCCCGCCAGGCCCGCCGGGATGCCGCGAACGAGGGCGACGCGGCGCGCAGGGCAGAGCTTCTTCACCTTTCCGCCATCTGCTCAAAGGTCCCGGAGAACCCCTGCACCACGCTCGACGAAGCGGTGAACGCCATCTGGATCCACTGGATCGGCGTGCACATGGAGAACACGAACGCCGGCTTCTCCCTGGGCAGGATGGACCAGTGGCTCCAGCCCTTCTTCGCTTCCGACCTCGAAAAGATCTCCGGCAGGGAAGAGCGCGAGGCATACATCAGGCACGCCGTCGAGCTCGTCGGGTGCTTCTTCATGCGCTGCACCGACCACCTCCCCCTCATCCCCGACATCGGCAACTACCTCTTCGGCGGGAGCTCCTCGGACCAGGCCATCACCCTCGGAGGTGTCACGCCCGAAGGGGAGGACGCGGTGAACGACATGACCTACGTCTTCCTGAAGGTCACCGAGATGCTCAAGATCCGGGACCCCAACATCAACGCCCGCTACAACCGGGAAAAGAACAGCGATACCTATCTCAGACGCCTCTGCGAGGTCAACGTGAACTCCACGTCCACGCCCTCCATCCACAACGACACCGTGGTCATGGGCTCCCTCGACGAGTTCGGCTACCCTCCCGAGCACCTGCGGGACTGGGCCGCCACGGGCTGCGTCGAGCCCACGCTCTCGGGCAGGCACATCGGCCACACCAACTGCATGATGTTCAACATGGTCGCGGCGCTGGAGATGGCCATGTTCAACGGCCGCCACCCGCTCATGCGCTGGGACGTGGGGCCGAAGACGGGCGACATCGACCGGGGCGCGTTCCCCGCGTTCGAAGACTTTTACAAGGCGTTCTGCGACCAGCTCCTGTTCCTCATGGACAACGCCTGCGAATACAACAGGCTCCTGGGGGAAGCCCACAGCGTGCTTCGGCCCACGCCCTTCATATCCGGCCTCATCGAGGGGTGCGTCGACAAAGGCCGGGACACCACCAGGGGAGGCGCGCTGCACAACTCGTCGGGGACCGCCTGCATCGGGCTCGCCGACGTCACCGACTCCCTCATGGCCATCAAGAAGCTCGTCTATGAAGAAAAGAAGGTGACCCTCCCGGAGATGAAGCGTGCCATGGAGACGAACTTCGCCGGGAACCCTCTCCTCCATTCGCTCGTGCTCAACAAGGTCCCCCTCTTCGGCTCCGGAAAGGCCGAGGCCGTGGACATGGCCAACCGCGTCACCGGGTTCGTCCACGACCGCTTCCTGGAGCACACCAACTTCAGGGGCGGGAAGTACACGGCGGGGTTCTGGTCCATGTCGAACCACGTGGCCTTCGGGACGCTCACCGGCGCCCTGCCTTCGGGAAGGCTCGCGGGCAGGCCCTTCACACCCGGCCTGACGCCCGAGGCGCACGCGTCGAAGAACCTCCTGGACAACATCCGCGACGTGTCCATGCTCGACCACCGGCACATGAACAACAACATCGCCTTCAACGTGAAGGTGGTCCCCTCGGCGAAGGAGAGCCACGAGGAGGCAGTGGACCACGTCTTTTCGTATGCGAAGGCCTACTGCGACCTGGGCGGCATGCAGATGCAGTTCAACGTGGTTTCTTCCGACACCCTGCGGGACGCCATGGCCCGCCCCGGGGAATATCGGGACCTCATGGTGCGGATCTCGGGCTACAACGCCTACTTCGTGACGCTGAACCGGGACCTGCAGCTCGAGCTCATAGAGCGGGCCGAGTTCGGCGTCTGAGCACCCGGGAAGGTACGGTCGTGGCACCCCGGAAGGACCAGGCGCTCGTCTTCGAGGTCAAGGGCAACTCCCTGGACGACGGCCCGGGCATCAGGACGGTCGTCTTCTTCAAGGGCTGCCCCCTGAGCTGCACCTGGTGCCACAATCCCGAAAGCAAGAAGGCCGTGCCGGAGATCAGGTTCGACCGGGAAAAGTGCATCGGGTGCGGATCCTGCGTCGGCGTCTGCCCGGAGCATGCCCTCGTC
>JAKLDU010000128.1 GCA_022703355.1 Deltaproteobacteria bacterium | reverse complement strand
TCCGATCTCTTCTTTCGTTTGCTTCTGCAATGGTACTTCTGGCGACCGTACCCTTGATGCCCATATGGTAGCGTTTTTTAGGGACAGCTCTCAGACAGGCTTCGATATCTCGCAGACTTTCCCGGTAAGTCAATTGAGCAAAGGCCATGCAGAGAAACTGGTCCCAGCAGGAGAAAGATCTGACTCGTTTATTGCCTTCGTATCTCTCAGTGCACCTGCGGAATTCATGCATGGGGAGGAAGTCCATAAGTTGCGAGAAAATCAGCCTGCCGGAATTCATATGCAACCCCCAAGATCTCTTTCCGGCGAGTATGGCTGATGTTTCTCTGGAAATTCAAATCGATAACAGCAAATTTGGTGCTTTTCGCTAACTATTAAGATGAGTTATAAGGGTTTTGAAAAAGTTAACCGGACAGTAGTGACCGGCATTATAGCTTACAACCGGTTTCACTGAAACTCTTTAAATGCGTTTCCGTGAGAGAATGGTGCGGGGCAGGGGGCAGACCCCGCGGTCACTCCTCGATGGCCCCAATGTCGGCCAGCGCCCCCGCCGGCCTGGGAGCGCCAAGCTGGTCAACGGCCGCCGGCTCCACGGTGTGGCGCTCGGTGAGCAGGGACATCTCGAGACCATCGGCGAGCGGCCCGCTCGCAAAGGTTCCCCAGAATTCGTCCCCGAGGATCTCCATGCCGAGTTCGCTCCCTATTCTCGCGTCGATGTCGTGCCAGAACGCGATCCATGGTGCGTTCAGCGGATCGGACGGCCACGCTGCGGGTGTGAGATACCAGGTGACTCCCGACAGGTCCCCCATGTCCGAACCAAAGTCCGCGCCAAGGGTGCTCCCGTACACCTCCCTGATCTTCTCCAGGACAATGTTCAGGAACTGGTTCGGCAGCGTCTCATATCCGTCGCACGTAGCCATGACCGAGGTTACGCTGTACGCGTCAGACGGCACCCTGTCCAGTGCGGCCCCGGCGGGCGGGTACCAGAGCACGGCAAGGCCGCCTGCGTCGGTCCCCCGGGAAACGGCCGTGGGGTGGTGGACGGCACCCGCCAGGTCAAGGACTGCTGCGGCCGACACCCCCTCCTGGTCGCCCGCCTTGGGCCAGTGCCTGCGGCTCAGGTCGAACCAGGCGGGCACGGGCACGAGGATCTGCGTGAAGTCCATGCTTCCCGCCAGGTTGTAGCCGTAGCTGTAGAGGTGGAGCAGGGAGCCGGTGAAGAGGTCCGAGGGGGCGCCGTTCATGGTGTTCCCCACGACAATGGACTGCCAGATCTTCATGCTCTCCACCACGTGGGCGTTGCCGATGGTGGCGGCTATGCCGCCGCCTCCCATGTTGGGCTTGCCGCTGAAGGTCTGGGCGATGCCGTTCACCCGGTTCTCGGCCACGGTGCAGGCGTCCAGGGACAGGTACCCGCCGCCCAGGTAGATCCCGCCGCCGCGGTAGTAATACTGCCCGCTCTCGGCGAGGCCAGGGTGGTCCTCCACGAGGTTCCGGGCAATCGTGCAGTTCGCGAGCCGCAGGTACCTCGTGTTGTCCGGGCCCCCTCCCAGGGAGAAGATGCCGCCCCCGTAGGCGTGCTGCGCCGTGACGGAGTTGCCGCTCACCGTGCACCCGCTGAGGGACACGTCCCGGCCGGAACCGTCGGCGCCGCCCACGGAGTAGATGCCGCCCCCCGCGCCCCCGTAGCCGATGGCCGAGTTGCCGCTCACGACACAGCCCGTCAGGGCGAGGCCGTTGGCGTAGATGCCCCCCCCGTAGGTGCCCCGGTCGCGGCTGGCGGTGAGGTCGCCCTCGGCGGTGTTCCCGGTGACGATGCAGTTGTCGAGGGTCGCCACCCCCCACACCGCGAGGCCGCCCCCGCGGCCCAGGGTATAGGGCTGGGTTTCGGAATCGATGGCTTGAGCGCTCGACCAGCCGCCGGTGACGGTGACGTTCCTCATGGTGAGATCGCCGTATACCGCCATGACCCGCGCCCTGTTCCCCTCGCCGCCGCCCCAGGCGATGGTGATCCCGCCGGGCAGGGCAGAGGCGTCGATGGTCACGCTTTTCCGGACATACAGGGCAGACCTGCCGTAGTCGCGCTCCTCGTATCCCTGGTAGGCAGGCGGCATGCCCGCGTACACCTCGCCCATGAGCATCGAATGGTTCGAGCCGACCATGCTCAGGGTTATGGTCTGTCCGTTCAGTGCGGGGGCGAAGGTTATGCGCCCGCCGGACGGGATGCCGGCGAGGGCCTCCCTGAGGGTGATTCTCCCGTCCCTGGAATTCGCACTGTCAGCCGCGGAGTCCACCGTGATCACCGTCTCGTCGCGGGAGTCCGATCCCCCGCACGACGCCAGGGCGAGGAGGGGGAGAATGAGGGCGAGAGCCATGGCAGCCCGAGCCCCGGGTCGTTTCCCCGTGCCGATCAGGGGATCGATGCGCCCCGTGCGCAGGGAATTCGACCGTGCTTTCCTGGTTTCAAACGCGGTGAACTTCATAAGACTCCCTCCTTGAAGGAGATAACCCGGGCTCGCCTTGCAGGGTAAGGTGAAGGGGGTTCCCTGTCAAGCAAAACGGGCAATAAAAAAAGCCGGGCACGCCCGTTGGGGTGTGCCCGGCCAGTCTTGACTGCTGGTGCCTGGTGCTATCAGTCGAACTTCAGGAATCCATCCGGGTGGAACTTCTTGCCGGTGGCCTTCTCCGAGATTCCCTTGTAGTCCAGGTAGGGGGTGATGCCGCCCATGAAGAAGGGCCAGCCTGCGCCCATGATCACGCCGGTGTCGACGTCCTTCGGGCTGGCTACCACGCCTTCGTCGAGGATGTGGCGGATCTCGACGGCCACGCGGCAGAGCACGATATCCCTGATCTCGTCATCGGTGAACTTCTTGGTGCCCTGCGGCCAGCCTGCCTTGATCTCGGGGTCGATGTCGACGCCCTTGTCGGTGAACACGAGCAGGCTCTTCTTGCCCTTTGCCACGAGGTTCTTGAGGCCCACGCTGACGGGGAACCTTTCGGGCCAGTACTTGTTGAGGGTCTCCTGCACGTGGAGCGCGATGGCAGGACCCACCAACCCGGCAAGGGTGAACGGGGACATGGGGTAGCCAAGGTCGTGGATGGCGTTGTCGACCTGCATGAAGTCGGCGCCTTCGTCGATGCACTTGAAGATGCCGTCGTTCCAGGCAAGCAGGATCCTGTTGACCAGGAAGCCGCCGGAGTTCTTCACGAGGACCGGTGTCTTCTTGATCTTCTTGGCGATGTCGAACGCCGTCGCCAGGGTCACGTCGGTGGTCTTTTCGGTTCTGATGATCTCGACCAGCGGCAGCATGGCGATGGGGTTGAAGAAGTGGAATCCCACCACGCGGCCGGGATCCTTGAGGTTCTTGCCCATCTCGAGCACGTCGAGGGACGAGGTGTTGGTGAGGAACAGGCACTCGGGCTTGCAAACCTTTTCCAGGTCGCCGAAGATCGTCTGCTTGATTTTCATCTCTTCGAACACGCCTTCGATGATGAAGTCGCAGTCCTGGAAGCCGTCATAGGTCACGGTTCCCTTGATGAGATCCTCGCCGTACCACTTTGCGTCCGCAGCGGACATCTTGCCCTTCTTGGCGTCCTTGTTCAGCTGGTCGCGGCAGTATGCCAGACCCTTGTCCACGAACTCCTGCTTGATGTCCTTCATGAGGACCGGGCACTGGTAGCGGCGTGCGAAGATGAGGGCCATCTGCGATGCCATGAGGCCTGCGCCGATGACGCCGATCTTGTTGATCTTGTTGCCCTTGACTTCCTTCGGCGGACGGCCGGGGAGCTTCTTGGCCCTGCGCTGGGTGAGGTCGAAGGAGTAGAGGCCGCACTTGAACTGGTCGGAGAGAATCATGTCGGCCAGCTTCTCGGTCTCCTGCTTGAAGCCTTCGTCCCAGGACCAGCCAGCTGCTCCCTTGATGAGGTCGAGCGCCACGTAGGGGGCGATGGCGCCGGAATGCACGCGGCCGGCGATGGTGGCCTTGGTGGTGTTGTAGAGCTCGTCGCTCACCTTGGGGTCGACCTTCTTGCGATCGACCTTGATCTCGCCGGCGATGATCTTCTCGAAGATCTCGAGTGACGCGCCGGTGAAGTCGCCGGGGGTGAGCAGGAAGTCGGCAAGGCCCATCTCATAGGCCTTGACGGAGTTGATCATCTTGTTCATGTTGAGCGGGTTCATGATGATGAGCTCGATGGCCTTTTCCGGACCGGCGATCTTGGTCACGAGCTGGGTTCCGCCCCAACCGGGCACGAGGCCCAGGAAGCACTCGGGGAGCGCGTAGTGGTCGCAGCCGCCCGGGCTCTTGGAGATGGTGCGGTAGTTGTGGTAGAGGCCGACTTCGCAGCCGCCGCCCATGGTTGCGCCGTTGATGGCGGCCATGGTCGGGATCTTGAGGTCCATGATGCGCTTGAAGCTCTTGTGGCCCATCTCGCCGATGGCGAGGACGTCTTTCCTCGTCGCGTTCGGGTCGACGCTCATGATGTCAGCGCCCACGTTGAAGATGAAGGGCTTGCCGGTGAGGAACCAGCCTTTGACGTCCGGGTCTTTCTCCACGGTGTCGATGACCTTGTTCAGGGATTCGAACGCTTCGAAGCCCCAGGTGTTGGGGATGTTGTAGAACTGGCCGTTGTCCATCGTGACGATGGCGATCTTGCCTGCCTTCTTCGAATTGAAGTAGTTGAGTTTGCATTCAGTTATGTATTTAGCCATTGCGCCAACCTCCTAAAATTTCCCTACGACGTTTTCCCAGATGATCGAACCGCCCATG
>JAKLDU010000127.1 GCA_022703355.1 Deltaproteobacteria bacterium | reverse complement strand
GCCGACGCACGCATCAAGAAAATCAAGACGAACAAGGAATACCTCGCCCTGCAGCGAGAGATCGACCTGGCGAAAAAGCGCAAGGCCGATCTCGAAGAGCAGATACTGAACCTTATGGACAAGATCGAAAAAAAGGTCTCCGAAAAGGAGCGGATCCAGAAATCCTTCGATGCGGACAGGGTCATCCTCGACGAAAAGAAGGAGAAGATCCTCTCGCAGATGGGTGAGCTCGAAGACGTCATGAAGGAGTACATGGGCAGGGACCAGAAGTTCCGTGCCGGCGTGGACAAGGCCCTCCTGTCCAAGTATGACAGGATCAGGCAGAACAAGAAGGGCATCGCCGTCGTGGAATGTGTCGACGGCGTGTGCAGTGGCTGTCACATGCACATCCCGCCCCAGCTCTACAATGAGCTCGTGAGGGGAGACAGGCTCATCATCTGCCCCCAGTGCCAGCGGATGCTGTTCATCCCCGCAGGATAACTTGCACGCGAAGGCAAGGAATAAGGGGCAGGACCGCTTTTGAGCAGGGGGATCGCCGGGAGCCTGGAACGGGGAGTTTCACGAAGTAAAGACCGGGCGGGGCAAGAGCGCTGGAGCGCTTCGTTGCTTATTTGGGGACAAAGCTTCCGTTTTCCGGAGGAAGGTGCCCTTCCCTGGACGGAACGGTCGCAAGCCGATGAATTTATTGACGGGAAAATAACCTCAAATATTTCTCAAGTTTTCCCCCAATCGGCCGAACATACTCCATTAGATGCGAAAAAATACGAAATACAACTCCATTCAAATATTTTCAAAGGGCTTAATACCTACATACATTAAGCGAATCATAAAAATCATTCAAGGGAGGAGTTAGGCTATGGTAAGAAACAGGAAAGGTTTTACCCTCATCGAATTGATGATCGTCGTCGCGATCATCGGCATTCTGGCGGCAATCGCCATCCCGGCCTATTCGAACTACACCAGGAAGGCCAGGCTCACCGAAGTTACCCACGCGATGGGCGCAGTGGGCAACGCATGCATCGAGTCGTTCCAGTCCCAGGCGACATATCCGGTCTGTGCAAACCTCGGCCAGATACAGACGTCTCTGGGCGTGACGATCCCCACGACCTACGTGTCCGCGGCGGCCATCGACAACAGAACCGTGGGTACGACCCCGGGCGCGAACATCACCGTTACCTTCAACAATGTCATCGACGATACCTGGAACGGCCGCACGCTTACCCTGTGGGTTGCGCAGGGCCAGAGATCGCAGTGGAACCAGGATGCCGCATCCACCCTCGCTGCGGAGTACATCCCGAGGCAGTAGGGAAGAGCATTCGCAGGATGGAAAGCCCGGCTTCGAGCCGGGCTTTTTTTTTGCCCGCCCCATGCCCGGCGTGCGCCTGTTGCCATGAAATGCGGGCCCGTGATACCCTGTTGCCATGACACCTTTTCCCCAGCGCCGGAGGCTTCCGGAAGCAGGCTGCTGCCCTGAAGGCGTGCGCGGCCTGTTCCAAAGGGAGATATGGGACCACTATCGCTTTGCGGGCAGGCGCTTCCCCTGGCGGGAAACCTTCGACCCCTACCGGATCCTGGTATCCGAGTTCATGCTGCAGCAGACACAGACCGAGCGCGTGCTGGGCAAATACGAGGGCTTCGTCGAGGAGTTTACCGGATTCGAGGCGCTGGCGGGTGCCGACCTCCAGGCGGTGCTCCGCTTTTGGCAGGGGCTCGGGTACAACCGGAGGGCACTGGCGCTCAAAGACACGGCCCGCAGGGTGGTGTCCGAACATGGCGGCACTCTCCCCCGGACCCTCGAAGGGCTGCTGGCTCTTCCGGGCGTCGGCCGGTCAACGGCAGGGGCCCTGCTCGCCTTTGCCCACGGCATCCCCGTCCCCTTCATCGAAACCAACATACGCAGGGTGTTCATCCAGTTCTTTTTCCCCTCCCGGGATGGCGTGAAAGACTGCGAGATCATGCCCCTGGTGGAAGAGACCCTCGACCGGCAGGATCCCCGGGGCTGGTACTACGCCCTCATGGACTACGGAGCCATGCTCAAAAAGAAACACCCCAACCCGAACCGGAAAAGCGCCCATTACGCCCGCCAGGCCCCCTTCGAGGGATCCGACCGCCAGCTCCGCGGTGCGATCCTCAAGGTGCTCCTGTCGCAAGGTCCCCTGGAAGCCCAGTGCCTGGCGGCGGGGATGGGAAAAGACCCGGTGCGCTTCTACAGGATCCTGGGAGACCTCGTGCGGGAAGGGTTCCTCAAACAGTCCGGGGGCACGGTCGCCGTGGCGTGAACACCGGGCAAAGGGCATGAAGCCATTTCCGGGCTGCCCGATGAAGGACTTCTTCCAGGTCCTCGACACGCGGCGGCTTTCATGAAAATCCTGCAGAAAATGGGCTTGGACCTTGTGGTTTAGCTCCTCGTCCTCTCGATATCCGCTCTGTATCAGCGGGCGAAGGCCTTCGACTTCGTTGATTTCGGAGGCGGCCTGTCTGTCAGGACAATCCCCCATCTGCAGGGAAAAAGCCGGGGCGGGCATCGATGCCCGCCCCGGGCGTCTGTCTACTCGCAGACCCCTTGAGCCGGGTGCGATCACCCGGCAAACACGGCCCAGAAGATGAGCACGGTGAGTGCCAGCCCGAGGAGCACGCTGGCGATGCCGAACAGCCCGGCGAAGAGCAGGGAGCCCGTGCCCGGGCCTTCGGTTTTGATCTCCTCGAGCCGGTTCTCCCCGACGATGCGCTCGTACTCGAGAGGGCGTTCGTGCTTGAGGGCCTCGAGGGTGTAGCGGCCCGTGAACACGTTTCTCTCCAGCGGGAACTTGTCGGGCACGATGTGGTTGTTGAAGAAATGCACGGTGAAGATGAACACCGCCGCCAGGAACGCCTCCTCGGAGTGGGCCAGGTGGGTGATGTTGATCATCCAGCCGGGCATGAAGTGCGAGCTGAACTCGGGCAGCCACATGATGACCCCCGAGAGCCCGATGACGAACATGCCCCAGAAGACCGCCATGAAGTCGAACTTCTCCCAGTAGGTCCACCGGTCGAACAAGGGCTTTTCACCCGCATTGAAGAACCACCTGAACATGCCCCAGCAGTCCGTAAAGTCCTTGAGGCGCGGGAACAGCGAGTCGGGCCCGAAGAGCCTGCCCACCCAGCCCCTGATTTGGAAGCCCGGGAACAGGAACTTCAGGGACAGCCAGCAGGTATAGAGGAACAGGAGGCACATGGCCGCCGCGCTGACGCGGTGCACGAGGGCCGCCCCTTCGGGGCCGCCGAAGAAGGACATGATCGACGGTGCCCACGGCGCGCCGGGGTACTTGATGGGGAAGCCCGAGATCACCACGCCGAAGAAGGACAGGATGAGCACCACGTGCATGACCCGGTCACGCAGGGAGAACCTCCGCACGTACTGCCGCCCCTCGTCCAGGGGCAAATGATGCTCTGCGACCCCGCCGCCCTTGATGAGGCAGCTCTTTTCCGAGTAGGCCTTGCGCCACCAGAGGAGCGAGTGCGCCCAGAAAAAGAGGAACACCCCGGCCAGAAGCAGGATCATGAACTTCTTCGTCAGGTAGAGGGACAAGAACCCCTCGGGGTTGTCCGGGTCCGGGTGCGGCACGTACGACACGAAACGCGGGTGGAAGCCTTCGTGGCACTCGCCGCAGGTCTTCACCAGGGTGGAGGCGTTGAGCGCGGACGCCGGATCTTCCGGGGGCAGGATGTTGTGGGAAAGGTGGCAGTCCGCGCACCCCGCGACGTTGTCGAGGTAGCCGAGCCTGCCGGCCTTGCCGTGGTAGGTTTCGCCGTACCCCTCCACCGCCATGGGGAACACGCCGTAGCGCCCCGCGACCCCCCCTGACCTGTGGCAGGAGATGCACAGGGCGGTGTAGTATTCGCGCTTGTCCTTCTTTCCCTCGCCCGTGTTCGCGAACACGGGCGTGCCATGGGTGGTGTGGCAGTCGCTGCACGCCGCCGCGTCATTATTCCCCGCAAGCACCCTGGCGCCGTGTCCCCTGTTCAGGTACCTGTCCTTGTCGCTGTGGCACTTCAGGCAGGAGGCGATGCCGCCGGCCTTGCCTCCTGCCGCCTTCGGGGCCGCGGCAGGGTGGATGTCCGTGTGGCACTGCAGGCACGAGAGCTTCGCTTTCACCGCGTGGGCGCTCTTTTCGTGCTTCCCCTCGATGTCCTTGTGGCAGACGCCGCAGGAGATCAGCCCGGGCTGCTGCTGCTTCTTCATGTGTTGTCCGAGGTCGGTGATGCCGGAGTGGCAGGTGGTGCAGCTGAGTTTGCCGTGGCCCGTCTTCGCGAAGTGTTCCTCGAATTCGGGCCCGGAGTGGCAGGCGGCGCAGTTCGCAAGCGACGGCGCCGGCCCGGCGGGAGCGGGGGGCGCCGGCCTGACCTTCGAAAGGGCGGCCTTCGGGTCTTCTTTTGGATGGATGCCCGAGTGGCACTGGGCGCAGGAGTACTTTTTCACCACGGTCGCGTGGAAGCCCTGCGCGGCGATGCCCTTGTGGCAGCTCAGGCAGGACGCGGTCTGAAGCGGCTCGGCGCCCTTCATGTGCCTGGGGATATCGGTCACGCCCTTATGGCAGTCGGAGCACCGGAGCGCCCCGTGCTTCGTGGAAGTGAAGAATTTCGTGAACTCGGGCCCTGAATGGCACGCCTTGCAGGCGGGCGCAGGCCCCGCGGTTTTCGCCGGTGCGGGCTTGCCGTTGCCCGCGGGGGCCTTCGCCCCCGCCCCCTTGGCGGGAGCGGGGGATTCCTTGGCCTCGGGGGTCGCGGCGGGCTTCGCCTCGGGCTCCTTCGATCCCTGGGCATCGCCTGGGAGCA
>JAKLDU010000126.1 GCA_022703355.1 Deltaproteobacteria bacterium | reverse complement strand
CACGGCAGGGCACGTGCCGCCGGTGCGCCAGGAGGACAGCCTCCCGCCGTGGTACGGGTTCAACCCCGTAATCTTCGCCTCGACGGGCAGCTGGAAGGACTACGGGCACGAGGTGCACAGCGCCCTCCTGCACGCGGCCTCTTTCAATACAAGGGTGAAGGAGGAGGCGGCGGAGGCAGTGAAGGGCGCCGGGAGCACGGCGGAAAAGATCAGGGCGGTCAGGGACTTCGTGGACCGGAACATCAGGGCGGTCCCCACGGCGTTTTCCGAGCTGCCCGCAAGCCAGGCCACCCCGGCGGACCGGGTGCTGGCCGACGGTTACGGCCACTCCGCGGACCGCGCGGCGGTCCTGTACGCCATGCTCACGGCAGCGGGGTTCAAGCCGGAGTTCGTGCTGGCGACCTGGGCCTCCCCCCTCGCCGGGCTCAGGAAGCCCATGGAGGACTATCCCTCTCCCCACTGGGTGAGCGATGTCCTCGTGCGGGTGCCCGAAGGCGCCGGGTTCATCTACTTAAACGACACGGACCAGTACGCCCCCCTGGGGGCGGTGAAGAGCGCGGGCCACCCGGGTCTGGTGCTCGTCAACGGTGCCTTCGAGAACATCGAGCCCCTGGCGGGGGACTTTGCCGACCGCACGGACACGGACACGACCATCCTCCTGTCCGGAAACGGGGGCATCGTGATGAAGCAGAAGCGCACCTACTACGGGAACGACTTCGCCTCGTTCCGCAAGCGCTTCTCCGAGATGCCCCCCGAGGAGCGCAAGCGCCACCACGAGGAGCTCCTCTCGTCCATCAGCCAGGGCGCCCGGCCGGCGGGGGAGTACGTCACCCGCTACGAGGGGTACCCGGGCGTGGAGGAGATTGCGGCGCAGGTGGACTCCTACGGGGTGCGCCAGGGAAGCTTCCTCTACCTCAAGGTGCCGGGCCTCGTGAACACCATCGAGGGGGTCACCAGCGACGAGCGCAAGAGCCCGCTCTACCTGGCGGAGCCCCGGAAGGGGCGCATCAGGGTCGAGGTGGCGCTGCCCGAAGGGGTACAGTCCTGCGAGGCGCTCCCACCCGAGCGCCTCGACATCGCCGTGGGCGGGGGCGGGGGAATCTCCATGAAGACTGCGCTTGCCGAAGGGGTGCGGGGAAAAGGCGCCAAGACTGTACGCATCAGCCAGGATATCGACATCGAGCCCGTGATCGTGCCCGCCTCGGAGTACCCGGCCCTCCTGGACTCCCAGCGCATCCTGTCGCACCCCGGGGCGAACCTGCTCCTGCTGAGGATGAGGGACTGAGGAGAACAACACGCAGGCCCGGGCGCACAGGGGGGCACTTTGACGGGCTCCTGCCGCGGATGGCAGGCTGAGGGGAAAAACACGACGCAGGCAACGAGCGGGCGTGTTCGCAAGCCCCCGCGCCTGTTCCGAAACATCCGCGCCCGGTGAAGAAAGCCGTTGAATAATCCCCGGCGATTTAGTACGCAGGGGGAGGAGCTTCAAGGAGACAGCCTGGAGCTCGCATGAAACGGGAGGGATGCATGAAAAAGGCTGGGATGATCGTATCGTTTCTCGTGGCCGTCTTCGCGGTCGTTGCGGTGTCGGCTCTCGCCTACACCTACCTCGAGTGGGAGAAGCCCCAGGTTAAGATCCGGGAAGCCTTCGACATGATCGGCCGGAAGCGCGCCGTGACCGTGGATGTCGCCGACGCCCGCAGCGGCGTCAGGAGCGTCGCGGTGTCCCTGGTCCAGAAGGACCGCACCTTCGACGTGGACTCGGAGGAGGTGCCGGGGGAGGGGGTGTTCCAGAAAAGGCTCGCCTTCGAGGTGAACCCGCGAGAGCTCAAGATGCATGACGGCCCGGCCGTGCTCCAGGTAAAGGTCGTGGACTACTCGCCCCTGAGGAACACCACCGTCGTCCGCAGGAACGTGACCGTCGACATGGTCCCGCTTCGCGTCTCGCTCGTCAGCATGGCGCACAACGTCAACCCCGGCGGCACGTGCATGGCCGCCTACACCCTCTCGAAGCCCGTACAGCAGAGCGGTGTCCTCTGCGGAGGCGTCTTCTCCCCGGGCTACCCCCAGCTCACGAAGGGGGGCAAAACCTGCTACGTCTGCTACTTCCCCGTGCCCCTGGACGTGTCCGGGGCCACGGTCATGAGCGTGACGGCCAGCGACCGGGCGGGCAACAAGGCGGTGGCCCCCATATCCTTCTACATCCGCACCACCTGGAAGTACAACGCGGACAAGCTGAGCATCACCCCCGACTTCATCACCCGGAAGGCCGCCGAGTTCATGCAGGACTACCCTGAGCTCGAGGGCAAGGGGGTCGAGGAGGCTTTCACGTATATAAACGTGGGGATCCGCAGGCAGAACGAGGACGCCATCCGGAAGGTCTCGCTGAAGACCAGCCCCCGGCAGCTCTGGGACGGCGGCGAGTTCCTCATGATGAAGAACGGCGCCACCCGGGCGCGGTTCGGGGACCGCAGGACGTACCTCCTCGACGCCAGGCCCATCGGCGAAAGCCTGCACCAGGGGGTCGACGTGGCCTCGACCGGGCATGCCCCGGTGGAGGCGGCAAACGGCGGGGTCGTGCTCTTCGCCTCGAACCTCGGCATCTACGGCAACACGGCCATCATCGACCACGGCCAGGGGATCACGACCATCTACAGCCACCTGTCCGGGTTCGAGGCAAACGAGGGCGACCAGGTGAAGAAAGGCCAGGTGATTGGCACCACGGGCGCCACCGGCTGGGCGGGCGGCGACCACCTGCACGTGGGCCTGCTGGTGAACGGGGTCTTCGTGAATCCCATCGAGTGGTGGGACCCCCACTGGATCAGGGACAACGTCCTGCTCAAGCTCGAAGACGCGGGGGCCGCCCTCTAGGCGGGAAACCGGGCAGGCTGGCGCGAGGGCCTTGCCCGGTCTAGCTCCCCTGCTGCAGTTAAGGCTTTGCCGCCCCCTGAAGGTGCCGGGGCATCACGTCCCGCCTGAAAACATCGTCGAGGGTTTCGGACTTGCGGATCAGGTGCACCGAGCTGCCCTTGACGAGATATGTCGCAGGCCGTGGCATTGCATTGAAATTGCTCATGGACACTTCCTGGTAGGCACCCACGTCGAGCAGGGCCAGCACATCGCCGACCCTGAGGTTCTTCGGAACGCGGACAAAGGGGAGCAGACGGTCTCCGTAGCAGCTCCTGCCGACGATGTCGGCCTTCTCGATTTTCTTTTCATCCGCCCTGTTGGCGATGACGTAGTCGTGGAGATGGTGCTCGTAGATCCCCCCCGTAAACCAGAACTGCGTGGTGTCCACGATGTATTTGTTCCAGGTGAGGGGTTTGTCCATCGGCTTGGCGTTTTTTACCGTGGTCAGGTGGATCGCCGTATCGCCGTGCAGGGAGCGGCCAGGCTCCATCTGCAGCATCAGCCCCTTCGCGGATATGCCGTTTTGCGGGAGGTATTCCTTGAGGGCCGAGGTGCAGGCGCCGGCGTATTCCTCGATGGTCGGGGCGAGATTCCTGTTGGGGACGTATTCCATCATCAGATTCAGTATGAAATTGATCACCCCGTAGCGCACCCTCGGGCCAAAGACGTTCAGCAGGATCGAAAGCCCGTGCAGTGCCAGCAGTTCATAGGGCTCGGTATAGTGGGTTTCCGCGTTGAAGGGGTCCCTGCGGCCTGCGAACCCTCCCCCGATGCTGATTTCACGGGGCTGGTAGCCGCCCAGGGCTTTGCAGACATGCCCCATCTCCTCCGCATAGGACTTCATCTGCTCGACCCAGTATTTCGTCGAGGGGTGGTGCCGCCCGTGGTGCTGATGGAACCCGACGAGCTCGACATTCTTCATCTTCAGTATTCTTTTCCCTATCTCGATGGCCTGCGTGTACATCATGCCGCCCTTGTAGGACATTGCCGCGATGTCGGTGGCGACGGGCCCGGTGGGGTTGAAGTGGGTGAACTTCCGGAACCCGGAAATGGTGGGCCGGATTCGCAGCCTCACCGTGGCAATCCTGTTCAGTTTGTCGGCAACCCGTTCGACAACGTCGATCTCCTCGATCCCGTCAAGGGTGATCCGTGCGCCCTGTATGATCGCGTTCTCTATGTGCTCGTCGTCCTTGGGAACGCCGTTGACGGAGATGAACTGCGGGTCGAATCCCGAATCCAGGGCCACGGCCAGCTCGCCGGGTGAATATATGTCGCACCCGCAGCCTTCCTCCGCAATGATCTTCTGGATGGCATGCGACCAGCTGGCCTTGGCGGCAGGCATCACCTTCACGGGACCGTCGGTCCATCCCGACTCGAAGCTTTGCCGGTATCTCCTGATGTTGCGCCTGAGCTGGTCCTCGGACACCAGAAAGACGGGTGAGCCATATTCCCTGGCCAGCTCGACCGTGTCGCATTCTTCCATGAAAAGATGTCCGTTCCTGATCGAAAGGCAATCATCGATCTTCTTTTCCCCTGTCATGGAGAGAACCCCCTTTGCCCGGTTTATGAGAATAAATATACCTGCCAGCCTGCCCGGCGCCAGGGGGAACAGGGCAATATTTTTAGCAGATTGCTCCACTTTGGGCTTGTGGAGCATAGGGTATCCATGCGCACAGATCTCATCACCAGCACCCACGGCCCCGTGCACTACCCGCTGATTGGTGTCCATGCGCACAGGTCTCATCCGTGCCCCCAGAGCGCAGTGGCTGGTCAGACAACCCGGCGACATGCAAGAAGCCGGATCAGTTCAGGGAGCAGTCCGAATGGTTGATCGTGAAGACCCTGATTTTTCCGAACCTGCAGGAGGGCCGGCGATCTCCTGGGATAAAGAAGCAAATAAGGCAGGGGACACCTGCTGTGCCCCCTAGGCCCGGCTCACTCAGGCCCGAGGAGGGTGACGAAGGCCCGGAACAGCTCCGGGTCGAACTCGTCGGCCATCTCGGTCTGCATGATCCGGAGCGACTCGAAGGGCGTCTTGGGCTGCCGGAAGGGCCTGCCCGCCGTGAGCGACTCGAAGGTGTCGGCGATGGCGCAGATC
>JAKLDU010000125.1 GCA_022703355.1 Deltaproteobacteria bacterium | reverse complement strand
GTGGATGGCGAGGAACTTTTCGGAAAGGGCGATCTTGCCCGGGCCATGGCACATCTGACACTGCGTCATGGTCATGCCCTTCGTGTCCGGGTGGCTGTCCGGAAGGACCTTCTTGTCCCCGTGGCAGGCCGTGCAGTCCCCCGGCTGGGGCGCGGCCCCCGCACAGGGGGAGGGCAGGAGGACCCACGTGCAGGAAAGCAGCGCGAGTGTGAGAAAGGTCTTGAGCGAGTTCGTCCGAGAGAGCCGAAGTATGTCCACGATACACCTCCGAGCGATGGTGGAGCCCGGTCTTGTTCCCCTGCCCCGCAGAGCGGCACGGGGCGCATGGCGGGAAAAAACGGGCACGATGCTTTATTCGTGATGGCGAGGGCGGCGGCCACACGGAGCCTGCCGCCCGTGAACGCTTTCGGTCAGGCTTTTTCCTTTGCCGCGTTCGTGCCGGCGATGCGCCCGAACACCACGCAGTCGGCCATGGCCACGCTGCCCAGGCGCACGGCGCCGTGCACCCCACCGGTCACTTCTCCGGCCGCGTACAGGCCCTTGATGGGCTTCATGTCGAAGCCGATGACCTGGGCTTCCTTATTGATGACGAGGCCCCCCATGGTGTGGTGGACCCTCGGCCAGAGCCGCGCCGCATAGAACGGCGGAGCCGCCGTGGGCCTGGCGTCCGGGAAGATCATGCAGTCGAACTCGGGGTCCTTCTTCTTCTCCACGTAGGAGTTCCACTTGTTTATCTCCTCCATGAAGGGGCCGAAGGCGATGTCGTACGCCCTGGCCAGGGCTTCGAGGGTGTCGAACTTCTTGATGGCGCCGTTGGCCAGGCCCTTCTCCAGGGCGGCGGGGACGACCTGCTTCTGCACGGCGTAGGAGTCCCCGAGGATGACCACGGGGTGCCCGATGAGGACGATGGCGTCCGCCCGGACCTTCCGGTCGCCCGTTTCCTTGATGAACCGCTTGGCCGTCGCCGGGTTGAGCATGGGCCCGAAACCCACGAGCCGCTCGCAGAACAGGGGCACCACGCCGAACCCCTTCTCGTCGGGGCTCGTCCAGGGGCCGAGCTGGATCCAGTCCATCTGGACATCCATGGCGCCGGCCTGGCAGGCGGCCAGCAGGGCCTCGCCGGTGGCTCCCGAGTGGTTGGTGGAGTCGAACCTGTCGGTGAGCCGGGGGTCGTGCACCTGGCGGAGCGCCACGTCGTAGGAGAACCCGCCCGATGTCAGGACCACGGCCTTGCGGGCCCTGATGAAGGCGGGCTTGCCCGATTTCTCGTCGGGGAAGGAGTAGCCGGTGCGGGCCTCGATCCCGGCGATCCGGCCGTTCTTGTCCACGACGAACCGCACCATCTTCGTGCGGAGCATGACCTTGATGCCGAGCTCCTTGGACTTGCTCATCATCTTGCCGATGAGGCCGGAGCCCGAGGCGTTCTCGGTCTGGTGCGACCTCCTGACGGAGTGGCCGCCGTGGAAGTTCAGGCGCGTGAACTTCGCGCCGCAGAAGTTCGTGGACCACTCGAGGGCGTCCTTCGAGCCGTAGGCGACGGTCTTTGCCAGCTCGACGTGGTTGAGGTAGGCGCCGGCTTTGAGCATGTCCTTGAGCATGAGCTCGGGCGAGTCCTCGACGCCCATCTCCTTCTGCATCTGTGTGCCCGCGGCGCCGAAGTCGCCGCCGTTTATGATGGAGTTGCCGCCGTAGAGGGGCATCTTCTCGATGATGACCGCGTCGGCGCCCGCGCTCTTCGCCTCCAGGGCTGCGGCGAACCCGGCGAACCCGCTACCGACGACCAGCACGTCGCAGGTCTGGTCCCACTTTTTGGGCACGCCCGCCGTGGCGGCGAAAGCCTCCGTGGGGCCCACGATGCCGCCGAGCATGCCCAGTGCGGCTGCCCCGCCCGTTGCCTTCAGGAAATTGCGCCTGGTGACTTTCTTCGACCTTTCCTCACGATCAGTCATACCCGTCTCCTCTTCCATAATAAGCGTTCCTGTTCCCAGGGATAATGCCCTGCCGATGGCTCCTCATTCGCCCCGGCGCCATTACCGTCCACAATCGGGCGTAAAAAAGGCTGCGGGAGATTTCCCCAGCCGTCTTTAATATTATCGCCGGTGCAGGTGAAGTCAACCCAAATTATCTCCAAAACGGCTCTATATGGACGTCTGCCCGGGATCTGAGGCCCTGTTGTTCGATAAACCGCGAGAAGCGGACAGGGGGTCACTGCCCCCATCGTCGTTTCAAGGGCAATGATGTCCTGCTGTTCGATAAACTGCGAGACATGGACAGGGAGACGGGTCCCTGCCCATCCGCTGGGCGCATGAAGGAAAGGCCTCAACGGGTGTCGGGCCTTGTCCTGCGCCGGGAGAGGGCAATAGGCAGGAACCGGAAGGGGGATGGGGGGGAGGAATCAGCCCTTCAGTTTGTTCAGCTTGTCGAGCACTCCCTCTGCCTCGACCATGATGCGGTCGATGAGCTCCTTCGTGGAGGGGTTGTCCGTGATGCCGCCGCAGCACTGTCCGGCAAAGAGGATGCCGCCCTCGACGTCGCCCTCGGTGATGGCCTTGAGGTGCTTCATGTTGCCCACGGCCTGGCGGGCGAGCACCATGAGGGGATGCCCCTCCTCGGCCCGGAGCATCTCCAGGCTGATGGCTGCGAACTTGGGCCAGGAGAGCCCCATGAGCTTCTTCACCAGGAGGGCCCCCTTGACGGCCTCCACCGCGGGGAAGCCCCGTTTGGTCATGGCGAGGGCCTCCTTCGTCTTGAGCACGCGCCCCTCGAGCCCGTCGAAAACCGTGTCGTAGAGGGTGTCCTGCTCGGTGGCTTCCATGCACAGGCGCTTGAAGTTGTCGTGGACCATGCTCTCCTTGACCACCATGAACCGGCTCCCCATGGAGATGCCGTCCGCGCCCAGGGCCAGGGCCGCGGCCAGCCCGCGCCCGTCGTAGAAACCGCCGGCCGCGATGAGGGGGACCTTCACCATGCTCGCCACGAGCGGGATGAGGACCATCGAGGTGGCTGCCGCTCCGTGGGCCGCCGCCTCGTGGCCGGTGACCACCAGGGCGTCGCATCCCGCCTGCACGGCCTTGGCCGCGTGCTTGGCGATGGCGATGGTGCCCACGACCTTGCCCCCGTAGGCGTGCACGTCGCCCACGAACCAGGGCTTGCCCAGGGAGTAGTTGATGATGGGCACCTTTTCGGCCATGGCGGCCTCGATATTTTCCTTCGCGCCGGGGCCGATGAGGATCTGGTTGATCCCGAAGGGCTTGTCCGTCATGTCCCTGACCTGGCGGACGAGCTCCCGGGTCTCCCTGGGGGTGCAGCGGGCGATGGCCAGGATGCCCAGGCCGCCGGCGTTGCACACGGCGGACACGAGTTTGGGCTCCGTTATCCAGTTCATGCCCGCGAGCATGATGGGATGCTGTATTCCGAACATTTCCGTCATTCTTGTCTTCAGCATAACGTTTTCCTTTCTCGAATGGGCGGGCCGGCCCGTGGGCGGCCCGTTTTTTTAAGGAATGGGGGCGAGAGGGGGTCAGGCGTCTTTGACGATGTGCTGGGAGGGGTACCTGATCTTTCTCCTGCTCAGGTCTTTCCTGATCTTCGTGTAGTCCTGGTACATCCGGCCGATGCACAGCCCGAGGCCCAGTATGAGCAATCCCAGCATGAAGGTCGGCTCCGTGTTGAACCTCACGTCGATCCACCGGCCCGCCAGCAGGAACAGGAAGGAGGAGACGACCATGGTGAAGCTCCACGCGCTCATCAGGATGATCTGATTCATCGTCTTCGTCAGGACTGTTTTCTTCTTCGCCTTTTTCATGGCACCTGCTCCTTTCCGGGCCTTCTTCACCGGGACCCGGGGCCGCAATTTCACATGCCCCTTAGCTCACCAGGGTCCTCACGGCCTCGATGGCAGGGGCGGTGAACAGGGCCACAAGCAGGGCATACATGGCGAATGCGCCCACGGCCTCGCTCGTGTAGATCCCGCGATAGCGGTACTTGAGCGATACGATGGTGAGCCCGCCGATGGCAAGGCAGCCCAGGTGGAAGAAGGGGAAGTTGCCCGGACCTGCGGCTGCGTTGGCCGCGAAAGCGAACCCTGCGGTGATGAGCACCACGAACATTGCCACGATTATCGTCTGGACTGTCCTTTTCATGTTGCCACCCCCCTTTTTGTTTTCTTGACACTTTCAACTACGCATACAGTGTGCCAAAGGTGACCTATGAATGGGGAATGTTTTCCACATCATTGTTATCACTGACTATGTTATGATCAGCTGTCGGCTCGACACAGCGGCATGAACCGTGAAACACCAGGTTTTGTTCAACGGAACGTTCAACCCGATTGAATGAATCGTACGGGGCACAGGGCCCGCCCTTGGGTCAAGCGCCGGGTGGGGCCTGATCCGGGCCTGGAAGTTAGGGCTCCACCCGGCAGGGGGAATCCGTGCCCAGGGTTCTGGAATGTGCGCTCATGCTCACCGCCGGCTCCTCAATCTGTCGGACAGGGGGATCTCTCCCGGGATGGGACATCCCCGGGCGACATTTCTTCGTTCTTGACAAGCATGCTCCCCTGGTGGGACTCTTCATGCATACTTTTCCCCGGGGGGTGTCCCATGATGAGAAACCGGAAAACATCTCCGCGCTTTCTGCTGTGCACGCTGCTGGCGCTCGCGGCTTTCAGCCTGGCCGGATGCGCGACGGCAAAGCCGCCGGCAGCGCAGGCCGACTACGACGTGATCGTCATAGGCGCCGGGATGGGCGGGCTTTCCGCCGCGGCGCACCTGGCGGTGAAAGGGCAGAAGGTGCTGGTCCTGGAGAAGCACAACCGCGTGGGCGGCAGCACCTCGAGCTTCACCCGCGGAGAGTTCACCTTCGATACGGCGCTCCACGAGATGGCCGGCGGCGGGCCGGGCAGGAAGGACCGGGGCCTGTACCAGCTCCTCAAGGCGGTTGGCGTGGACAAAAAGGTCGAACTCTACGAGGTCCCGCATCTGTACCGTGCGCAGTTCCCCGGCGTCGACATCACGCTCCCCC
>JAKLDU010000124.1 GCA_022703355.1 Deltaproteobacteria bacterium | reverse complement strand
AGCGCGTGGGAATACGGTGAGAGCACGCCCCGCATGATCACCACCGGGACCAGTCCGCCCACTCCCTCTTTCAGAAACATCCCGCCGTAGTAGAGCACGTTCTCCGCCCCGAAGGTCGCAGCCGTGATGGAAAGCGAGAACCCCAGGCAGGCCCGCGCCAACTGCTCGGTGATGATGGAGTTGCCCAGGAACCCGACACCGGCCCCGCCGTACTGCTCGTCGATCCAGCAGCCGATCAGTCCGTTCTCCCCGGCCTTCTTCCGCACCTCGGGCATGTACACCTCGTCGTGATCCGCCTTCTCCGCTACCGGCGCAACCTCGTTCATGGCAAACTTGTACGCCATGTCCTTGAGCATCTGCATTTCTTCCGTGAGCATGTAATCCATCGTCCTGTCCTCCTTGTGGGGGTTTTATTCTTCTGCCGCGCCGATGACGGCTAAAGCATCTCGATTGCCGTTGCCATGGATACGCCGCCGCCGCCGCACAGGGAGGCCAGGCCCAGCGTCTTGCCCCGCTTCATCATGGCGTGAATGAGGGTCACCATGATCCTGCTGCCCGTTGACCCGATTGGGTGGCCCATGCCGATCCCGGAACCGTTCACGTTGCAGATCTCGCGGTCGAGCCCGAGCTCCTTCTCGCAGCTGAGGTACTGGGCGGCGAAGGCCTCGTTGAGCTCCATGATCTCGAAGTCTTTGATCTTGATGCCCGAGCGGTCCATGAGGTTGCGGATGGCCGGCGCAGGGGAGATTCCCATGATGGTGGGGTCGCACCCGCCGTAGCCCACCGCCTTGATCTTCGCAATGGGTTTGAGGCCCAAAGCCTTCGCCTTGTCCGCGCCCATGATGATCAGGGCGCTGGCTCCGTCGTTGAGGCCCGACGCGTTGCCCGCGGTGACCTTGCCGATCTTCGGGACGAACGCCGGGGGCAGCTTCGCGAGGTCTTCGAGGGTGATGCCCGGCCTGAAGTGCTCGTCCTTGTCGAACACCTTGGGCGGTTTGCCCTTCTTCTGCGGGACTTCCACGCCCACGATCTCGTCGGCGAAATCGCCTTCCTTCGTGGCGCGCTCCACGTTGTTGTGGCTCCTCAACGCAACGACGTCCATTTCCTCGCGGGTGATGCCGTACTTCTGGGCGAGGAACTCCGCGGTGTGGCCCATGATGTAGTGTTTTCCGATGAACTGCCGGTAGGGCTCCGCGTTCGCCAGTTCGTTGTCCGCGGGTGCCTGGTTGAACCGGGAGCCGCACAGGAGGCCTTCCATGAGAATGTCGTCCAGGATGCCGTTCTGGAGCCGGTAGCCCCACCGTGCACCCGGCAGCGCGTAGGCGATGCCGGACATGTGCTCGGCGCCGCCCGACAGGACCACGTCGACCATACCCGCCTGGATCATGGCCATGCCGGAAACGGTCGCTTCCATGCCCGACACGCACACCCGGTTGATGGTCGTGGCGTTCGTCGTGTAAGGTATGCCCGCCTGGATGGCTGCCACCCTGGCCAGGTTCATGGACGTATGGTGCTCGAACATGTTCCCGAACCGCACGTCGTCGATGACCACCGGGTCGATGCCCGCCCTCTTGACCGCTTCCTTCATGACCGTGCTCGCGAGGTGAACCACGTGCAGATCCTTGAGGGATCCTCCGAAACTTCCCACCGCTGTCCGGCACGCTGATACGATGACGACGTCTTTCATCATGGTCTCCTTCTCTTTCGCTTGATCATTCATGCCCGCCCGGTTCTCTCAGTCCGGATGAACGGCCTCTTGTCCCGGCGGCTTTCCTGTTCATGACACCAGGGATATCACGAAGCGTGCCAAGTCGTGCTGATTGTCCATCAGGCTGATTTAACTACCTTATTCAGTTTCCCTGCCAGCTCGTGTGCATTCGATGGACAGGCTTTTCACAATTTATCAAAACCTTCGTTCATAATTTTGCGAAAGCATGCCCTCAAAACCGCACGCTTCCCCGTACGACTTTTCAATACGCTGATTATGTTATCTATTCCACGCCCCCTCTCTCTGGCATGCCCTATGCTGGATTCTTCTTGAATACGTGCTCGAAGTAACTTTTAAAGGGGTGACGCATGTCGAGCGGCGAATTGAGGACCATGAACCGGCGCATACAGGACACCTGCGGGAGATTCCCGGACCGCACGGCCCAGGTGTTCAACCGGGAGCTCCACCACGGGGACCACGACGGGAGATTCACCTACCGGGAGATGCTCGCCCGGGTGGAGGACCTCTCCTGCGGGCTTCTGAGCCTTGGTCTCGCCCGCGGCGACCGGGCGGGGATCATGTCCCGGAGCTCGCCCTACTGGACCCACGCGGACCTGGCAATCTCCCACTGCGCCGGGGTAAGCGTCGCCATCTACTCGACACTCTCCATGGGCGAGGTCTCCTATATATTGAACGACTCGGCTTGCCGGTTCGTGTTCGTGGAGGGCGAAAGGGAGATGCTGGCGATCCTCTCGCGCATCAGGGAGCTGCCGCACCTGGAAAAGATCATCGTGATGGACCTCGCCTACGCGGGCTCGGACGCCAGGACCATCGGCTTCCAGGGGCTCATGGCCCTGGGCAGGGAGTGGAAGAAGGGCAGCCCCCACGGGTTCGAGGAGCGGTGGGAAAGCGTGAGGCTCGAGGACCGGTTCACCATCCTGTACACCTCGGGCACCACGGGGAAGGGCAAGGGCGTGATCCTGACCCACTGGTGCGCAGCTTCCCGCCTCGAAAAGAGCCTCGACTTCCTCGCCCGGCACGGCATGGGCATCACGGAGCATGACGTCACGCTGTGCTTCCTGCCGCTGTCCCACATCTTCGAGCGGGGTTCCTGCCAGCTCCTGGCCCTCATGCAGGGGGCGTGCATCGCCTACGCGGACAGCCCGGGCACCCTGCTCCAGGACATGCAGAGGTACAACCCCACGTGGATCAACTGCGTGCCCCGCCTCTACGAGAAGATCTTTGTCACCCTCCAGGAAAAGATGTCCGCGAGCCCCGTGAAGAGAAAGCTCTTCGACCTGGCGCTCTTCGTGGGGGAAAAGGCGCTGGCGTACCGGAAGGACCGCTTCGGGTGCTACGACATGACCCGGGACTTCGACCTCGCCGACCGCCTCCCGCTGCGGCTGCTGCTGCCCTACCTGTTGGCGGACAAGCTCTTCGCGAAGGTCCGCGCCCTCTTCGGCTCCCGGTTCCGCTTCGCCTTCTCCGCGAGCGCGGGCATCGCCCCTGATCTCCTGCTCTTCTACTACACCCTGGGCATCGCCGTGGTCGAGGGCTACGGGTCAACGGAGAGCGCCAGCGCCTGCCTGCTCAACCCCCTCGATGCCTGCAAGCCCGGTTTCATGGGCGTCGAGACGGACGGCTCGCTCACGCGGGTCGCCCCCGACGGCGAGCTCGAGATCGCGGGGGCCGGGATCTTCACCGGCTATCTCAACCTGCCCGGCGACACGGCGGAGAGCTTCACCCCCGACGGCTGGTTCAAGACGGGCGACGTGGTGGAGATGGACGAGCAGGGCTACTACCGTATGCTCGACCGGAAGAAGGCCATCATCTGCACCGCCGTAGGCAAGAACATCGCTCCCCTGAAGATCGAGTCCCTGTTCTCGCTCAGCCACGCCATCGAGCAGGTCTTCTGCATCGGCGACGAGCGCAGCTGCATCACCGCGCTCATCGTCCCGAACTTCGCCTGGTTCGCGGACCTTTTCGACAGGGAGGGGATCGCGTACGACGAGAGCCTGCTCGAGTTCTCCGGGGTCTCGGGGGCGAAGGTCTGCACGGGCGCGGGGGAAGACTTCGTCTCCCAGCCCCTGCTCAGGGAGCTGATCGACAGGGAGGTGCAGCAGGCCAACGACCGGCTCGAGAGCTTCGAAAAGATCAGGCGCTACACCGTCCTCGCACAGCGCTTCACGGAGACGAACGGCCGCCTCACCCCGACCCAGAAGACCAGGAAGAAGGTCATCCTGAAGGACTACGCGGAGGTCATCGAGGGGATGTACCGGGAGGCGTGACGGGCGGGCATTGAGCCTGAGAACGTCGTTCAGGGAAGAAGAGGCCGCCACTGGGGGCGGCCTCCGGGGTTCTCAGCAGAGGCTAGTACTGGTAGTACCAGACGGAGTCGTAATCGTCTTCGCCGTCTTTGTTTTCAGCGCCGGTTACGTAGAGCCGCATGCGGGTGGAGTCGTACGTGGCGTGGCCCGACGGGCCGTAGGGGGTCTGAGGATCGGCGAGCTGCCCCGGGCGGGGTCCTTCCGGGCGAAGGGAAATGAATCTGGCGGGCTGCGGTTCAAAACCGCAACCCGCCCGTGATGGAGGTCGTGCTTCTCTTCTTATGACGGGCCGGCCGCGGCATGTCTCCCGGCGGGCTCGCTGTCATGCCGGGGCCGGCCCTTTTCTCCCGCAGACAAGCGCTAGTAGTTCCAGATCTTCATTTCGTGCGCCTGCCTGGTGAGTTCATCACGGAAGTCCGGGTGGGCGATGCTGATGAGCGCCTTGGCCCTGTCCCAGGTGGACAGCCCCTTGAGCTGCACCATGCCGTACTCGGTGGAGACGAACTGGGTGATGGACCTGGGCACGGTGACGATGGCCCCGGGTGTGAGCGTGGGCACGATGCGGGTCTTGGCCGTGCCGTCCTTTTCCTTGTAGGTGGAGCTCAGCGCGATGATGCCCTTGCCGCCCTTGGAGTTGAACGCCCCGAAGATAAAGTCGAGCTGGCCGCCGGTGCCCGTGATCTGGCGCACCCCCGATGACTCGGAGCAGACCTGCCCGAAGAGGTCGACCTCGATGGCGTTGTTGATGCCGAAGACCTTGCTGTTGATGGCGATGGCCCGGGGGTCGTTCGTGTAGTTCACGGGATACGACGCGCAAGCGGGGTTGTTGTCCAGGAACTCGTAGAGCTTCTTCGTGCCCATGGCAAAGGTGTAGACCATCTTGAACCGGTCGATGGTCTTGAAATTGCCCGTGAGCTTGCCCCCCTCGTAGAGGTCCACCATGGAGTCCACGAGCATCTCGGTGTGGATGCCCAGGTCCTGGAGCTTGC
>JAKLDU010000123.1 GCA_022703355.1 Deltaproteobacteria bacterium | reverse complement strand
GCTCCTGAGGATCCTCCCCACGGCGATGGCCATGGACGGGGTCATCTACAAGTCCATCCTCAGGCAGTGGGGCACCGGCGGCCTCAACCAGATGTCTCCGGAGTGGGGGGACTCGCCCATCAAGAACTGGAAGGGGAGCAGCGTGGACTGGCCGCTGAAGAGATCGGGTTCGGCGGACCCGGACAAGATCAAGGAGACCGAGTTCATCAAGTACCACTGCTACTCGTGCCCCCTGGGCTGCGGCGGGAAGTGCTCCATGACCGGCAAGTACAGCGAAACCCACAAGCCCGAGTACGAGTCGGTGCTCGCCCTGGGCGGCCTGTGCATGAACGAGGACACGGACAGCCTGTTCTCCCTCAACGAGATGCTCAATCGCGCCGGCATGGACACCATCTCCGCCGGGGCGACCGTGGCCTTCGCCATGGAGCTCTACGAGAAGGGGATCCTCACCAGGGAGCAGACCGGCGGCATCGACCTGACCTGGGGGAACACCAGCGGCATCGCCGCCCTGATCCAGAAGATGATCGACCGGGAAGGCATCGGCGACGTCCTCGCCGACGGCTCGAAGCTCGCCGCCGAGAGGATAGGAAAGGGGGCGCACGAGTACACCGTCCACGCGGGCGGGCAGGAGCCCGCCATGCACGACGGGAGGCAGGACCCCGGCTTCGCGCTGCACTACTCGGTGGAGCCCACCCCGGGCAGGCACACCATTGGGTCGCAGATCTACTACGAGATGTACCAGCTCTGGAAGAAGGTCAAGGGTCTGCCCGGGAAGCTGCCCTTCCAGATCTACACCAAGAACAGCAAGTTCAAGGGAACCGTGAAGCAGGCCCTGGAGACCGCTGCGTGCAGCAAGTACATGAACGTGATCAACGGCGCCGGGCTGTGCATGTTCGGGTGCTTCCTCGGCGTCACCCGGACGCCCACCTTCGACTGGCTCAACGCGGCCACCGGCTGGAACAGGAAGCCGGAGGAGTACATGGAGATCGGTGAACGGATCCAGACGATCAAGCAGGCGTTCAATATCAGGCAGGGCGTCGACCCGCGCAGGAACAGGCTGAGCGCGCGGGGCCTGGGCACGCCTCCGCAGTCTGAAGGAGCCAACAGGAACAGGACCGTTCCCATCGAGAAAATGATGTCCCAGTACTGGGAGCAGTTCAACTGGGATCCCCAGACGGGCAGGCCCACGGAAAAGGCCCTGTCGAAGCTCGGCATCGGATAGGTGCAAGGAGACGCTATGCCGTATACCATTACCGACACATGCAACGGGTGCGGGGCCTGCAAGAGATTGTGCCCGGCCGGAGCCATATCTGGGGAAAAGAAAGCCATGCACGCGGTGGACGGGGCCTTGTGCATAGAGTGCGGGGCCTGCGGGAGGGTCTGCCCGAAGGAGGCCGTCCTCGACGCATCCGGGAAGCGGTGCGCGATGATCAGGCGCTCCCTCTGGAGCAGGCCGTCCTTCGAGCGCAAGACCTGCATGTCGTGCAACATCTGCATAGACGAGTGCCCGGTGAACTGCATCACGCTGGCCGAACCCGTGGGCCGGAAGGACCTCCACGGGTACCCGTACATCAAGAACGAGAAGGCCTGCATCGGGTGCGGGTTCTGTGCGGTTTCCTGCCCCGTGGACGCCATCACCATGATCGTGCCCGAACAGAAGGATGCACAGGGCCCCGGGGAGACAAGGGCGGCCGGGTAAAGACTGACCAGGGGGCCCGAAGGCGGGCTTCCCCGGTTTTCTCCGGCCGGTCAGTACATGACCGCGGTGAGGAAGTAGTCCGCGATGAGGATGCTCACCGAGGAGATGACCACCGAGCCCGTGGTGGATTTTCCCACTCCCTCCGCGCCGCCCGTGGTCCCGTACCCCTTGTAGCACCCCACGGTCGAGAGGATCAGCCCGAAGCACACGGCCTTGGTGAGCCCGGTGGTGAGGTCCGAGAGGTAGACGTAATCGGCTATCTTCGCCATGAAGACGCCCCGGTCGATGTCCAGGAACACGACCCCCACGAGGTAGGTCCCGGCAACGCCGATGGCGTTGAAGACCAGGGCGAGCATGGGCATCATGATGAGCGAGGCCGCGATCCGGGGGAGGACCAGGTACTGGAAGGGGTTCACCCCCATGACGGTCAGGGCGTCCACCTGTTCGGTGACCTTCATGGTCCCGATCTCTGCGGTCATGGCGGAACCCGCCCGGGCGGTCACCATGAGGGAAGCGAGCACGGGGCCCAACTCCCGGAAGAGGCCCAGGGTCGTCGTGGACCCCACGAGAGACTCGGCCCCGAAAAGACTGAACCCGTAGTGGGTCTGGAGGGCGCTCACCATGCCCGTGAAGACCCCGGTGAGGAGCACCACGGAGAGGGACTTCACACCGATGAACTCCATCTGCTTGAAATACTGGCTCACATAGACCGGGCCCCTGGTCATCCAGTACAGGATGCTGTAGCAGAAGAGGGCGAAATCCCCCAGCTTCTCGAGGAAATCGAGGGTGAACCTCCCGATGTATGCAAACAGTCTCATGTTCTTGCTAAATCACCTTCACCCTGTTCACCGCGTCCTGCCATCCACGGTACAGCGATTGCCTTTCCTGGTCGGTGATGGCGGGCAGAAAGCGCCTGTCGGAGGTGCGCAGCCCCTTGATGGCCGCTCCGGGTTCCCAGAAGCCGACACCGATGCCGGCGAGAAACGCCGCGCCCATCCCCGTCGATTCGATGGAGCCCGACCTGTCCACGGGGCATCCGATGATGTCCGCCTGGAACTGCATGAGAAAGTCGTTCAGGCACGCCCCGCCGTCGACCTTCAACTCGGTGAAGGGCGTGCGGGTGGACTCTTCGAAGGCGCCCACGAGGTCCTTGACCTGGTAGGCGATGCCCTCGAGCGCCGCGCGCACGATGTGGGCCTTCGTGGTGCTCCGGGTGATCCCCAGGATGCCGCCCCGGGCGTACATGTCCCAGTACGGTGCGCCCAGCCCCGCAAAGGCGGGGACCAGGTGCACGCCGTGGGTGTCCTTCACGCTCTGGGCGATGGCCGCGGTCTGGGAGGCGTTCTCGATGAGGCCGAGGCCGTCCCTGAGCCACTGGACCACTGCCCCGCCGATGAAGATCGAACCCTCGAGGGCATAGCAGGGCTTCCCGTTTTCGTCGCAGGCCAGCGTGAGGATGAGCCCGTTTCCGGGGTCGACCTTCCTGCTTCCCACGTTGAGCAGGAGAAAGCACCCGGTGCCGTAGGTGTTCTTCGCCTCGCCCTCGGAAAAGCAGCCCTGTCCGAACAGGGCGGCCTGCTGGTCTCCCGCGATGCCGGCTATGGGTATGGGGCAGCCCAGAATCGACGGGTCGGTGCTCCCCACGAGGGAAGATGACTCCACCACCCGGGGCAGAATCTCCCGGGGGATGTCCAGCAGGGCGAGGAGCTCTTCGTCCCAGGTCTTCTCGTGGATGTTGAACAGGAGCGTCCGGGAGGCGTTCGTGTAGTCCGTCACGTGGACCCTGCCCCGGGTGAGCCTGGCGATGAGCCAGGAATCGATGGTGCCGAAGGCGATCTCCCCCGCTTTCGCCCGCTCCTTCAGGCCGGGGATGTTGTCGAAGAGCCACTTGACCTTGGTGCCGGAAAAATATGCGTCGATGATGAGCCCGGTCTTTTCGCCGAACAGGGGCCCGTACCCCCGCTCCTTCAGATCGTCGCAGAGGGGGGCGCTCCTCCTGCACTGCCAGACGATGGCGTTGTACACGGGCTTGAGGGTTTTCCTGTCCCAGAGGACCGTGGTCTCCCGCTGGTTGGTGATGCCGATCCCCGCGATCTGCTCCGGTTGCGTGGAGGACTTCTCGAGGGCCTGCTTCATGACGCCTGAGGTGGTGTCCCAGATCACCTCGGGGTCGTGCTCCACCCAGCCGGGCTGCGGGTAGATCTGGGGGAACTCGGAGTACGCCATGGAGGCGACCTTCCCCGCGGGGTCGACGAGCATCACCCTGCTGCCGGTCGTGCCCTGGTCGATGGCCATGATGTACGTGCCCATAGCTTATGCCTCCCGGAATGGCTGCAAACCGAGCCCGAAGTCTTTCAGGTCGTGGTAGAGGTGTGAGAGGGGCAGCCCGATGACGTTGGTGTAGGAGCCCTCGATCCTGTCGACGAAGACCGCCCCGATGCCCTGGAGGGCATAGGAACCTGCCTTGTCCATGGGCTCCCCCGTGGACACGTACCAGTCGATCTCCTCTTCGGTCATGTCCCGGAAAAACACCCGGGTGCGGATGACGCGCGTGGCGGCCCGGGACTCCCGGGCCACGGTGTAGCCCGTGAAGACCTCGTGCATGCACCCCTGGAGCTGCCGGAGGTGGCTGCGCGCTTCGTCCCCGTTCGACGGCTTGCCGAGGATGGCGCCGCCGATGACCACCACGGTGTCGGCGGCAACGATGAGGTGCCGGGGCCGGACCTCCTGGAAGCTGAGGGCCTTCTCCCTGCTGAGGCGGGAGCAGTAGTCCCCGGGGGCTTCGCTCCCCCGGACCGTCTCATCGACGTCGGGAGCGAGGACCTCGAACTCAACCCCCAGCCAGGAGAAAAGCTCCCTTCTCCTGGGAGAGCCTGATGCCAGTAGTATCTGCATGATGTGACACAGTATGAAAATTGGGGAGATCTGTCAACGGAAGGTATCGACCCGGGTTCAGGTGCGTTTGCTCGTGAAGCGGGGGGCGGCGTGGGAGCTCCGTCGGTATCCGCCCAGCGACTTCCTGTCTTGTGCAAGTTTGCCCATGGCCTTTGCCACCTCTTTGATGTCCCGGGAGATGGCATCGATGAACAGGGCCTGGTTCGCCCGGATCTCCTCGAGGAGGTTCCTCACGGCCTCGTCCCTGCGGGGTTTCCCCGCTTCCGGAAGGCTGTTTTCGAAGCGGGACTGGAGGACGAGGGCAACCCTGTTGAGCCGTTCGAACTGCTCGAGGTCGCCCCCGGCGAGGGCCTCACCCTGCCTGGCGGTGATGTCGCGCCATTGCCTCAGGCACTTCAGGAGGTCTTCTTTATGATTTTCTCCCATGACTCCCTGAGCTCCAGAAGATACCCGATGACCTCGTCGAG
>JAKLDU010000122.1 GCA_022703355.1 Deltaproteobacteria bacterium | reverse complement strand
GGAACTCCATGAGCTTGTCCCCCTTGAAGAGGCCGCCGCTCAGGCTTACGTCCATGAACGCGACCACGTCCCGTATCCCCAGCCCGAGGAGCCATGTCTCGAACCGGTCGAGCTCGCCCGAGGCGTAGGCGGCGCCCACCAGGGCGCCGATGGAGGTGCCGCACACGAGGTCGGGCCTGATCCCCGCCTCCTCCAGCGCCCTGATGACGCCCACGTGCGACAGCCCGCGGGCCGACCCGCCGCCCAGAACCAGCCCTGTTTTCGGCCTTCGGGGAGAACCCGGTCGCGCGCTTTCCCCCGACCTTGTCCCTTCAGCAAAACGGCCCTGAGCGGCAGGGGCCGGAAATCCCTGTCCAGAGTCTTTTTTCGCCATCGCCTTCTCTCCCTCGTGCCTCATTCTAGCCCCCGGGGGCTGTTCTGACAAACGGAGAATCGAAGCGGGGTGCTTTTCCGGAACGAGCGGCTTTGCGCGGAAGGGGAAGAGGGCCGGAGGCGAAAGGGGCGTGAACGCCCCGGGAGTCAGAACTCGACGAATCCGCCGGTGTCCCCGGGGAGGTCGACGGGCTCCGGGGGGATCCCATGGTCCTCCTGCTCCCAGAACTCCAGGAGGAGCACGGTGAAGTCGTCGTCGAAGCGGTCCCGGGTGTTGAACGCCCTCACCTCGGCCTCGATGCGCTCGATGACGTCCTGGCCGTGCGTCTCTTTCAGGGCCCCGGCGAATGACCGCTTGAGGCGGGTCATGCCGTAGGGCTCCCCCGCCGCATTCTCGGTCTCGAGGATGCAGTCGGTGTACAGGAGGAGCGCGTCGCCGTTCTCGATGCCCCCCAGGGTGACCTCCTCGTAGGAGCCGTCGGCGAACATGCCCAGGAAGAAGCCGTCCGTGTCGAGCTCCGCCACCTCGCCCGTGCTTTTCCGGTAGAGCAGGGCCGCGGGATGCCCCGCGTTTGAGTAGGTGATGGTCCGGTGCATGCGGTCCGTGAGCACGTAGAAGGAGGTGATGTAGTCCTCCTGGAGGATGGGGTGGAACTCCCGGTTGAGCATGTGGCAGAGGATTTTGGGGCTGGCCACGGTGGACGCGAGGTTGTGGAAGCTCATCTTGAACATGGACGACACGAGGGCGGCCGCCACGCCGTGGCCGGAGACGTCGGCGATGATGAACCCCGTGAGCCCCTGCCCAAGGTCCACCACGTCGTAGAGGTCGCCTCCGATGTGAATGGAAGGGATGAAGCGCGAAAAGACGCTCACCCCGTTCACATTCTCGGAAAGGCTGGGCAGCAGGCTCTTCTGGAGGCGGGCCGCCATCTTGAGCTCGTCCACCATCCTCCTGTTCTGGCCCTCGATGATGTCGCTCTTCTCCCCCAGCTCGGCGAGGGCCACGGCGAGCTTCGCGGCCTGCTCCTCCATGAGGTCCTTCGATTCGGCCGTTTCCATGAGGATCTTTTCCATGTCCTGCCTGTGCGCCAGGATGCCGGTGACGTCGGTAAACGCCACGACCCGGATGGTGCCGCTTCCGGCGAACTCGAACTCCCGCACGGTCCTCTGGATGTGCCGGGGCTCGCCGTCGGTGCCGGGCAGTTCCGTTTCGGGGGAGTCGCACTCGAGGATGAGCCTGACGTCCCGGGGGAGCTCCTCTTCGTGCAGGCCCATCACCGATTCCCGGGGAAGGGAGGTGAAGGATTCCGCCGCTGAGTTCCACAGGAACACGGTGCGTTCCGGTGAGAGGGCCATGATGCCGGACGGCAGGGCGTCGGTGAGCCTGACGATGAAGTCCTCGCCTTTCACGGCATGAGCCCCTTCATTTCCCCGGCCCGGGCTTGTTGTAGACGAGGGTGACGTCGTTGCCCCGGCCCCTGAAGATCATCCTGCTGAAGTAGCTCTTCGCGAAGAAGAGTCCGAGGCCGCTGCCGGCGGTGGCATGGGGGTCGCGCCCGAAGAGGGCCCTGTGGTCGAACCCTTCGCCCTGGTCGATGACCCGGTACGTCAGTTTGTCCCTGGTCATCCGGACGTGCAGGGTGACGACCTTCCCGGCGTGGCGGGGGTCGACGCTGCGCTTTCTGAGCAGCTCGGGGTAGGCGTTCCGGGTGATGGCCGCGGACTTCTCCTTCAGGACGATGCCCAGATTCCCGTGCTCGATGGCGTTGAGCAGGACCTCGCCCAGGGCGGTCTTGAGCATGGGTACGTCGGGGCACACCAGCGAGGCGTTCGCCACGGCCTGGTTGATGACGTAGGGCAGCGCGCCTAAGTCGTTGCCGAACTTCAGAGTCTTGCGCTCCTCGAGGATGCAGGACAGGTCGGGCTCCCGGGCCTTTCCGGTGAGGGCGGCCCGGCAGGAGATCCGGTCGATGGAACGCTTCAGGTCGCCGGGTTTCAGGGGTTCCCGGAGGTAGTCGCTCGCGCCGTTCCGGATGCACTCGAGGGCGAACGCCTGGTCCGGAGAAGGGCTCACCACGATGACCCTTGCCCGCGCGTCGGCCTCGAGGATGGCCCTGATGGGGGCGAGGCTTTCTGGCGAGGGCGAGGCAATGCCCATGACCACGAAGTCGGGTCTTGCCCCGAGCAGGGGGCCCAGGCAGTCGTTCGGGCCCCGGGCGAGGTCGAGGGCGAATCTCCGGGGGGAAAGGCCGCTGGTGATGGCCTTTCTGGTGTCGCTCGCTTCGGCGACGACGAGCACGGTATGCCTGGGAGTCTTCATGCGACCCGCACCCCCCGGGGCCTACTCGGACCTGGCCAGGCCCATGACGAAGGCGGGTATCGAGCCCAGGGGAAGGACCTTGTCCACGCCGCCCAGTTCGATGGCGACCTTGGGCATGCCGAACACCACACAGGTCTCCTCGTCCTGGGCCACGGTGACTGCGCCGGAGTCCTTCAGCTCCTTGAGGCCCCGGGCGCCGTCGTCGCCCATGCCTGTGAGGATCACCCCGATGGCGTTGGCGCCCAGCGTGTTCGCGGCTGAACGGAAGAGCACGTCCACCGAGGGCTTGTGCCGGTTCACGGGGGGGCCGTCCTTGATGGTCACGTAGTACCCCGTGGACCCCCTGTTCACGATCATGTGCTGTCCGCCCGGTGCTATGAGCACGGAGCCCCGCTTGAGGGGGTCGTTGTCGCAGGCCTCGGAAACCTCCATCGCCGTGAGCCCGTTGACCCTCTGGGCGAAGGACCGGGTGAAGATGGGCGGCATGTGCTGCACGATGAGGGTCGGCGGGGAGTCCTTGGGAAGCTTGTTGAGAATCTGCTCGATGGCCACGGTGCCCCCGGTGGAGGCGCCGATGACCAGGACCTTTTCCCCATCGCGGGCGGGCGGCATCCTCCGGGCGGCAAGGACCTCGTCCATGCCGTACCGGGGTGGCACGGTCAGCGGGGGCGTGATGGCCTTCCTCGGCTTTGACGTGGCAGCGGCCTTCACCCGGGACAGGATGTTGGCTTTCAGCTCCTCCATGCTCTCGGTGAGCTTGACCCGGGGCTTGGTGACGAAGTCCACCGCCCCCAGCGACAGGGCTTTCAGGGTGGCCTCTGCGCCCTTCTCGGTGAGCGACGAGAACATGACCACGGGCATGGGCGTGCTCTTCATGAGCTTCTCGAGGAAGGTGAGCCCGTCCATCCGGGGCATCTCGATGTCCAGGGTGATGACGTCGGGCGCGAGGTTCTGGATCTTCCGGACGGCGATGAGGGGGTCGGGGGCGCTGCCCACGACCTCGATCTGGGGGTCGCTGCTCAGGACGTCGGTGAGGAGCTTCCTCACGAGGGCAGAGTCATCGATGATCAGTACCTTGATGGGGCTCATGTCTCCGTCCTAGAAGAGGGTGAGGTCCCCTCCGGTCCTCTGGAGCTTTTCCTTTTCCTTGAACAGCTTCGACTTGTACGACTGTTCGGCCTGGATGATCTTCGAGTCCACCGTGGACTCGAGACGCTTGAGGAGCACCTTCGCCGTGTCCGGGAAAAAGAGGATCTTCCGGCCGGTATAGCCGCCCACGTCCTGCTTTACCACGGGTATCTGCTCCATGGCGAGGAAGGCCTTCACGAACTCGATGTTCGACTCGGGCACGCTGCCGTCGGTTTTCCGGACGTTGAGCACGTGACCGCCGCCGAAGACCTTTGCCACGAAATCCTTTTTCGACCCGTTTTTCTTGAGGAGCTCGTTGATGAGCTGCTCCATGGCGAACATCCCGTACTTCGCGGAGGGGGACAGGAATATGCCGGTGGAGCGCACGTCGCCCGGGAGCATGAAGTGGTTCATCCCGCCGAGGCCGGTCTTCATGTCCTTGATGCACACGGCGATGCAGGAGCCCAGGACCGTGGCGATGATGTCCGTGGAGCTCACGTGGAACTCCCCCGGGTAGATGATCACCATGGGGCGTTTGAAGTGAGCGCTGTATTGCGTGAACATCCCTTACACCTTCTGATAGACCGTGTGCTTCAGGAAGCGGAACTTGTCCTTCATGTGCATGAGGGACTCCGAGTGGCCGATAAACATGTGCCCGTCGTTTTTCAGGTGCGAGTGGTACCTCTTCAGCAGGGCGTCCTTCGTCTTCGCGTCGAAATAGATGATGACGTTGCGGCAGAAGATGATGTCGAAGGGGTGCTTCATGGGGAAGGTCCCGTTTATGAGGTTGAGCTTCCGGAACGCCACGATGGACTTGCACGCATCGCCCACCACGTAGTTCTCGCCCGCGCGGAAGAAGTACCGGGAGACGTAGTCCCTGGGCACCGGGGCGAGGGCCTGGGCGGGGTAGGAGCCGGCGATGGCCTTCTGGAGGATCTCCGTGTCGAGGTCGGTGGCCAGGATCCTGATGTCCCACCCGCGCTCCTTTTTGAAGGCTTCGAGTGCGGTCATGGCCAGCGAGTAGGGCTCTTCACCCGAGGAGCAGCCCGCCGACCAGATGCGCAGCCTGCGGGAGCCGGTCTTCCTGCCCTCGGCGGCCATCCGGGGAAACAGGTCCTGGAGCAGGAAGTCGAAGTGGTGCATCTCCCGGAAGAAATCGGTCTTGTTCGTCGTGACCCGGTTGATGAGGTTCACGATCTCGTTGTCCGCTTCCGGGCTCTCCTTAAGATACTGGTAGTATCCGGTGAAGCTCTCGAGCCCCAAGGCCCTGAGCCTCTTGGAAAGCCGGGCGACGATGAGCTTCTTCTTCTTGTCGGACAGGTTGATGCCCGTCTCACGGTAAATGAGCTCCCTGAAGAGGAGGAACTCCCTGTCGGTGAGATCGAAGCCCTGGTCTATCAAGGTCAGACCCCGTCCACCACGTTTAGTTCGTTGTCGGACAAGAGCCTGTCCACGTCCAGCAGGATGATGAACTTGTCGTCCTTCACCCCCATCCCGTGGATGAAGTTCATGCCGATGCCCGTGGAGAAGTTCGGCCTGGGCTTGATGGCCTCTTTCGCCAGGGTCACCACGTCGCTCACCGCGTCCACAATGAGACCCATGATCCTGCCAGAGACCTCGAGGGTCATGATGACGGTGAACTGGTCGCA
>JAKLDU010000121.1 GCA_022703355.1 Deltaproteobacteria bacterium | reverse complement strand
CCATCTCCTCCCACATCCGGATGTCCCGCTCGAAGGACTGCTCCCGCTCCTGGAGGCGCTCCATCTCCCGGGCCTCCAGGTGCCTCCCGTCCACGAGCCCGTCGAGCTCCGCCTTCAGGTCGCGGTCACGGTCACGGGCGCTGCCGAGCTCCCGGGCGGCCGCCTGGTGCTCTTCCTTGAGGCCCGCCAGCTTCTCCATCGCGCCGGCGATCTCCCGTTCGAGCTCTGCCGCCTGCTTCGCGGCCTCTTCCTTTTCCGCCTTGGCCTTCAGGCCTTCGGCGTATTTTTCCATTTCCCGGGTGTTCCTGACCACCCCGGTGGGCTCGAGGATGGCGCCGCCCCGGGTGACGAGCGAGCAGGCCCTCTCGCCCCGGGCCCACAGGGCCATGGCGGAGCGCAGGTCCTCCACCACGAGCATGTTCCGGGACAGGGCGTCGATCACGTCCTCGTAGCCCTCCCGGGCGTTGATGAAGTTTCGCAGGGGGGCGACGACGCCCGGGCCGGACGGGGAAACCCCTTCGCGGGGATTCTCCACGTGGGGCGTGCGGGGGATGAGCCCCGGCCCCGCTTCCTCGATACCCTCGGTGTCGAGGATCTCCTGGTGGTCTCTGACGATGAGGTAGTCCAGGGCGCTCCCCAGGGACCTCCCCACGGCGGTCTCGTACCCGGGCTTCACCTTGAGGGCGTCGGCGACGCGCGTGGCGCCGTTCAGCCTGGTGAGGTCCGGGGGGATGGGCCTCGTGCTCGACGCGATGATGCGCTCGAGCATGAGGATCTTGGCCTGCGTCCGGGCGTGGGTCTTCTCGAGGCCCGAGAGCTCCGGGGAGAGCTTCTCGATGCCTGCCTGGGCCGCGCGCAGTTTTTCGTCGAGGGCGGCGATGGAGGCCTCTAGGTTCTCCTTCCCGGACCGCTTCAGGGCGATCTCGCGGTCATACCCGTCGAGCTTTTCCTGCAGGGCCTTCTTCCTGCCCTCGAGCCCTGCGCGGTCTTCCCCCCTCTTCTCGCGGTTCGAAACCGCCTCCTGCCTCCGTGCCTCCAGGGAGGAGATCCTCTGCTCATAGGCCCGCACGTGCCCGATGGCGTCGAAGAGCTTCGCCCGGGCCTGGCCGTATTCGCCTTCGGCCTCTGCATGCTCCTTCGCCAGAATCTCGGCGCGCTCCATGCGGGCGGCCATCTCCCCGGCGAGGGCGGAGATCTCCTGCCCGAGCTTCTCGAGGTCGGTGCCTTCGCGCTCCTTCCTGGCGGCGAGCTCTTCGCGGGCCTCCCCCATCTGCCCGATCCGGGCGGCCAGGAGGTCGAAGGCTTCCGAGAGGTCCTGCCTCCTCCTGCCCACCGCCTCGATCTCCTTTTCCGCAAGGAGCAACCTCGAACGGGCCTCGCCGAGGGCCGCCGCGGTTTCGTCCTTTTTCTGCCTCAGGACGGAAAGCTTGTACTCGTGGGCCTTCAGGGCGTTCGCGTACTCGTCGTGGGTCTTCCGGAAGCTCTCCATCCGCGCTTCGATCTCCCGCAGGCCCCGTTCGAGCCCGGCCTTCCTTTCGGTGATGGCCTCGATTTCGTGCGCCCACAGGAGCCGGGTGAGCCCGTTGATCTCGTCGCGCACGAACTGGTATCTCCGGGCCTTGTTCGCCTGGGCCTTGAGCTCGTCGCGCTGCCTCGACACCTCCCCCAGGAGGTCTTCGATGCGCTCGAGGTTCGCGGCGGTGGCCTCGAGGCGCTTCATGGCATCGGTGCGCTTGATGCGGAACTTCCCCACCTCGGCGGCCTCCTCGATGAGGTAGCGGATGTCCTCGGGCTTCGACTGGATGATGTCCTTGACCTTGCCCTGCTCCACGATGGCGTACCCGTGGCGGTCCAGGCCCGTGTCCAGGAAGATGTCCGTGACGTCCTTGAGCCTGCACCTGACCCCGTTGATGGAGTAGACGCTCTCGCCCGTGGTGTAGAGCCTCCGGGAGACGGCAACCTCGTCAAAACCCTCGAGGCTCTGGGGGAAGAAGCCGCCCTCCCGGGCGAACTCGAGGGTGACCTCCGCCATGGAGGCGGGGCCAGCATCCTGGGTCCCGGAGAAGATCACCTCGCTCATGGTCCCCGCCCTGAGCGACCGGTTCGACTGCTCCCCGAGCGCCCACCTGACGGCGTCGATGATGTTGCTTTTCCCGCAGCCGTTGGGTCCCGCGATGCAGGTGATCCCGTCCGCCAGGGGGAGCGACGTCTTGCGAGCGATGGATTTGAAGCCCTTGATTTCAACTCTCTTCAACTTCACGGGATTAAACTTATCAGAGCTTTCAGGGGATCGCAAGCCCGGTTGTATGGTCGCCACACCGGCCTGGACGGGATTCCGGGCGGGGAAAATCCTTGCTTTCTTGCCCCGAAAGCGGCAAAAGGGGAAGGAACGTTTCCCAGTGACCGTATGGGGGGAAGTATGGACGGGACGAGCGGTTTCCTCGTGGGCTTAGGCACGCTGTTCCACTATGCCTTGACGATCTACCTGTGGATCATCATCATCGGAGCGTTCATCTCCTGGGTCAACCCCGACCCCTACAACCCCCTCGTCCAGTTTCTGCGCCGGGCCACCGAGCCGCTGTTCCTGTGGCTCAGGAGGCACGTCCCCCTCGTCTTTGCCGGCATCGACTTTTCCCCCCTTATCGCCATCGCCCTCGTCCTGTTCCTCGACTACACCTTTGTGCCCATGTTCCAGGAGCAGGGCAACGTCGTCGCGAACGTCCTCATCGGCACGGGCAGGACCGTGGCCGCTTTCCTGCAGTCCTACCTGCTCGTCGTCATCATCGCCGCAATCATCTCCTGGGTGCGGCCCAACCCCTACAACCCCCTCGTCCGGATCCTGTCGGCATTCACCGAGCCCGTGTTTTCCTGGTTCCGCCGGAGGCTTCCCCTGGTGGCGGGCGGGTTCGATCTTTCCCCTCTCGTGGTGATCGGAGCGATCTACCTCATGAATTACCTGGTGACGAGTTCCCTCGTCCGGGTCGGCCTGAACTTAAAACTGAAAGGGGGCCTCTGATGCACATCACGCCTGAGATGATCCGTGAACAGCGGTTCCGGGTGAAGCTCTCCGGTTTCGACAGGGAGGAGGTGACCAATTTCCTCCTCGGGGTGGCCGAGGACATGGAAGAGGTCATGGAGGAGAACTCCCTGCTGAAAAGCGAGCTCGAGACCATGCGGGGCAAGCAGCGCGACCTCGAGGACATCTTCCTGTCCGCCAAGCAGTTCTCCGACGAGAAGAAGCGGGCAGCCGAGCAGGAGTCGGCCACCGCCCTCGCCGAGGCCAGGAACACCGCCGCCGCCATGCTCGCGGAGTCCCAGCAGAAGATCGACGAGGCCGAGCAGAGGGGCAGGGAGATCGAGGAGGACTCCCGGGCGCGGGCCAGGGAGATCATCGAGGCCTCCGAGCAGGCGAAAGGCGCCCTCGACAAGGAAATCCTCGAGCTCAAGGTCAAGCGGATGAACCTCTTCGCCGAGCTCAAGTCCCTCATGGACTCGTACCAGAACTGGCTCAAAGAGATGGAGAATGTGGATCAGGCAAGAGGGTGAGCTCACCATCCTCGCGTGCAGGGTTCACCCCAACGCCCGCAAAAACGCCGTCGAGGGGGTCAGGGAGGAAAGCCTGGATATCCGCCTGAGCGCCCCCCCGGTGGAAGGCAAGGCCAACAGGGCCCTCCAGAAGTTTCTTTCGGGTGCCCTGGGCATCGCGAAGTCGAAGATCGAGATCCGCTCGGGGGAGAAGGGCCGAACGAAAATTCTTGTCCTCAGGGGGACAACCCCCGGGGAAGTGAAGGGAAAGCTGGGTATTACTGAACGACCTTGACGCCCCGGTACCCCAGCTTCGAGAGCTCGACGGCCATGCCGTCGGGGTCGCCCCCGGAAATGCGGAAGTGATGGGCATTGTCTTCACCGTTCACGGTCATGCCCGCGGAGATGATATAGCCCCCCTTGTCCTCGATGATCCCCACCACCTCGTCGAATGACCCGTGGACCTGCTTGAGGATCACGTCGAGACGCGCGCCTCCCTTGAGCACCCCCATGATCTCGATGAAGGCCTTCAGGATGTCCTTGACCGTGATGATCCCGACCGCCCTGCCCTCCTCGATGACGGGCAGGCAGTCGATGTTCTTGTCGAAGATGATGGCGGCCGCCTTTTCCAGCGGGGTCTCCTTCTCGATGGCGAAGGGGTTCTGGAGCATGACGTCGCTCACCTTGAGGTTTTCCAGCATGGAGGCCAGGATCACCTGCTTGAGGTCTCCCGACGAGACGAGCCCGACGAACAGGCCGTTTTCCACCACCGGCAGGTGCCGGATGGCGTACTTCTTCATGACCATCAGGGCGTCCCTGATCCCCGCATCCTTCCCGATGGTGACGAGATTCCGCGACATCCAGGATTCGACGTTCATGCCCTCATGCATATCAAAAACGCGGGGCGATGTAAATCCGGGAACTCAAGACCGGTGCCGCCGCCCGGGAAGGCCCGGCTAGGCGACGATGCGGTGCAGGTATGCGAGCGCCTCTTCCTTCGACCCCACGAGGCCCTGCGCCCGCGCCTCCTCCACCTCGGCGAGGAGCCTGCCGACCCGGGGCCCCGGGTCGAAGCCAGCAGCCTCCATGACCTCCCTGCCGGTGAGAAGGGGGCTTTTCTTCCATTCGCCGTACACGCTTTCGAAGTAATCCCAGACAAGGGATGCCGCCTGCCTCCTGCCCTTTTCCCCCGGCCGCACCAGCGCCAGGAGCAGCGCCTCCGGAAGGACGGGCGCCGCCCTCTCGCAGAAGCGGTACAGGTCGAGGGCCTCGGCGGGCGCCTTCGAGAGCAGGGCCTCGGCGGGTGCGAGGCTGTCCAGGGCGTCCCTGAGCATGCGGCACGACCGGGCCGAAAAGCGGAGCCCGGCCAAGAAATCCGCGGCATGCCCCGCGATGTCCCCGGCCTCCTCCCCCCGCCTGTCCCGAAGCCGCCCCTCCCTCAGCCCCAGGATGAAAGAAGCGAGCCGGAGCAGGGCCGCGCGCCTCACCCCGGCTTCGGTCTCCTCCTCGAGCAGGGCCCGGCTCCCCGGCATGAGGGCGTCCGCGGCGTAGATGATCTGGTCCATCTCCTCGGCGATGGGCAGGGCCACCGAAAAGACCGGCAGCCAGAGATGACGGTCGTCGGATTCCCCCGTGAGCGAAGGGGGGAACAGGACCGGGATGAGCCCTTCCCAGGTCAGCAGGCGGAAGAACCGGGCGCTGTGGGGGACCTCGAGGGCGCGCTCGAGCTCCAGCTTCACCCGCTCGGGCGAGACCTGCCCGAGGAGGTCCCGGTGCTTCCTGATCAGCCGGGAGGTCTCCTCACGGAGCGGGAAGTCGAGGGTCACGGAAAACCGCAGGGCGCGCAGGGCGCGCAGGGGGTCATCCGTGAGGTTCTTTTCGGAGATGATCCTGATGAGGCCGTTCATCAGGTCGCCCATCCCGTCCGAGGGGTCCAGGAAGACGTTCGAGGCGAGGTCCCAGGCCATGGCGTTGATGGTGAGGTCCCGGGCCATGAGATCGGC
>JAKLDU010000120.1 GCA_022703355.1 Deltaproteobacteria bacterium | reverse complement strand
CTGATCTCGATAATGCCTCGCTTTTCCATAACCAGCTCTCGGGTGATTTCTCTTCAGGCATGCACAGCACGGGAGATGGGGACAACCCTGCTGCATACGACTGAGCTGAAGAACTATACACGAATCATTTTCGGGAATCAACATGACGGGAAAGGGGTGATAGAACGGAACTTGTGCGGGGGGAGGAAGAAGGGGCGCAGGCGATTTCAGGCCCGACCGGAACAGTGGAAGGCGCCCCGGGGAACAGCGTTCCATAATACCGGGTTTGCCACAAGCGCTTGCAGCGGGCGAGGGGGGGGGGAACGAGCCGAACCCCGTTCCCCCCTCAAGGCACACCCCTTGCATGAGAGCAGGTGTCAACAGGCGAAATCCCCGGCAAGCGGGGAGGAGGGAAAGATGCTGACCAGAGAAGCACGAGCGGTACAGGAGAAGCCAGGATTCGTCATGGGAACCCTTGCCCGGAGCGGGTCTCTCGCCCTGTTCACCGAGAGCGTCATGTGCCTGCTGTCCAGCCCCACGGCCCACGGCGCCATGGTGGACCTCGTCTCGCTCATGGGGCAGACCTTCCCCCAGGCGGCGCCGTCCCTGTACGTGACCGCAGGCGGCTCAAAGACCCAGGTCTATTCCGTGCTGGACCGCGAGCAGGGCGGGGCCGAGGATGCCCGGAGGGTGCTCAACGGCCGTTCGTGCTCCTACACCGCGGTTTCCGTGGGCGGCCGTCCGCCCCTCATCGGGCGCCGCATGGACCTGCCCATTACCGCAAGTTCGAAGGCCGGGGTCACCCTCTCCATCAATTCAGGGATCCATGACGGTATCTTCCGGGAATGGGTCAAGATATTGACGCCTGCCGTGGCCAAGCTCATGGACCACGAGGCCCTGCTCCACATGGCCTACCGGGACGCCCTCACGGGCCTGCTCAACTACCGGGCCCTGGAGGAGATGCTGAAGGTCGAGCACGACCGGGCGGCGCGATACGGCACGTCGTTTTCCCTCATGATGGCGGACATCGACCACTTCAAGAAGATCAACGACACCTACGGCCACCAGATCGGGGACGTGGTCCTCAAGTCCCTGGCACAGCGGCTCGCCGGGTGCGTCAGGAAGAGCGACCGGGTGTTCCGGTACGGGGGCGAGGAGTTCTCCATCCTGCTTCCCCACACCGGGCTCGCCAAGGCCGGGAAGCTCGCGGGCCGGATCCGGTTCGAGGTGGAGCAGACGGACTTCATCGCCGGTCTGAAGATCACGGTGAGCATCGGCATAAGCGAGCACCGGGACGGGCTCACCCCCACCGGGCTCGTGGAGCAGGCGGACAGGGGGCTCTACCTCGCCAAGGAGCGGGGAAGGAACCGGGTGGAAGCCATGGGAGGGCTCGTATGAACATCGACAATCTGCTCAATCTGAACTCGGGAATCCAGGCGATGCTGACCAACGGGAGCAGGGTGGCCGGCACGGTGGAGATCCTGGGCGACGAGCGCTTCGTGTTTTCGCCCCGGCAGCCCATCGAGGTGAAGGAGGGCATGCTCCTGCGGCTCTCGGACGGGCAGGACTCGGTCCTTGCCAAGGTGGAGGAGATCACGCCGGAGGGTATCAGGCTGTGCGTGGAGTGCTACGCCTCACCGGGGGACGAGCGCCGGCAGGACGCCCGGGTGTACGACAAGATCTACCTCAAGGCGAAGTTCCTCTGCCGCGAGGACCGGAAGGTGGAGACCTTCCAGGAGGCCCGGGAGCGGATCGTCGCGAACAAGCTCATCATCGACTCCTTCGTCCGGGGCAAGTTCGGGCCCCCCGGCGTGGAGGAGATGCCCTTCACCCGGGAGTCGCTCTTCAACAACCCCATCGTCTGGGAGATCAACCGCAAGCTCGACCTGCTCATCCACATGTACCTGGGCGACGACTTCATGGAGCTCATGCGCACCCCCCAGAAGGACGTGAACCTGAGCGCCTCGGGCATCAGGTTCATCACGAAGGAGAGCTTCCGGCCCGGAGACCTCGTGGAGGTGAGCATGATCCTGCCCATGGCGCCTCTCCTGTACCTCCAGCTCCTGGGGGACGTGCTGAGGATCAAGCCCGTCACGAGCGGGGAGACCTCCCGCAGCGCCATAGCCGTGAGGTTCCTCCAGGTGGACAGCGACACGAAGGAAGACATCATCCGCTACCTGTTCAAGCGCCAGCGCGAGGTGCTCAGGAAGAGGCAGGGCCTGGAAGACTGAGCCCCCGGGCCTGACCGGGGCGAGCCGCCCGAAAGAGATCGCCCCCTGCCGGGAAAAACGCGGTTTCGGGTCCGCCTCGGGCCGCAAACCGGATGAGTCCGCTTCCTGCCGGGCAGAAGGCGTCCCCGGTCCTGCCTCTAGCCGCCCTTCATCCTCGGGATTGACAGGCGTCCGCCCCCGGTTCTATAGTCTGGCGTCGTGAAGGTCCGGATTCCCTATCGCGGAAGGTATTTTCTCTTTCTGGTCATCGGTGCCCTGCTCATGGTCTCGGGGGTCATCTACGCGAGCTACGGCGCGGAAGACGAGATCAAAAAGCTCCGGGAAGGACCCATCTGGCACATCCCCTCGAAGATCTACAGCAGGCCGCTGAAGCTCGCCCCGGGGCTGGACGTAAACCGCGCGGGCCTGACGGGCAGGCTCGAGCGCCTGCGGTACCGGTCCGTCTCCAAAGTCGCCCGGCCGGGCGACTTCACCAAAAGCCCCGGCTCCCTGGTCCTCTTCACCCACGCCTTCACGTACCTGGGCGAGAGGCACGAAGCTTCCCGGGTGAAGCTCCTCCTGCAGGGCAGCCGGGTCACGGGGCTCGTGAGGCCAGACACGAACGTACCCCTGGGCAGCGTCCTCCTGGAGCCCGAGGAGATCACCCGGATCTACGACGACCTCGCCGAGGACCGCACCGTCGTCAAGCTGAAGGACTGTCCCAAAACGCTGCGGGACGCCATCGTGTGCACCGAGGACCGGAGGTTCTACAGCCACTCGGGTTTCGACATGCGCTCCATGCTCCGGGCGGGGGTTTCCAACCTGAAGCACGGCGCCGTCACCGAGGGGGGCTCCACCATCACCCAGCAGCTCGTGAAGAACCTCTTCCTCAACCGCAAGCGCGTCATGTCCCGGAAGGTCAGGGAGATCTGGATCGCCATGGCCATGGAGCGGGAATACACCAAGGACCAGATCCTGGAGATGTACATAAACGAGATCTACATGGGGAGCTACAACCACGCCGGGGTGTGCGGCATGGGAGGCGCCGCCCGCGTGCTCTTCGACAAGGACGTCTCCGATGTGAGCCTCCCCGAGGCGGCGCTCCTGGCAGGCATGATCAAGGCCCCCAACGCCTACTCCCCCTACAGATACCCGGACAAGGCCCGCGCCCGGAGGAACCTCGTCCTTGCGCTCATGAAGGACCAGGGGAAGATCACCGAAAAGGAGTACGCCGGGGCCAGAAAGGCCCCCCTGAAGGTCGTCCCGCTCAAGCCCAGAAAGCGGCAGGCGCCATACTTCGTGGACTATGTGCTTTCCCTGGTGCAGAAGCAGTTCCCCGAAACGGTCCTCGAACAGGGCGGGTACCGGATCTACACCACCCTGGACATGCACGTGCAGAACACGGCCGAAACACTGCTCGTGCGCTCCCTGAAGGGCAAGGACAAGGGGATAGACGGCGCCGTTCTCGTCGCGGACCCCGCCACGGGGGAGATCCTGGCCATGGTGGGGGGCAAGGACTACGGTGCGTCCCAGTTCAACCGCGCCGTGAGCATCAGGAGGCAGGTGGGGTCTCTGGTGAAGCCCATCGTCTACTACACCGCGCTGAGGAACGGCTTCACCCTCACGACCTTCCTGGACGACTTCCCGATCTCCATCCCCCAGGCGGACGGCACGAACTGGGAGCCTGCGAACTACGACAAGGTTTCCCACGGGCGGGTGATGCTCAGAAACGCTCTGGCCAACTCGTACAACCAGGCCACCGTGCGCCTGGGCCTGGGCGTGCCCGCCGTCCTGCTCGAGCTCAACCGGGTGCTCCCCTTCAAGACGGCCAGCGCCAACCCCTCGCTGCTCCTGGGCGCCCTCGACTGCTCGCCCATGGAGATGTCTTCGCTGTACAGCGCGTTCGCCAACGGCGGCAGCCGGGTGAGGCACTTCTCCCTCAGGGGGGTGGCCGACGGGAACGGCAGGCTCGTCCAGGCGTATACCGCGCCCGCGCCCGAGCCCGCCCTCGACCCGGCCGTGGTCTACCTGCTCGGGGACGCGCTCCGGCAGGTGGTGGTCTCCGGCACGGCCAGGGACGCGAAGGTCTATGGCATGCCCCCGGGGGTCTGCGGCAAGACGGGCACCACCGACGACAACCGGGACTCCTGGTTCGCGGGGTTCACCCCCCAGCTCGTGGTCACCGTGTGGATGGGCGCGGACGCCTACCGCTCCATCGGGTACACCGGGGCCGCGGGCGCCATGCCCGTGGCCGCGGGCATCCTGGCGCGCCTGAGCCCGGGCGCTTCCTGGCCCGTGCCCCCGGGCATCGTGGTCTTCAGCGTGGACCCGGGCAACGGCAAGCTTGCGAATTACTGGACCACCGGGGGCATCACGGTGCCCTACCTCGACGGCACCCAGCCCGCGGAGGTCTCCGACGCGGGCCCCGAGATCCCCGTGGTCAAGGAAATCCCCAGGGTGCTCGACTACCTCAAGGGCCTGTTCGACTAGTCCCGCTTTCCCTCCGGGCAGGCCCGAACCCTCGCGGGGGGCGGGCTTAAAACGCTTGCCCTTTAAATCGACTCACAGTATGGTATGCGCCATGAATTTCAGGGACGCCCACTGTTTCTGGTGCAAGCGGAAGACAGGCCCCATCGAGGAGTGCGCCCCGTGTCCCCGCTTCCGCTCCTACGAGCTCAACCAGGATGTCGAACTGAGCCCCCAGGCCTTCTGCCAGGTGTGCCGGAACTTCTCCAACGGGGAGCTCCAGACGTTCTGCCGGACGAACCGGGCCCTCCAGGAGGGCTCGGGCGAGCCGTTCGACTGCTACCAGTACGACCCGGAGGCCCCCGGAAAGACCGACCGGCAGGCCCACGTGGTCACGGTGTTCCTCGTGCACGGGGGCAAGGTCTGCCTGGTGCGCCGCTCCGGGCGGGTGGGTACCTACCAGGGGCGCTGGTCGGGGATCAGCGGCTACCTCGAGGGGGACCCGGAGGAGCACTTCAAGACCGAGCTCCGGGAAGAAACGTCCCTCACCCCCGACGACTACACCCTGCTGCGCCGGGCGGACACGGTGGCCGTCGAAGACGAGGGGGAATCGCGCATCTGGTTCGTGCACCCTTTTCTCTGCGAGGTTCACGACCCCGCGAAGATCTCTCTCGACTGGGAGAACACGGAGCACCGCTGGCTCGAGCCCGGTGAGATGGGCGGCCTCCACACGGTGCCCGGCCTCGCGGCCGTCTTCGACCGCGTTTCCCGGCAGCCCCTGGAGCGGGAGACCGATACCTTCGTCCAGTCGCTGAAAGACGACCGGGAGAGCGGGGCACGGCAGCTCGCCCTGCGGGCCCTCGACTTCGCCGGGCGGACCGTCCGGGCTTCCAACGCGGCCCGGGAGGCGGTGCTCATGGACGATCTCCACTTCGCCTGCCACGAAGCGTCGCTGGCGAGGCCCTCCATGGCCATCGTCGCCACGAGCCTCGAGCTCCTGCTCAACGACGTGCGGGCCGGGGCGGCTCCGAACGTCGAGGAGGCCCGGTTCCGGGTCCTGTCCCTCGTGCGCAG